>JBBANT010000004.1:520-34258 GCA_040401815.1 Ilumatobacteraceae bacterium | reverse complement strand
GGCCGACTTACCATTTACTGCAACTTCACCCGCTGTCGGCTCAAGCAAGTTGGCAATCAGTCGCAGCAAGGTTGACTTGCCACAACCCGAGGGACCGATCAGCGAAATGAACTCACCTGGCTCGACGTCGAGGCTCACTTCGCGTAGAGCATCCACCTGGTTCGACTTGCCCTCGTTGAACGCTTTGCTGACGTTACGAATACTGACGGCGCTCACAAGATGTTCTCCTTTGGTCGGTTGCGCATGACGAACACATCTACTGCAATTACCGCACCAGCCATGGTCAAGCCGAGTGCTGCAGCCCCAAAGATTGCGGTGTACACCTTGGCTGGGTCACCGGTGGCTTCGCGGGCGTATTCAATGATCAAGCGACCAATGCCACCTTTAAGACCAGTCGAAATTTCTGCCACTACTACCCCAATCACCGAAGCCGAGGCACCAAGTCGAAACGCTGGGGTCATATAGGGCACCGCAGTCGGAAACCGCAACTTAAACAAGGTCTTGGTCCACGATGCGGCGTAACTCTGCATCAATTCCACCGATGACGCCGACGCGGCTGCCAGCCCGCGCAATGTGCCAACCGCAACGGGGAAAAACGCCAGGAAGGCACCGAGCACCGCTGCCGACAACCAACGCGGCCACACGAACGGCCCGACTTCCACTTTGCCGCCCCAGCTCACCACGAGGGGTGCCAGCGCAATGAGCGGCACTGTCTGTGACACCACCAAATACGGCAAGACTCCGCGCTGCACCCAACGGAATCTCGCCATCAACACGGCCAGACCAATGCCGAGTGTTCCACCAATCACGAATCCCGCGACACTCAGACGAAACGAAAACCAAGCGCCAGCCAGCACTGCTGAGAACACTGTGCGGTCCGAGCCGCGCACTTCTGGGCGATTGAATCGCGAAAACATATCCCACACATGAGGCATCGCGTAATCACTCGTGCGTGGTAAAACCCGGGCACCAAACAACTTTCCGCCGTCGGCTGGTCCGAGCGCTTTGTAGGTCTCCCAGATCACAACGACGAGCGCCAGTGCCGCGACGAACATAAACGTTCGGTACGCCGCGCGGCGCATAAGCGATGTCATTGTTTCGCGCGTGCCAACTCTGCGATGGCCGGCATGATGCGCTCGCCGTAGGCCTCAAGTGTTTGCTCTTTACCGTCGTGCTGCAAATAAATCGAGAATTGGTCGACACCCAGCGCCTCGAGCTCTTTGAGGCGACGCACATGTTCATCTGCGTCACCAAGGATGCAGAATCGGTCAACAATTTCGTCGGGCACGAAGGTGGTGTGGCTGTTGCCAGCACGACCGTGCTCGTTGTAGTCATAACCCTGGCGACCCTTGATGTAGTCGGTAAGGGCCTTGGGCACTGCCGAGTTTTCTCCGTAGCGCTCCACGATGTCGGCCACGTGATTGCCCACCATGCCACCAAACCAACGGCACTGGTCGCGCATGTGCGCCAAGTCGGTGCCTACATACGCCGGGGCGGCAACACAGATTTTCACACTCTTTGGGTCGCGACCAGCATCCTTGGCGGCTTTGCGCACTGCGGCAATGGTCCACTCGGCAATCGAGAGGTCGGCGAGTTGCAAAATGAACCCGTCACCAACTTCGCCAGTGAGTTGCAACGCCTTGGGGCCGTAAGCCGCCACCCACACTTCGCAACGACTCTTTTCGGCCCACGGAAACCGAATGGTCGAGCCGTTGTATTCCACGCCGCGCCCATTGACTAACTCGCGAATCACGTGAATGCTTTCGCGCAAGGTGGCAAGCGTGGTTGGCTTGCCGTTGGTTACGCGCACTGCCGAGTCACCGCGACCGATTCCGCACACGGTGCGGTTTCCATACATCTCGTTGAGAGTCGCGAAGGTGCTGGCCGTTACCGTCCAGTCGCGCGTTGCAGGGTTGGTAACCATCGGGCCCACGATGATGTTGTTGGTCTGCGCCAAAATTTGGCTGTAGATCACGTAGGGCTCTTCCCACAAAATATGGCTGTCGAATGTCCAGACGTGCGACATGCCATACATCTCGGCTTTTTTCGCCAAGTCGATCACCCGTGATGCGGGTGGCGTGGTCTGCAATACGACGCCGATGTCCATGGTGACCTAGCGATTCTGCGGAAAGCCGAGGTTGACCGACGAAGTACGCGGGTCGGGCCAACGCGAAGTCACTACTTTGCCACGCGTGAAAAAGTTGACTCCCTCCGGGCCGTACATGTGTTGGTCACCAAAGAGGCTCGCCTTCCAGCCACCGAATGAGTAGTACGACACCGGCACCGGAATCGGCACGTTGATGCCGACCATGCCAACTTGGACATCGAACTGAAACTGGCGGGCCACGCCACCATCACGGGTGAAGATTGCCGTGCCGTTGCCATACGGGTTGTCGTTGATCAACTTCAAACCAGCCTCGTATCCCTCGACTCGAGTCACCACCAACACCGGGCCAAAGATTTCTTCGTCGTAGCACTTCATACCTGGCTTGGCTTCGTCGATAAGGCTCGGATTCAAAAAGAAGCCGTCGTCTTTTGCTTTTGCGGTGCCATCAATGACCACCTTGGCGCCTTCTTTGGCTGCTCCGTGCACATAACCTGCCACTTTGTCGCGGTGTTCGCGAGTGATGAGTGGGCCCATCTCTGCTGAAGGGTCGGTACCGGCGCCAACTTTGATGTTGGGGATACGTGTCTTGATCTTGTCGATGAGCTGGTCGGCAATCGAATCGACGGCAGCCACCACTGACACTGCCATGCAACGCTCGCCGGCTGATCCGTAGGCAGCGCTCACTGCGGCATCGGCAGCCATGTCAAGATCGGCGTCGGGCAAAACGAGCATGTGGTTCTTGGCGCCACCGAGCGCTTGCACTCGCTTGCCATTGCGGGTGCCCGTTTCATAGACGTATTTGGCAATCGGGGTTGAACCCACGAAGGACACCGCGGCGATGTCTGGGTGCTCGAGCAAGCGATCGACTGCGACCTTGTCGCCGTGCACCACATTGAACACGCCGTCTGGCAGACCCGACTGGCGCAACAAGTCGGCGATAAACATTGCTGCCGAAGGGTCTTTCTCGCTTGGCTTCAACACAAACGTGTTGCCGCACATGATGGCGTTGGCAAACATCCACATCGGCACCATTGCCGGAAAGTTGAACGGCGTAATGCCGGCGACCACACCGAGCGGTTGACGAATCGAATACACGTCTACACCGCCAGCGGCCTGCTCGGAATAGCCACCCTTCATCAACGCCGGAATGCCGCAGGCAAACTCGATGTTTTCTAGCCCGCGAGCCAACTCGCCCATGGCGTCGGCTGGCACCTTGCCGTGCTCGAGCGACACGATGTTGGCAATTTCTTTGCGGTTGGCATCCACCAACTCGCGCATACGAAACATCACTTCGGCACGGCGCGACAACGAAGTTGATCGCCAGCCAGGTAGCGCAGCTTTGGCCGAGGCGACCACGGCATCGAGTTCGGCCACGCTGGCGAAGTCAACCGCCGCTTGCTGCTCACCCGTTGCAGGGTTGAACACCACGCCCGAGCGACCAGACGCGCCGAGTACGACTTTGTTGTTGATCCAATGACCGATGCGATTCATGAATTGCTCCTTTGGGTACTGATGCGATTAATGCAGATACTGACTGAGTCCGCGCTTGATGTATTTGCCGTGACCTTTGCGACCAAGGAACTTGTCGTTTTCAATCACGACCATGCCGCGTGACAGCACCGTGTCGACCTTGCCGTCAATCTCGGTGCCCTCCCACGACGAGTGGTCCATGTTCATGTGGTGCTTGTCGTTGATACCAATCTTGGTTTTTTTGGTGGGGTCCCACACCAGGATGTCGGCATCCGAGCCGGGGGCGATGATGCCTTTTTGCGGATACATGCCAAACATGCGTGCTGGCGTGGTGGCGCAGGTTTCTACCCAACGCTCGAGCGAAATCTCGCCGAGCACCACACCCTGATAGATGAGTTCCATTCGGTGTTCGACGCCACCCATGCCGTTGGGAATCTTGGAGAAGTTGCCAAGGCCCAATTCTTTTTGATCCTTCATGCAGAACGGGCAATGGTCGGTCGACACGATTGCCAACTCGTTCATGCGCAAGCCCTTCCACAAGTCAGCGTGGTGGTCGTGATGATCGTGCTTTGAGCGAATCGGTGGCGAGCACACGAACTTGGCGCCCTCAAATCCGGGGCGTGCCAAGTGGTCTTCCAACGTCATATAGAGGTATTGCGGACAAGTTTCGGCAAACACGTTGAGGCCTTCATGTTGCGCTGCCGCCACTTCGTTGAGCGCCTCGGATGCCGACATGTGCACGATGTACAACGGCACGTTGCCGGCAACTTTTGACAGCACGATTGCGCGATGGGTTGCTTCACCCTCAAGCAAACTTGGCCGCGAAAACGAGTGGTACTTCGGGTCGGTCTCGCCGCGCGCCAAGTATTGTTGCACGAGCACATCGATGGCGATGCCGTTCTCGGCGTGCATCATGATCAACGAACCGTTTTCGCCAGCAGTTTGCATGGCCCGCAGAATCTGCCCGTCATCGCTGTAAAACACGCCTGGATACGCCATAAACAGCTTGAAACTCGTCACGCCTTCGTGATCAACGAGATACGTCATGTCTTTCAGGGCTTGATCATCGATGCCACCCACGATTTGGTGGAAGGCGTAGTCGACGGCACAGTTGCCTGCCGCTTTGCGATGCCATTCGGCCAGACCCAACTGGATGTTTTCGTTGTAGCGCTGCAACGCCATGTCCACGATGGTGGTCACGCCACCCCATGCAGCGGCAATCGTGCCGGTTTCAAACGTGTCGACTGCGGCTGTGCCACCGAACGGCAGCTCCATGTGGGTGTGCACGTCAATGCCACCGGGCACGACGTATTTACCTTTGGCGTCAATCACCTTGTCGGCGGTTACACCCATCGCGTCGGCTTGACCGCGGGCATACAACGCCACGATGACTTCACCGTCAATCAAGACGTCTTGTTCGTGGCGACCAGTCGGGCTTACGACCGTGCCATTTTTAATCAGCGTGCGGGCCATGTTGTGCTCCTTTGGTTAACGGCGAACGAGTTCTGGGTAGGCATCCGGACGGCGATCGCGGTAGAACGCCCAACGGTCACGCACCATCTTGATTTTGTCCATGTCCAAGTCGCGCACGATGAGTTCTGGCTTGTGTGCATCGCCAACTTCACCTACGAACTTGCCTTCTGGGTCGACGAAGTAGCTCTGACCATAGAAATCGTCGTCGCCGTATTCACTCTCGATGCCAACGCGATTGATCGCACCGACGTAATACATATTTGCCACCGCCGATGCAGGCTGCTCGAGGCGCCAGATGTATTCCGACAATCCACGACTCG
Source organism: Ilumatobacteraceae bacterium (assembly GCA_040401815.1). Taxonomy (GTDB): domain Bacteria; phylum Actinomycetota; class Acidimicrobiia; order Acidimicrobiales; family Ilumatobacteraceae; genus F1-60-MAGs027. Next base: position 28,888 of record JBBANT010000004.1, on the reverse strand, counting down.
TGGCCGAGGGGTTGAACACGATTTCGGCACCATTCAAGCCAAGGGCCCGCCAACCTTCTGGAAAGTGGCGGTCGTAACAGATGTAGACCCCAACTTTGCCGACAGCAGTTTCAAACACCGGATACCCGTCGGTGCCAGGTGCGAAATAGAACTTCTCCCAGAACCCTTTCACCTGCGGGATGTGTTGCTTGCGGTACTTACCCAAATAACGACCGTCGGCATCGATGACTGCGGCCGTGTTGTAATACAAACCTGGCTGCACGATTTCGTACATCGGCAACACGAGCACCATTCCCAACTCTTTGGCGATGCTTTGAAAACGCTTGGTGGTTGGGCCGTCGGGAATCTGCTCGGTGTAGTCGTAATATTTCGTATCCTGCACCTGGCAGAAGTACGGGCCATAGAAAAGTTCCTGAAAACACATCACCTGTGCACCCTGTTTGGCGGCTTCGCGAGCTGCCACTTCGTGCTTATCGATCATCTTGTCTTTGCTGCCTGCCCAATCGGTCTGCAACAGTGCTGCTTTCACTACTCGGCCCATGCCGTATTCCCCCTGTTTGATATGTAGACCTCCCAAGGTAGCGGCGCTGCGACGCCAGCAACAGGTCGGGGCTGCCTTCGTTGCGCAGCACTCACACTGGCTACGGTTTTGAGGTATGACACCGACGTCGCGCAAAGCATTCGGTGGGTCGATGGGCAAAACATTCCAAGATTCCACGCCTTCGTGGCCCGATCTGGATGTCGCGGCCCCAGGCTCACCCAACATCGTGGTGGTGCTGCTTGATGACGTGGGTTTTGCGCAATTCGGTTGTTACGGCAGCGACATTCGCACCCCAACTTTTGATGCTCTTGCTGCTGCGGGCCTGCGCTACAGCAATTTTCACACCACAGCCCTATGTTCGCCGACGCGTGCAGCGTTGCTCACGGGCCGCAACCACCACACCGTTGGCATGGGGCGTGTCGCTGAGATTGCGTCGGGTTTCCCGGGATACAACGCCGAGATGTCACACAACGACGGAATGATTTCAGAAATTCTCGTTCGCAACGGCTATTCCACTTTTGCAGTCGGCAAATGGCATCTCACGCCTGCACACGAGGCACAGATGGGTGCATCTCGCTGGCGTTGGCCACTCGGGCGGGGCTTCGAACGCTTCTACGGGTTTCTCGGTGGCGAAACCGATCAGTACCACCCCGATCTGGTGTACGACAATCACGAAGTTGATCCACCGAAAACACCCGATGAGGGTTACCACTTCACCGAAGACATGGCCGACAAAGCCATCACCTTTATGAACGACGCGCGCGCCGCGCACCAAACCAAGCCGTTCTTTTTGTGGTTTGCTCCGGGCGCCTGTCATGCGCCGCACCAAGCGCCCAAACCATACATCGACGCCTACCGCGATCAGTTCAACAAAGGTTGGGACACGTGGCGTGAAGAAGTTTTTGCCCGTCAGCTAGCCGCAGGTGTTATGCCTGCCGGCACCACGTTGAGTGAACGCCCACATTGGGTGCCCGCTTGGGATTCGCTGAGTGCTGACGAACGCCGTTTGTATTCGCGCATGATGGAGGTCTACGCCGGCTTTCTCACCCACACCGACGCCCAAGTCGGCCGCCTCGTTGAGCATGTGAAGTCGCTCGGCGAGTTTGACAACACGATCTTCGTCGTGATGAGCGACAACGGCGCTTCGGCCGAGGGTGGCCCGAAGGGTTCGTACAACGAAGTGTTCTTTTTCAACTTCGTTCCAGAAAGCCTTGAAGAAAACTTAAAGCGCATTGATTTGCTCGGTACTCCAAAAGCCCACAATCACTATCCGTGGGGCTGGGCGTGGGCCGGCAACACCCCGTTCAAACGTTGGAAGCGTGAAACCCATGAAGGTGGCGTGACCGACCCGTTGATTGTGCATTGGCCACAAGGCATCAAACAAGGCGGGGGCGTTCGCCATCAATACACCCACGCGGTGGATCTCATGCCTACGTTGCTTGATCTTTTACAGATTGCTCCACCTGCCGAAATTGCGGGTGTGCCACAGTCGCCGATCGAGGGCGTGAGTTTTGCCCACACGTTGAATCAACCAGAGGTAGCCACCAAACATCTCACGCAATATTTCGAGATGATGGGCTCGCGGGCGTTGTATCACGACGGCTGGAAAGCGGTCGTGTTTCATCCGATGATGGGGTTTGCCTACGACGGGAGCGATGCGAGTTTGCCGTTTGATCGCGACGAGTGGGAGCTCTACAACATCGACAACGATCGCGCCGAAATCCACAACTTGGCCCAGACACATCCCGAAAAGCTGCAAGAGATGATTGCTCTCTGGTGGCGCGAAGCCGAAGCGCACCGTGTGCTGCCACTGAACAATCAACCCGGCAAGTTCGGCGACCGTCGCCACCGACGTGAGCGATACGAATACCGCCCAGGTATCGGTTCGCTGCCGCGCGCCGTAGCGCCGAACCTGCACAATCGTGGTTTTCGCATTATCGCCGAGGTCAATTCGCCCGGCGAAGTGTCTGGTGCAATTTGCGCACACGGTTCAGCCTCGGCGGGCTACGCCGTTTACGTGCGTGACAACCGGTTGCACTACGTGCACAACTTTCTCGGGCTGCAGCGCTTCGTGGCGGCTGCCTCGGTACCGATTCCTCGTGGTGCACACCGATTGGTGGTCGAGTTCACCATGTCGGCTCGATTCAAAGGCAATGTGGAGTTGTTCTATGACGACCTTCCCGTTGGTGCTGCCGAGATTCCGATGACGGTGCCGTTTTTCTATGGCACTGCTGGGTTCACCGTCGGCTACCTACGTGGCCACTCGGTGATTCATGAAGAACATGTTCCGTTCGCCTTCACCGACGGAGCACTGCATCGTGTGATTATCGAACCCGAGAGCCGAACCTGGCGCGACCCAGTGCTTGACCCAAAGAACGCAGACCGCGCTGCTCTCGGCACGCAATAATTCATGCCGCAAAACATTCTGCTAGTCACGCTTGACCAGTTTCGGGGTGACTGTTTATCGCTGCTAGGTCACCCGGTGGTGCGCACGCCCAATCTTGATGCGCTCTCGCGTGACGCAACCACATTCACCCAGCACTACAGCCAGGCTGCGCCGTGCTCACCAGGTCGAGCCAGTTTGTACACCGGGATGTATCTCATGAATCATCGCGTGTGTTTTAACGGCTCGCCACTCGACGACCGCTTCGACAATGTGGCGCGAGTCGCACGACGCCACGGCTATGCCCCAGCCTTGTTCGGTTACACCGACCAAGGGGTCGACCCGCGAGCCACCGCCGGTGCCGACGACTCACGGCTATCGACGTATCAAGGTGTACTACCCGGCTTCGACTGGGTGCTTGATCTCAGCGAACCGTATACGCCATGGCTTGCCCATCTGCGCACGCACGGACACACTCCGGCTGATCACATCGTGGCTCTTGAAACTGAGCCTGACCGAGACGAGTCGCTCAGCATCTCCACTTTTCTTACCGACCAATTTTTGGGTTGGCATGCCGATGAACGCCAAGCAACCACGACCGCTGCACCCTGGTTTGCCCACCTCAGTTATCTGCGACCACACCCGCCGTACACCGCTGCTGGCCGTTGGGCGCACGAGTACGACCCGGCGCAGGTCGACTTGCCGATTGCACCAAGCAATGATCGCCACGGCTTTCATGAAGCAGTCATGCGGCTGCCCGAAACCAAGGCGCCATCCACCGAAGCAGGTATGCGCCACCTGCGCGCGCAGTACTACGGGATGATCAGCGAAGTTGACGCACAGCTCGGTCGCATCTTTGCTGCGCTGCGCGAGCGAGGCGAATGGGAAAACACCATCGTTGTAATCACCGCTGACCACGGCGAACAGCTCGGTGATCATGGCCTGCGCGAAAAGGTTGGGTTCTTCGAACAGAGTTACCGCATCATCGGCATGGTTCGCGCACCGCAACTTGCCGGCGGTCACGGTCGACTAGTCGACGCATTCACCGAGAACGTCGACATCTTTCCCACCCTGTGCGACTTGATTGCTGCTCCGATTCCGGCGCAGTGTGACGGCCGTTCACTCGTGCCCTGGCTGACTGGCGACACACCTGCTGATTGGCGCGAAATGGCCACGTGGGAATACGACTGGCGACAGTTGTACGTTTCTGATGACGCAAATGGCTCGGCTCTGCAATGGCCGCACGATCGTCGGCTCGAGCGCCAGCATCTGTGCACTCAACGCGATGCACACACTGCCTATGTGCAGTTTGGCAACGGAGACTGGCTGGCGTTTGACTTGGCTGTCGACCCCACCTGGCGCACACCCATTACCGATGCCGCACGCGTGTTGCCACTTGCCCAACGCATGCTCACCTGGCGATCGCAGCACACCAATCGCGAACTGAGCGGGTTCAAACTCGAAGACGGTGGCGTCGGGCGTTGGCCGGCAAATGTGCCCTGGCGTTCAACGGCGAATTGACCGCCACAGCAATACCACTAGCGCAACTCCAAACGTGACGGCTGCCAGCCAGTCAGTAAATGCTTCGTTGGCTAATTGCCAAAGCACGACTGCCATCAGTGCAATCGAACCACTCGAGACACCACGCAAAAATGCGCCGAATGCCCGGTGTTGCTGCGACCACACCACTACACGACCGATGAGAGCAGCAAAGACAAATGACGGAGCGAAAATACCAAGGGTCGCAACGGCGGCACCAGCAAAGCCATCAAGGTGCCACCCGATGAATGTTGCGGTGGTGAACACCGGCCCAGGTGTGAACTGCCCGACAGAAATGGCGTCAAGTAGGACCTGTTCGATAATCCATCCGCGCCCGACAACTTCGCTATCCAAAAACACCAACAATACGTAGCCGCTGCCGTAGATCACCGAGCCAATTTGCAGAAATACCAGAAAGATTTTTGTCAACGATGGTGACACGAGTGCCACTGCTGGTAAAGCCATCACCACACCCAAACTGCGCGGTGCCAAGCGCAACAACACCGATGCAACACCCACGATGAGTAGCACCAGTAACTCGGGAATGCCCACCACAGCACCAGTGAGAGCAAGAACCACAACAATCACGTCGCGCTTGTCGCGCGCTGCCGTGGTGCGCAACGACCACAGTGCGTGCAGCACGATAGCCACAACAACCGGCACCACCCAGCGTCGAATGTCGGCAATAGTCGTGCTGGTCAACACATCTTCATACATCCACACCACTGCGCAAACGATGACGAACGCCGGCACGATGAACGACACCCCGCCAACAACAAGACCGCGCCAACCGGCGCGTCGCGCGCCGATCGCCATCGCCATCTCGGTGGAATTCGGGCCAGGCACCAATGCGCAGGCGCCCACCATCTGAGCAAACTCATCTTCACTTACCCACGACCGATTCGTCACCACGCGGCGTCGCATCATCGCGATGTGGGCAGCCGGGCCACCAATGCCAATCACACCCAGCCACGCAAAGAGCCGCGCGACCTCCAGCAGTCGCCGCTGTGGTTGTGGTGCATCGAATTGCATATCAGGCGGCATGGTCGGCAATGCTATGAGAATGGGATTTCAATCATGACCTTCGGTGCCCATTCACGCTTCGGCATGGTGGCTAGTGCCGATGGCGTGGCGACGCAAGCAGGAACCCACATCTTGGCGCTCGGCGGCAACGCAGTGGATGCAGCGCTTGCCACTAACGCAGCAATGGCAGTCGTGGCACCACATCTGTGTGGAATAGGTGGCGACCTTTTCGCTCTGGTGCATGTCAACGGTGAAGTGCGCGCGCTTGACGCTGCGGGTCGTGCCGGCTCGGGTGTGAGTGCCGCGCAACTGCGCGCCGAGGGCCACACCGAAATGCCGTTTCATGGCGATATTCGCACTGTGACTGTGCCTGGTGCGGTGGCGGGCTGGATGTCATTACACGAACGCTTCGGCACGTTGCCGCTGGCCACCATTTTTGGCCCAGCAATTCGACTCGCCGAAGAGGGCTTTCCTGCTTCGCCACTGCTGGTTGGCTCGCTCGCAATGATCAAGCCAACTTTTGCACCGAACTTCGCCGCACTTTCGCGCCAGGCGACCACAGCCGGCCAACTCGTGCAACGCGAGGGTGTCGGTCGCACACTGCGCGCAATTGCAACTGGTGGCCAAGCGGCGTTCTATCAAGGTGAGTTCGGTGAAGGTTTGTTCGCCCTCGGCAAAGGCAGCTATTCGCGCACGGATCTTGAAACCGCCAGCGCCGAGTGGGTAACACCGCTATCGCTGGCGGTGTGGGGACACCATGTGTGGTCGATACCTGCCCCATCGCAGGGATACCTATTTCTTGCAGCACTCGGTGTGGTGGAACAACTCGACCTACCCGACGACCCGCTCGACCCGCAGTGGGCGCATTTGCTGATCGAAGCAACCACGGCAGTGAGCCACGACCGGCCCAACGTGCTGCACGATGCTGCCGACTTGGCCGCGCTGATTCCGCACCTCGTGGCGCGCGCTATAGAAGTAGACCCGTCGTTGGCATCCGTGCGACCGATGCTCGCCAACGATGGTGATACCACTTATCTGTGCGCAGTTGACCGCAACGGCATGGGTGTTTCACTTATCAACTCCAACGCGTCGGGCTTCGGCTCGCTGCTCGTCGAGCCGTCAACGGGCATCAACCTGCACAATCGTGGCCTTGGCTTCAGCGTGCAGCAAGGCCACCCTGCCGAAGTCGCCCCTGGTCGCAAACCACCGCACACGCTGTGCCCTGCTCTCATCACCCGAGCCGACGGATCACTCTTGTCGGTGCTCGGCACGATGAGTGGCGACGCGCAACCACAAATCATGTTGCAGATCATCACGCGCTTGTTACGCCACGGTCATTCGCAACCCTGGCAAGCCGTTGATGCGGGTCGATTCGCCTTGCGCGGCCCGGTCACTGGCTTCGATACGTGGACCACATCTCGCCCGGCAACCGTGCAGGTCGAGGGCCACGCCCCCGACGACTGGACAAGCGGCTTGGCTGATCGCGGTCACGCCGTGGAACGGCGTGCTCGGCTCGACTCGGGCTTTGGCCATGCACACTGCATCGTGCTTCGAGATGATGGAGCCATGGTCGGTGGCGCCGATCGTCGCAGTGTGGTTGGTTCGTGCGCGGGGCTGTAACCCGCCGCGCCAGTATTAGCTAACCGACTCAGCCAACGGTGTAAGTAAACGTCGCCACAAAACGCTGGTGCGACTTTGTTGCTTTGGCCACAAGTTGCAGCTCACACGGGCCAGCTTTTGTGAAACGAACAATCGTCATGGTCGAGCCCTTGGCAACCGAACATGTCTTCGGTGACTTGCTCAGCACCCGAACTGACGACTTTTGATCAGTTACCAATGCAGAGTTCCTCAATGCGATGCTGCTGCCCACTTTTTGGGCAGTGTCATTTTTGGGAACGCCTATTTGACGAGCCTTAATCACTTGTTTGCCCAAGAATGTGAGCGGAAACACCGCGTCAAGCGAAGCATCCTGCAGCCCCAGGTGATCTCGGTGCACAAAAATTGCACAATTGGTGAAACCGCACGGGAAGCTTTCTTTCACCGTGACTCCATCGGCCTCGTACATCACCACTGTTTGTTTTAGAGGAAGCGTCAGAGTTCCAGCTGCAGACACTGATCCACGAGCACCATTCATCGTGGCCCAAATCATTTCGCTAATTCGCTTGAGGCTTCCATTGCACTTCAAGCCAGTGGAGTCACGTTGACCAAGTGCCGGGAGGTAGCACTGTCGCACGTACACACCTTGGGTTGCAGGAATGCCCGTCAACGTCAGTGTGATGCTCTCGCCATCAATCAAACCCACCGACTTGCTTGGCGTAATTACCACACCGGTCGAAGCCGAAACTGGTGCCGCAACAGAAAGCGGTGCAACTACTACGAGTGCGCCAAGCAGAGCAAGAAGATATGGGCGTGAATTTTTCATGATGGTTCCTTTGTTGATAATCAGTTGAAAGTCGATTTATCCATTAGAAAAGCTGATGGGCACGAAGACGTCTTGTGAACGATCATCGCGGCGAGTGTGATCGGCGAATGTGACGATTCCACATTGCTGCTTGGTGCAGTCAATGAGATTCGTTGATTCGTCGGTTGCTCGCACAAATAAAGGTACGACGAAGGTTCCATCGGCAGCGAAGGGAACCGTGAGACCTATGGCATAGCCCGGTGGATTCGACGAAATCCACTGCGAGAGCGGCGAGGACCCATCAAGGTTTATTCCGCCCACACAACGGCGAGCCGCATTCCATGTGGCTTGATTGCACACAAATACATAGACACCTTTCGTGACATCAAACCCCGAGCCGCGCACCGTCACCAGACCACCTTGGGGGTCAAGACCGCTGGTTTGGCTCACGGTGATCTTGGGTTGTGGCCGCGCGGGTGTGCTCACCGAAGTAGAGGTCGAGACGACTGACGTGACCGTCGTAGACACAGCAACGCTCGTGGGCACAGCAACGCTCGTCGACACAGCATCGCTCGTGGGCACAGCAACGCTGGTCGACTCCACAAGCGTGGATTGCGGGGCTGTTTCAACAGTTCCGCAGCCACCCACCACCACAAGTAACCACGCAGCAGGTAACCAACGTCTCAGCGCCAGGCTTCGGCGGGCGTTGGCTCGGCTCATACCCTTAGAGGCGATGTCGCGACGATGGTTATTGGTGGGCTCTTTGCTCATAGGTGTTGTCACAGGTTGTGGCAGTACGCCGGTTGAAACCGACGGTGTTGCTCGCTTCATTCTGTCGCAGGACTACCCACTTCCCACGCTCGCAGCACCAGAGCCGTCGTTGCCCACTTCGGTTACTGGTGCCGATGGGGTTGTGGTCAAGGTCACCGATTCATCTCGCATCATTGTGCTCAACCAGGCGATTGCCGAGATTGTGGTGTCACTCGGCCTGCAGAACCTCATTATCGGTCGCGATGCAACGACCACGCTGGAATCGCTCGCTGACATTGCCGAGGTAAGTAGCGGCCACGACATCAGCGCCGAGCGTGTGTTGTCACTGCGCCCGTCTGTGGTCATCGGTGATACACGAACTGGGCCGCGGGAAGCGATCGAACAACTGCGCAGCGCAGGCATACCCGTGCTGCTCGCACCCGAAGTGTGGTCGCTGTCGGCCCTGCCTCAACGTGTGTCGATGATTGCCGAGGCGCTCGGCGTGCCAAGTGCTGGCCAAGCGCTCATCGAAGTGAGCGAACAAGCAGTTGCCCAAGCGTTACAAGATGTTGCTGCGTATACATCTGTGCCCCGCGTGGCATTTTTGTACGTGCGCGGTTCTGCGTCGGTGTATCTGCTCGGCGGTTCTGGCTCAGGTGCCGACGAGTTGCTTGCTGCTGCCGGCGCCATCGACATTGGCGCAGCCAACGGGCTGCCAGCTTTCACTCCACTCACTGCCGAGGCAATCGTGCAAGTCGACCCCGACGTCTTACTAGTCATGACACGTGGGCTGGATTCAGTGGGTGGCATCGACGGGCTCTTGGCATTGCCCGGCATCTCGAGTACTCGTGCTGCAAAGTCACGTGCCGTTATTGCTGTTGACGACGACCTACTACTCTCATTTGGTCCGCGTACCGGCGCGCTCATTACTCGACTGGCAGAACTTCTCGACATGTACAGCAGCGACACATGACCATTGCGCGACGCACCAGCATCTTTGCTGTCGGAACATTCCTCTTAGCGCTGTTGCTCGCCACCACGCTTCTTTCGCTCGCGTTCGGAGCATTTCGTATTGCCTTGCCTGATCTACTGCGCATCATCGGCACCGGCCCGAATGGCGACGCACTTGACGCCGTTGCCCACAACGTGTTCTGGCAGGTGCGACTACCGCGAGTGGTGCTCGCGATGCTCGTGGGCTCGAGTCTCGCCGTCGCCGGTGTGATTATGCAGGGCGTGTTTCGCAACCCGCTGGCCGAGCCGGCGACCGTTGGCGTGTCGGCAGGCGCGGCCGTTGGTGCTGTGATTGCAATCATTGTTGGGCTCAACGCATTCCCCCTCGGCGTGCAGCTTGCAGCATTTATTGGTGGAACATTGTCGACAGCGCTCGTCTATCTACTCTCAAGGTCGGATGGCAAAACAGAAGTAGTCACCATGATCTTGACCGGAATTGCCATCAATGCTTTTGCCGGAGCCGTCATCGGTTTCGGTATCTTTGTCGCCGATGACGATGAGCTGCGCTCGGTGACTTTTTGGAGTCTTGGCACACTGGGGCTGGCAACTTGGAATGCCGTCGGTGTCGTCGCCCCGCTGGCCCTGCTTGGGATTCTGATTAGCACCAAATTTTCTCGAGTGCTCGACATCCTTGCGCTAGGTGACCGCCCCGCTTCGCATCTCGGAGTGCGGGTTGAACCTGTGCGACTACAAGCCATCGCTGTGGTGGGCCTGCTCGCTTCGAGTGCGGTTGCTGCAACTGGCATCATTGCATTCGTGGGTTTACTCGTGCCGCACATCATGCGGATCGTGCTTGGCCCACGTCACCGACATTTGTTGTGGACCTCGGCTCTCCTTGGGGCCACCGTCACGCTGCTCGCCGACCTTGCCGCACGCACCCTGTTGTCGCCGGCCGAACTCCCGCTCGGCGTGGTGACTGCATTAATAGGTGCGCCGTTCTTTTTGCTCCTCCTGCGTAGTACTCGCCGCAGCCAAGGGGGCTGGGCATGACCGCTGCACTCGTAGCCAAAAACCTTGTTGTGGTGCGCGGGTCAACCACGCTCTTGAATGATGTCTCGCTCGAGGTCCGCGCTGGCGAACTTGTTGCCGTACTGGGCCCCAACGGTGCCGGAAAATCAACGTTGCTTGGTGCTGTCGCTGGCGACTTTCCACTTACATCTGGCTCGGTGACCCTTAACGGCAGCAACATCGACAAACTTGCCCCAAATGATCTGGCGCGAGTGCGGGCCGTGTTGCCGCAACAAATATCGATCTCATTCCCGTTCACTGTTCGCGAAATTGTTGCGATGGGTCGCAGCCCATGGCGCGACACCAACGACGCCATGCGCATTGATGCCGCCATGCAACGGCTCGACGTGACGGCTCTACAAGAGCGCGTCTATCAGACTCTTTCCGTCGGCGAGCAGGCGCGGGTTTCCATGGCACGTGTGCTGGCCCAAGACACCCCCCTGTTGCTTTTGGACGAACCAACTGCCGGCTTTGACATTGGTCAGCAAGAACGATTCTTGGCCATTGCCCGCTCACTGGTCGATGAGGGTCGCGGTGTTGTGGCCGTACTCCACGATTTAAACGTCGCCATGCGTTTTGCAACACGCGTCGTGGTGATTCATGAAGGGCGCTGCGTGGCCAGCGGCGACCCACAATCTGTGCTCACACCGGCGCTACTCAGCGATGTGTATCACCAAAAGATTCAGGTGACCACCACGGCCGAGGGTCGATCGGTCATTCTTCCCGAACACCAATAATCACTGCGTCGGTGTACGCTCGCGCCATGTCGGATTTAGTGCTCGACTCCCTGCGACGGCGGATGCGGGCCATTTTTTCGCTCTACGAAGACGCCGTATCCACCATGGAGCTTCGGCACATTAACTACAAAGAACGTGACGATGTGCTGCCAATCGCATTCAGCTTGTTCCACATCGTGAACATGATTGATGGGTCGCTCATGTTGCTCAACGGCAAGCCCCCACTCTGGAACGATGAGTGGGCTGCCCGTGTCAACCCTGCAATCGCTGACCACGGCAAACACCGAACCGTCGAAGAAATGGTGCACCAACAAATCGGTGACTATGCAGCATTCACCGACTACATGTCACAGGTGTTCAAACGGGTCGAGTCGTGGCTGGTTGAACTTTCACCTGCCGACTTGTCACGCGTCATCTTCGCCAAGCCATACCCGCCGCAAATAGCAACAACATTCTCGGCACGCGTTGGTGGTGATGTCGGCATCACGGTGCTTGACGGGCTCGAATGTTGGATCTACCAGCACGCTTTGCGGCACATGGGCGAAATTGAATACGCGCGCCATCTTGTCGGCTTGCGCGGTATGACTTCGTAAACGCCCTCCAACGCGCAATTGTCATGCGACTATCGCGCAGCAGTTATACAACGGTCACGCGATTGAGTGACAACATGCTGCACCAGTAAAAATCACGGCGGGTTCCACAGGCCGGAAACACCACCGATTGAATCGGCGACCCCGTGTCGGTACGGGCAATCTCTCGGCCTGTCGAGATATCGCGCACCACCACTTGCTCGACCCCACGCTCTTGGTCGTAATGAGCACTCACAAACTCGCCCGACTCGGGGTACAACAACATGTGGGATCCATGGTTTTGCTCGACCGACCACACCTTGCGCACTTTCGTCTCGTCGTACGAGAACCCCGCCAACACGCCGTTGCCACTGTCAAAGCCGATGACCATGTTGCGTTGCTCGTCAACGAGAGGTGGATTCGCAACGACGCCACCAGCCAGCCCACAAATTTCGTGAAGAGATACTCGACCGCTTGCCAGATTCACACGCACAAGATGCAACGGTGCTATTGCAGTGCCCACACCGCGCAAGGTGCCAGCAAACTTATGAGTCGACTCGCCATTGTCTAAAAACCACGCATCAGTATCTGCAATCACCACATCCCAGCCATAGGTCTGGCCCTGTAGATGTCTATATTCAGCACGCCATCCGTCTGAACGCAACGATTCGCCATCCCAGCACACTCGCCACAGCGACGAGGTACCGACCACGTATACGTCGTTTTCATTGGCCGAAAGTCGGGCAATCGAAGCCTCGGGAAGATCGAGTGTGGCAACGATGTTCAGCGAAGTCGGCTCGAGCACCACGAGTTGCGTTGGCGCAAAGGGTTCTTCCATCTCATTACCGGGTCGCGAACCACCAAAATCTTTGGTGACTAAGTGCCCATCGGGCAATACAACAAAACTGTTGTACGGCCTTACCCGTGGCAACTCACGTGAGGCAACCACCTGCAAGCTGCGACTCAATCGGTGTGCGTGGTTACCGAACACCACGTACACATCCCCGTTGGGGTGCACTGCAATCCCGCCCGGCCAGGCCGGCCCGCCAGCCAACTGTTCGCTGGTGGCGAGTGTTTCAAGGGTTTCAGGGTCTACACGTTCCACCCACGACACAGCGTCGTCGCCACCGGTATGACACAACACAAAAATCTCGTCAGATGACGCAACCACCACCATGGTGACCACCATCATCGACCGGCTGGTGACCCGCAGCGTCTCGCCCGCCGCAATGGCTAGGCGTGCGCCATTAACCCACTGCAGCCGCCGTGGGCCGCCGTCTTCTGTTGACCACGTCACAGCGTGAAATGTAGTTCAGTCAGGCGCCCGTCTCGGTAGTCTGACACTCATGCGAAAAATTCTGGTGCTGATAGGTGCACTGGCCATAGTTGGTTGCACTTCTGCTCAGCCACTGGCCGTCGACTTGACTCCCTCGGCTGAACGCGGTTTGAAGACTTCTCAGCAATCAGGTTGCGCGTCATGTCATGGTGCAGATTTTGGCGGTGGCACAGGCCCCACTTGGCAAGGCATCATCGGGCAGTCAGTGGCATTTAAAGGTGGCTCGTCAGGTGTAGTTGATCGTGATTATCTCGTTGAAGCCATCAAATACCCGGACAAAAAGTTGAGGGTCGGCTATTCAGTAGCGATGCCCTACAACAATCTCACCGATGAACAGATTTCTGACATCGTTGACTACATCGAAGCACTTTCGCAGTAACTCAGCCCCGGCGAATGTGGTCGGGTGTTGGCATCACAACACCTGCGCCGTCTGATTCGGGTTCGCCAAACACGGTCTTGACGGGCACGACCCCACCCCAATACGGCAAGTCGTAATCGCTGGCTGGGTCTTCAACTGGCGGGCCAGTGCGAATTTTTGCCGAAGCATTTTCCAGCGAGAGTCTCCACACCGTGGTCTGGCGAGTCTCTGGGCGGCTTGGCTCGCGGGCATTACCGACTCGCCCCGGCAACAAAAAGTTGCTGAGCACGGTGAGCGCACGGTCGCGATCGTCTCCATCCAACGACACCGGCACACCGGTGACCACCACACTGCGATAGTTCATTGACGAATTAAATAGTGATCGGGCAACCACCAACCCATCCAACAACGTGACCGTCACACAAATAGGGCCACCAGTTCGCATCAACCGGCTTGCAACTGAACCGTGTATCAAAATACTGTCACCATCCAGCGCATACGCCATGGGAATCACCACCGGTGCACCTTCTGCGTCGATGATGCCAACATGTGCAACCAGACCATCGGCAAGAATCTCACGCACTTTTTGGCTTTCGCTACTGCCCCGCTCGGGGTGCCGTTTGATTTCTCCCATGATGTGCTGAGGCTAGATGACGGTTAGCGTCGCCTCATCACTTCTGAAATAGCCGCTGCAGCACCCTCGCTCAAACACGCCTATCGCGTGCTCGCGCTGACCTCTATTGCCGTTTTTCTGGTTTCTCTCGATTTGTCGATTGTGATTGTTGCCAAGCGCACCATTGACGAAGACCTTGGTGGCGGAAGTCTTCTCACCTGGGTGTTTTCTGCCTACGCCATCGCCTATGCGGCAGCCTTGCTGACTGCAGGGCGCTTTGCGGATGTGTTCGGTCGTAAGCGAAGCTTCATTCGAGGTGTGTTGTGGTTTAGTTTCGGCTCGCTGCTGTGCGGCTTTGCACCAACTGCATGGTTTCTGGTTGCAGCACGAGTGGTGCAGGCTTTTGGTGGCGCGCAACTTACTCCGGCCTCACTTGCACTCGTACTTCCTGAATTTCCGGTTGAAAAACGCACCCAGGCAATCGCCATCTGGAGTGCCTCTGGCGGGCTAGCAGCGGCACTCGGGCCATCCGTCGGTGGTGTCTTGGTCGACACACTCGGCTGGCGCTCATTATTTTTTGTCAACATTCCGTTCACGCTGCTCACCGTGTTGCTCGGTCGAAAGGTTTTGCGCGAATCAAAAGATCCGAACGCCGAACGCAAGGTGGATTATCCGAGTGCAGCACTTGGCTTCTCGGGTGTCGCCTTGATCGTGCTCGGCATCTCACAAAGTGAGGTTTGGGGCTGGGCCAATGGCACAACCATTGCCGCACTCATCACCGGTGTCGTCTTGTGTGCAGCATTCGCTCGACGCTGCCACTCTGCGACCAACCCCATTCTCGATCTCTCACTGTTTCGTCTGCGATTTGTAGTGGCGGCAAACGTCGCAGGTGTTCTTTTCAGCATGGGCTTCATCGGTATGTGGCTGCTCAATACTTTTTGGCTGCAGGCAGTGTGGGGCTACAGCGTGGCGATATCCGGCCTTGCCACATTCCCTGGTCCAGCTAGCGCGGCGTTCGTTGCGCCATTTGCGGGTAAGTATGCCAATCGGTTTGGCCACTCGCGGGTGCTCTTCGTTGGGGCGTTATTGCTGGCAGGAGGAACCTTCGGTTTAAATGCAACGATTCCCGACTCACCTGCGTATCTCACCAATTATTTACCCTGGATGTTGATCACTGGTGTCGGCGTGGGCTTGAGTATCTCGACGCTCTCAAGTTCGGCAACCGCATTTTTGAAGCCCACGCAGTTGGCAATGGGCTCGGCACTCAACAACACCTTTCGACAAGTTGGCACGGCACTGGGCGCTGCGCTGTCACTGGCAATCGCGGCCCCGACACTCTCGCGTGTTGAAGCTGCCCGAAGCGCGGGTCAATCGGTGCTCGACGTATCAAAAATCGAAATTCATGGTGCGTGGCTGATGAATGCCTTTATTTATCTGGCAGCGGGTGTCGCAATGATTGCCATCTTCAAGCGGCCAACCGAATCACAAATGGATGACGCCCGCGGCATTTAATCGCTCTTGCGACGCGCCCGCCCAAGCACTGTCGACACCACGCTGATAATCGCACCAGCACCAAATGCTGACCAAAAGCCACGCACGTCAAGGGCACTACTCACATCGCCGACCAACATCAGCATCCATGCGTTGACCACGATGCCAAATAATCCGAGCGTCAAAATAAGGGCCGGAAACGCCACCAGGCGAATGAGGTTTCCGAGCACGGCATTGGCCAAACCGAATAGAGCAGCGACCCAGAGGTGACTCCACAGTCCGTCGGCAATCGCGATGCCACCGACGACCACGTCGGCCAACCACACTGCGACGGTGAGAACCGCCCAGCGAACAATCAGGTTCACGCTTGGGGCCTCGATGCAACAAAGAGCGGTATCCGACGAGATGTCTTTTCTTTGTACTGGGCATATGGCGCAAACACCGCAACACTGCGCGCCCACCAGGTGTCGTATTCTTCACCCTCCACCAGCCGCACGTGCACAAGAAATGGCTCGGGGCCATCTTGCACTGTTACCTCGGTTGGATGAGCAACCAAGTTGTAATACCACGCTGGATGCTTCGGTGCGCCACCATACGACGCCACCAATGCGTACTCACCGTCGTGTTTGACGCGCATCAGAGCAATTTTGCGCACACTCCCCGACGCAACACCACGCATCGACACGATGATGACAGGAATCCCTGTTTCACGCAGCGTGCCGCCTTCGCGGCCACCTGTTCGTTCATATTGCTCGACTTGATCGCGCACCCATTGCATGGTGCTGGGGATGTATTCACCCGCGAGTTGTGCCATGCCCAAAGTCTGTCAGGTTTTCGGGTAGCGCGACCCGTCTGGAAAGTTGCCGTACAACGGGCGGTCTCCGTTAGTTACCGAATCCACCAACAAGTCGCCGCCGACGAATGCACCCTTCCACGAACCACCACGCCCGCCGAACACTTCTTCGCGGTCACCACGTGAACGTGGTTTGTTGATGCCCACTTTGAATGACTGAATCTCGTCGGCAACTCGTTCGGCAAAGTTCATGTCGTCAGTTGCCACCGAGGCAACAAGTGATCCATTTGAAACATTCATCGCGCTTAAAAATTCGGCTTCAGTATCGACCACCACAATCGAATCAATCGGCCCGAACGGCTCGGCATGGTGCAGCGACCAAGCCGACGGTGGTTCAAGCACACACGATGGGGCTGCGTACGCCGAAGTGTCTTGGCCCTCAATGAAACGCCCTTTGCTGAGGGCTGCGTGCAACAGCGGGATGCCACCAGTGGTGATGGCCTCTTCAAACTGCGCAGCCAAGGTCTCGGCTTTAGACCGCTGAATGACCGGACCAAAATCCAAGTCGGGCAGAGCATCGGTGTCGTTTTCTACTGCGCAAGGGTGCCCGAACTTGAGCGACGCCACCACGGGGTAATACATCTCTAGAAACTCAGGCAACAGTCGTCGCTGCACCACGTAACGCGGATACGCAGTACAACGTTGTTTGGCGTAGGCAAAACCTTTCTTCAGGTGTCCAGCCAAGTCATTCCACTGCGAATAGTTCCACACGCCCCACGCGTTTAAACCTTCTTGTTCCAACACATGTCGTTTGCGCAAGTCGGCCAAGCGCGTCGCAACTTTACGACCGTTCGTGCGACCCCCGACAAACACCAATGCACCCAATTCTGGGGTGCTGATGAGTGCTTCGCTGAGTTCGGCGCCACTGCCCGACACCAACGTGGCGGGCAAGCCCGCGCGTGCCATCATCGCGTGGGCCAGCGTGAGCGCATGGAAGCCGCCTTGAGTTGGCGTCTTTGCTACTACGGCGTTGCCCGCCAACAGCTGCACCAATTCGGCATGCACCAACACACTGAGTGGATAGTTCCATGACGCAATGTTGGATACTGGCCCGCCGAGCGGAACGCGATCTTTGAGCTGACGCTCAATTTGGGTGAGGTACCACTCCACACCATCGAGGCAACGGTCGATGTCATCACAGGCAAGCTTCCATGGCTTACCGATTTCCCACATCAAAAGACCGGCAATCACTTCTCGCTGTTCGCGCAACAGTGCCACTGCCTTGGTCACTCGCCGCATTCGCTCGTCTAGCGGTGTCTTTGACCATTCGGCGTTCTGTTTCACCGCCAACGCCATGGCCCGATGGGCTTCATCGGAAGAAATAATTGGTGCCCCAATAATCTGCGAACCATCCACTGGCACCACGTGCGGTCGAGTGGTGCCGCCACTCACCCATTCGCTACCGATCAAGTTGCGCAACGACGAAGCGTCAAAAGCCTCGGGTGCCACTGCGCGAGCACGAGCGTGATAGTCGACGAACGCGGTTCCTGGTTTGAGGTGCAAAGGCATAGTTACACGCTATGAGTTTTCGGCCTGCGCCAGGGCATTTCGTAACATCCCCGGGAAAATAATTGCGTGAAATGGGATGAGCGCCCACCAATAGAGGCGGCCTGCCAAACCACGCGGGCGAAAAATTGCGCGCTGCACCACGTGGGTGCCGCCGTCTTTGGTGCTTAGACGAAACTCGAGCCATGCTTGGCCCGGCAATCGCATTTCGGCACACAACAACAGCGTTTCGCCCTCTTTCACATCGGCAATACGCCAAAAATCCAGTGCGTCACCCACCCGCAACACATGTTGATCACGTCGGCCAGTGCGCATACCAACGCCACCAAACACCGAGTCGATGCGCCCACGCAATCGCCACAACCATTCAAAGCCGTACCAGCCCGTTGAACCACCCAGCGATGACAACACCTTCCACACCTCGGCTTTTGACGCCCGTGTTGTTTGCTCGCGCTCATCGACGAACAACGAACCACCCGTCCACGCTGGGTCGGTGACTGCCACGTCCCACGCTGCCCACGGGCGCGAGGCATCAGTCCAGCGAGTTGGTGCATTGGTTCGTTCGATCGCGCGCTTCACGGCTTGATCAAAACTGAGCAGTCCGCCAGGTGGTGGAGGTAACGCGTTCAGCACCGACTTGGCGGGGTCAACCACCACCTTGTTGATGAGTGAATCAATGAGTGGTCGTGCAATCGACGCTGGCACTGGGGTAACAAGACCAACCCACATGCTCGAGACTCGCGGCGTCAACAGTGGCACACGCACGATGATTCGCCGGCGCAAGCCCGCAGCATGTGCATAGCGCGCCATCATGTTGCGGTAGGTAATGGTTTCATCGCCACCCACGTCGAAGACACCTTGCACATCTTGGGGGGCACGTGCTGCAGCAACCAAGAAGTGCAGGATGTTGACAATTGCAATTGGCTGCGTCGGGTTATCCACCCACTTAGGGGTCACCATCGCCGGCAAGTGTTCGGTGAGATAACGCAGCATCTCAAACGATGCCGAGCCCGACCCGATAATCACCCCAGCCCGCAATTCGATAACTGGCACACCGGTGCCAGCCAACATCTTGCCCACCGATCGGCGCGACTCCAAGTGCTTGCTCAGGTTTTCGTCGTTGGCGATACCACCTAAATACACGATGCGCTTGACACCCATTCGCGACGCTGCCTCAGCAAAGGTGCGGGCCATGGCCGACTCGAGATCGTCAAATTTTGCTCCCGTACTAATGGAGTGCAGCAGGTAAAACGCCACGTCTACACCGGCAAGCGCTTGATCAAGCGAAGCAACACTCATGGCGTCACCTTCGACCACTTCCACCTGGTCAATCCAGGGCGTGTTGGCCACCTTCGCAGCCGAGCGCACGAGCACGCGCACAGCAAAACCTTCTTCCACCAACAGCGGCGCAAGTCGCCCACCCACATACCCAGTGGCCCCAGTGACCAGTACCCGAGTTGTGGACTGGGCTGGTGTCATGAGTGCGAACACTAGGTGACTGTGCCCCGTGAGATGCAACCTAAGTACGCTCGTCACCGTGGTAAATCGCTCAGAAAACATCCACAGCCAGATATCCGCGCGTTTGCGTGAGTCTGCACTCGTGTATACGGCGGGCCGCCGCCAATTAGTAGAACTCTTACTCAAGCACGGGCGCCCTGCCAGCGTGCCCGAATTGTTAAAGAATCGCGCACGTTTAACCCAAAGCTCGACCTATAGAAATTTGGCCGACCTTGAAGCCGTCGGCATCATTCATAAAGTTGCCGGCAGCGACGACCACGCCCGTTACGAACTCAACGAAGACCTCATCGGCCACCATCACCATTTGATTTGTGACAAGTGCGGATCAATCGACGACTTTGAAGTGGGCCCCTCCACTGAACGCGAACTCGAACGCGTCTTGCAAAGTGCGGCAAAGTCTGCCCGATTCGTGATTACTGGTCACCGGTTGGATGCAATCGGGGTATGTGCCAACTGCCGGAAAAGCCCGACTGCGCGGCTTACGAAGTAAACATGCAACTTGCAGATATTCGCCTCCTCAGTTTTGATTGCTACGGCACACTCATCGATTGGGAGCTCGGTATCACCGAAACTGTGAGTGGTCTTGCTGCAGTTCACGGTGTGCACCCAACCGATACTGAAACTCTCTCGCAGTTTGCATCACACGAAACGCGCGTGCAGGATGCGAACCCAACATGGACGTATCCAGTAATCCTTGCCGAAACATGGCGGCGCATGGCCACGAGCATGGGCCTGCCAGATTCACTCACCCACCCTGCGCAGTGCGAGCGTGACGCACAAGCGTTCGCATCTTCAGTACCAAACTGGCCGGCGTTCAATGACAGCCGCGAGGCACTGCTCGACTTGCAGCGCCAGTGCAAACTTGTGATTCTCTCAAACGTTGATAACGAGAGTTTCGCTGGTTCAAACAAACGACTAGATGTCACATTTGATGCGATTCTCACCGCCCAAGACATTGGCTCGTACAAGCCAGACCTCAATAACTTTCATGTGCTGCTGCAACGCGCCAGCAACATGGGTGTGCCACTTCATCAGCACCTACATGTGGCTCAGAGTTTGTTTCACGACCACGTTCCCGCTCAGGCCGTTGGGCTCAAGACCGTTTGGATCAATCGATACGGCGCCAAACGTGCTGCCGCAGGGTCGGTGGGCGCCACCCCCGTTGCTGCAGCGGTTACGCCACATTGGGAGTTTGCATCACTGCGCGCATTTGCCGACGCCATGCTCGGCGAACGCAGCTAGTTGCTGCTAATTTTCAACTGATGGATTGGATATCTGACCCGACAGCGTGGAGCGCTCTTGCAGCATTGCTGACGCTGGAAATAGTGCTTGGGGTCGACAACGTCATCTTTATTTCGATTCTTGCGGCGAAATTGCCAGCCAACGAACAAGAAAAGGCCCGCAAAATTGGGTTACTCGCCGCCGGCGCACTTCGAGTAGTTCTGCTCTTGGCAGTCGGATGGGTGATCACGCTGAAAAGAGAGTTGTTCTCTGTGGGGTCGTTTGGTTTTAGCGGCAAAGAATTGATCTTGTTGGCTGGTGGACTGTTCCTCATATATAAAGCCACCACCGAGATTCACCACAAACTGGAAGGTAGCGAAGGCCAAACATCGGCGAAAACGGCGCCAACTATCGCAGCAGTCATTGGGCAAATACTTCTTCTTGATCTTGTGTTTTCGATTGATTCGGTGATTACTGCGGTTGGTATGACGCCTCACATCATGGTGATGGTGATTGCGATTGTCACGGCGGTAATCGTGATGCTTATCGCATCCAAGGCAATTTACAACTTTGTTAATGCACACCCATCGGTGAAAATGTTGGCGCTCGCGTTTTTGCTGCTCATCGGCACGGTACTCATCGCCGAGGGCTTCGGACAAAAGATTTCGAAGGGCTACATTTATGCAGCAATGACATTTTCTGTGTTTGTCGAGGTTCTCAATATCGGTGCACGCCGCAAAAAGCAACATGCTGCACCAGTACGCCTTCGGGAGCCGGTTACAAAGGTCTGAATACCTGTCGGCCGATGTTTTGGTCTACTGGCACCTTCGCAGGCGAACGTAGCTAGCTGCTCGCTGCAATCTGATCCAATATTTGGGCTACCCGCAACGACTCGCTGAGTGGCAGCACCCAACCCGAGCCACCAGCAAAACGATCGCTTACTGCCTCGGTCATGGCGACGAAGGCATCAACCGACCCGAAATGTTCGACGCGCTCGTTGATGCGTAACGAAGTTGGCTCACGCCAGGTGGAGAACGCTTCACCGTTTTCGGTTGCGATGCTGCCTGCCGTGCCCGTAATCACCAGACTTTGGGGCAGATTTGTTTCGAACGAGCTGGTTAGGCGCACCGATACCTGACCATCAATGACGGCTTCAACTTGTGTGGTGAGATCCACATTCGTTGGCCCAACATTGCGAGTCACTTTACTGATGGCCACATCGTGTGCACCATTCGCAAGGCCAACCCACGCGTTGACCTGATAACAACCCACATCCAGCAGTGCCCCACCACCCATCGCTGGGTCGAGCCGGTAGTTGTCGGTCATCGCCGACTTGAAAGCAAACTGCGAGTCGATGCTGATGACTCGGCCAATTTCTCCCGACGCAACGACCTCGGCAATTCTTGTGAATCTCGGGTGCCAGCGGCTCCACACTGCTTCAACCAATGTCTTTTCGCAACGCTGTGCACACGCCATCATCTCCTGCACTTCTGTCGCCCGCAAGCCGAGTGGTTTCTCACACAGCACGTGCTTGCCGGCCTCGAGCGACTTCGTCACCCATTCGAGATGCTGATGATTCGCCAGGCTGATGTACACGGCGTCAATTTGCGGGTCGTCGAGCAACTGCTGATACGTGTCATACACCTGAATTGGTTTGAGCTTCTTCGACCGCCGCTTGTCGCGGCTGGCAACACCAAACAATTGGGCATTCGTTGCCGCATGAACTGCCGACCCCATCGCCTGATTTGCTACGTATCCAGCGCCAAGAAAGCCCCACTTGACCGACGCGTTGGCCGACACGGTCAGGCCACGTGGATTGTATTGTCGGCACGAAGTTTCGGCACGACAGGCATTGCGTTGTTCATTGCCGATTCCTCGGCCGCTTGCATGATTGCCACCACGTTGCGCGACTGCATTGCTTTCACCGACATCGGCGTGCCGGTGGTGAGGTGCGCGACTATCGAACGATGAAATTCGTAGTCGGCTAGTGGCGCAAGCTCAATCTGCTCGACCGCTGAGTTCTGACGATGCACCGTGATCACGGCTGGAAGGTCGGCCACAGCGGGTTCGGCCAGTGGGTTCCAGTCACCGACGATGGCGCCGAGTGTGCCGAGCACATAAAACTTTGGTTTGCGGGCGGCGGCTAAATCTGAGTGAATGAAGGTGGCTTGCTTGCCCGTGGCGAAGGTAATGGTCACTTGGGCGTGATCGGCATTCGTCGCATGTGTCCAAACACGCTTGTGGTTCTGCCCGCTCACATGCGCAACATCGTC
The DNA here is from genome assembly GCA_040401815.1 of Ilumatobacteraceae bacterium. GTDB lineage: Bacteria > Actinomycetota > Acidimicrobiia > Acidimicrobiales > Ilumatobacteraceae > F1-60-MAGs027. The sequence goes on along the minus strand of JBBANT010000004.1, from coordinate 5,757 downwards.
GGTGATTACGTTGAGAATTTGGTCGATGAAGTGACTGCCCCAATCGAAAATTGCACCACCCGACACTGCGGCATCAGAATGCCAATAATCGCAGGGCCGTGAGTAGCCACCAACAAACGTGTCGAACTGATACACGTCTCCGATAGCACCCGAGGTGATGAGTGACCGCAGCGTCACGAAGTCAGCATCAAAGCGGCGATTTTGATACACCACAAGCAGCAGACTCTTTTCGCGTGCCAGGGCCATCAACTCGTCGCATTCGGTCGCGGTGAGTGCCATGGGTTTTTCAAGCACCACATGAATGCCACGCATGAGTGACTCTTTGGCCCAATGAAAGTGACTATTCGGCGGGGTTGAAATCACGACCAGATCAAGCAAGCCCGAGTCGAGCATCTGCGTGGCATCGGCAAAGCCGGTGAAATCTGCAGCGAGTTCGCTGGCCGCAGCCAGGCGCTCGGGCTTGGCGTCACAAACAGCAATAAGGCGCAGCCCAGGTGTGTTTTGTATCGCCAGATTGTGCTCGTAGCCGATGGCACCGTATGCCAAGAGGCCGACGCGAATAGGTGCGGGCCCAGACATCGCTTTTACCTTATTACAAGAAGCACCACAATCATTCGTCGTGCGACAACATTTTGCGCCATGACGAAAAACTCTTGACCGTGCCTGCGTGTGGTGGTCGTAGCCACGGGTACGGGTGAACCTCGGCAAGTTTGCTGAATTTCTTGAATGACGGCACTGGGGCATACGTCACGGCAACCGCGTTGTCTTGGGCAAATTGATACGGATCACCGAGATACACGTCAACTGGTCGACGAGTGTTCAAATCCGCCAGTGTCTGTAAATAAAAAGCGACCCGCCGCGCACTCAGTTGAAGTTTTCTGAGCGCTTGTTCATTGAACACAAATACCGCAGGCAAATGTGAGTTTGCCGCCAGTGCGGGGTCATCATCACCGAGTGAGTCGATGGTCAACAGCACATGGCTTGCCTCACCATTCACGACCATCGACGTCGGCCCCGTAGTTGCACCCACATCAGGGTCGGTATCCAAAATTGCATCGCGAGAGAGCTCGTGCAGTGCAATCTCGGCAGGAAATTCTTGAATTGGGCACTGACTCTTTAGTGGGCATTTGTTGCACAGCCCAGCAGCGCGTTTGTCCACCTGCCACTTTGCAAAACCATACGGTTTGCCCGTTCCGGCGCCGACAGTCCATTGCCAACCCAGCAGATTGGCGGCGCGTGAGCCATCAAGCAAGTTGCGATACATCCGTTCTTGGCCAGCAATCCATCCCTTGCCATTTCTCACCGTCCAATGCGAGGCCAGCCACATCCTGGTTTGGTTCACGACCCAGCCGTCAGTTTCCAGCTCAGCAACGGTTTCTGCCATGCACAGCATCTCGGGGTTCCAACCATCGCCTGGCGTGTCGGCATTCGCTTCATAGCGCAGGTTCTCAAAAAGTCGAGTGCCAATGCGCGCGTACAGATGACGTGCGTATTCCTGCCAGAAGAGCTCGTCACGAAACTTCTCCCGGTCTTTGTATGGCGCATGCTTCACTGCGCGATAGACCTGGTCCAGCGTCAAAATGTTGTGACGTATATACGGCGACAACACGGTCGCCCCGCGCCGATTTTTTGGCAACACCTGCGACCGGGTGTTGGCATATCCAGTGATATCCAGTTGCGCCAGTGCAGCATTCGCTGCACTTTGGCCACCCGAAATAGAACTCACCCCGATATCACCCGAGAACAAGCCACCGAAGTGTCGTTCAATATTGGCCAGCACGTCTTCTTGCAGATTGATCGGCACCATGTCGGCTAGCGAGAACGGCGAGCACGCCAGGCGCCCGTTGACCACAGAGCCCAGATCACCAACAACGGCTGAAACAACAGCCGTGTGGCGCGTGCTGCATCGCTATTTAAACCGAACGCTTCAACACCGTTCACATACTGCGAGATGTTTCCCCAAAAAATGGCCACGAAAAATGCCGCAACCGCCCACCCGAATTGCACTCGGTACTTCCAGACAATTATCAGACCGAGCCCAAGCAAGATTTCCACTACACCCGACGCCAACACGACAAAGTCGGCATAATCCTTCAGCACGCTCGGCACCTGTGCTTGAAACTCGGCTCGGTTCGCGCCAAGGTGCGTAGTGCCTGCAAATGCGAGCCCCAGACCAAGGATGATTTGCGCAATTTTTCTCACGTCGCACCGTACCTGATACTCACGTTAGGCGCTGAGTGTTCCTCGGGTAGGTTGAGCCATATGAAACACAGATACCTCGGCAACAGTGGTCTTAAAGTCTCGGAAGTCAGTTTCGGTAACTGGATTACCCATGGCAGCCAAGTCGAAGAAGATGCCGCCAACGCGTGTGTCAAGCACGCACTTGACCTGGGCATCACCACGTTTGACACGGCCGATGTTTATGCCGGCACACGAGCCGAAGAAGTTTTGGGTCGCGCGCTGGCCGGCGTGCGCCGCGAGAGTGTGGAGATTTTCACCAAGGTGTACTGGCCGACAGGTGCTGGTGTCAACAATCGTGGGCTTTCACGCAAACACATCATGCACTCGATTGACGCCTCACTGAAGCGGATGAAAATTGATTACTTTGATCTGTACCAAGCGCATCGATTCGATGTCGAAACACCGCTTGAAGAAACGATGCTTGCCTTTGCCGACATCGTGCGCCAGGGCAAGGCGCTGTACATCGGGGTATCAGAATGGGATGCTGATCAGATCACCCGTGGCGCAGCACTCGCACGCGAAATGCAAGTGCCGTTTATTTCTAATCAACCTCAGTATTCGATGCTTTGGCGAATCATTGAACAAGAAGTGGTGCCAGCATCGCAAGATGCAGGAATGTCACAGATTGTTTGGTCGCCAATGGCTCAAGGTGTGCTGAGTGGAAAGTACTTGCCTGGCCAACCGCCACCTCCTGGGTCGCGCGCCACAGATGAATTGAGCGGCAAGAACTTCATCGCTCGCTGGCTGAACGATGATGTGCTGCAAAAGGTTCAACTGCTCAAGCCAATTGCTCAGCAGGCAGGCATCAGCATGGCGACAATGTCAATTGCTTGGGTGTTGCAAAACAAGAACGTGGCCTCGGCAATTGTTGGCGCAACCCGACCCGAGCAACTCGACGACAGCGTCAACGGGGCCGGGCTGGTGCTTGGTGCCGACACCCTCAAGGCAATCGACAAGGTGCTTGACGGAGTCATCGTCAGCGACCCGCGTAAAACTGAGTCGCCAACAACTCGTCCATAGACCGCCGAGCCATCTGGCGTTGCTGTTGGCTTAGATTGCCAGCCATATCTTGAGCACAACCAAGACACCAACTACGAGCAATGCTGTGCCGAGGAGCTTGCTGACGATGGTCGATGGCCATGGTCGGCTTGATCGTGCGAACCAGCCGACAGCACCGAGTGCGAGCCCAGGTAAACCCAACAAAACGAAACCAAGTTTGATCAGTTCGGCTGGGTCATTGACTTGATCGGCAACCAAGCTTCCCCACCACTTGGCGACGAACAGCATCAATACGACTTTGAAAATGCCGCGCGGCAAATAGCGGTGCACGAGACGCAGGTTGGGCAATTTGTCGGCAACGAGTGCAACAAGTTTCGGTACTAAATACAGCACACCACCAAGCCACAACGCCCAGTTGTTGCCGATAAATACGACGGCCACGAACATGTAGACACCAGTGCGCACGATTGACGAGGTGATTTGCTGGAGCACTGTCGGTTCGGGAAGTGGCGCTTGAACCAGAGTCTTCAGTCGTACAGGCGTGACAGCGACCGCGAAGTTTTCCAACAAAAATCGAATCGCCAACGCCACCAGCACAACCACCCGCACGTGGTTGACATACCCAGCCGACGGCGAGTTGAATCCGGTCAACCCAGGCAACGCCGAATACATCGAGCCTGCAACCCACGCACCGAACAACACAATCAAGACAAAATCCACGCATCGATCCCAAATAGGTTCACGGCTGTCGCTACGCTCCCGTCTAAAGGGTCGAATTGCACCGGCAATTAATGGTGCAGCAAAACAAAACACCCACACCCCTAACAACCCGCGAACCGAGTCAGCCGACACCACCCCACCCCCAAAGCCAACAGCTAAGCCAAACGCAAGCGCACCAACAAAACCACTAAACGCATCGAAGACACCCAACACCACAAGTGCCGAGAGCCAGAACAGTGACGGCATGACAGCATCAAAGCCCGAACTATTGGCTGCCCCGATACCAAAACCAAAACCAACAAACGGCAATAACAACCACAGCACCCCCAACAACGAACGCAAATACACGCCGTCACCAAACACTCGCGCCAACATTGGCGACAAACCAGCCACCCCACGAGGCGCACCAATTGACAGCCGATCTATTGCATCAACTACCAACACCGGCAAACGATCACGAACACGATCAACACCAACCGAACCAAAAGCAACCGAAACCTCAGCAACCTCAGCCGACTCACGCTCATCATCTTCTTCGTCTTCTTCACGTTTGCGGCCAGATACGCCACCCATACCGCCTGTTGCCCCAACTACGCCAAGCAACGCGACCAACTCGGCTACAAGAGTCAAAACGGTGCGCGGTTGGTTCAGCGGGTCATAAGGCGCCGAACCCTCAGCTTCATTAAGGTTTGCATCCTGTTCTAACTCTGATGGGTCAATGACAATGACTCCAAGCGACAGAAACAACTGTGCCCCGTCAGCAGTCATTGCCGAAATCCTCAACGTGTGATTTCCGGCAGACAGGCCAGTTGGAAGTTCGAAGGATTGCGAAATTGTTCCGTTGTTATCTGTTGTACCAACCCCAAGAAGCGTTGGCTCCGAATACAGCCAGACTTCATATCGACTGTTAGAAGCAAGTCCTTGGGCCATCACAGATACAGAGCTGCCCTGCAGCACACGAAGTGCATTAGACGAACCATCAACTAAGTCTTGATGGTTTTCTGGTGTCAATTCAAAACTTACACCCCCTTGAATCTCTACCGAGGCGGTGTTATCAGCATCCAACTTAAATGTCGCATCAATGGATTGACCGTTTACGACAATCTGAATTTCACCGGCAGGTACCGGAGTCTGATTTGGAGCAACGAGTTGGTCCTCAGATGAACTTTCATCTGGTTGTTCCGCTATGGATGTAGGTGTCGTAGACGTCGTCGGCTTCACCGTCGTAGACGTCGTCGGCTTCACCGTCGTAGACGTCGTCGGCTTCACCGTCGTAG
>JBBANT010000004.1:0-420 GCA_040401815.1 Ilumatobacteraceae bacterium | reverse complement strand
ACGTCGTCGGGCTCACTTCAACTGGCGCAGTTGGTGCACTCCCTGGGGCAAACCGTCGCACTACTTCACTCACGTTGTCTCTGACTATTACACGCACCTCGGGTGATCCCGGGGTGGCCTCCACACTCGGTGTCAGGTCAATTACATCCATTGCCTCGTTCAAGGCTCGCAGTTTTTCCACTGTGTTCACCTCGAGATATCCAAGTACGCGGTAATCGTCCATGGTTAAGTTGCAGTTTTGATTTGCCAATCCATCAGCACAAACAATGAGTTCTGCAACCGCGTTTACGATTCTCTGTAGCTCGAGTAATGAATTGCTTCCGTCTACTTCAACTTGTACAAGAAATTGATTTACCACCTGGATATTTTGACTATTTACTCCAGTCACTCCCGCGGTGATGTACGTCGTAAGCGAAGGAG
>JBBANT010000003.1:61630-74892 GCA_040401815.1 Ilumatobacteraceae bacterium | reverse complement strand
CACCGCCAAACTTGGTGAAGATCGGCTTCCAGCGCGCCAACATGGTGGAAAACTCGAGTCGTGCAAACAACGCTTGTAGCGCTGTCGCGTTTGGCTGTGGCACCCAGGCCGACTGCTGCAGGTCAACGGGCACGTCACGCCGCAACAGCATCAAACCCGCATTACGTATCACTCGATCACGGGCTTCGTGCAATGAAGCCCGCAGTTTCGGCGTCTGATCGTCGGCTGCATCAAACACCGCCTGCAGGTTTCCGTACTGATTGATCAACTTCGCCGCCGTCTTTTCACCAACGCCCGGAACACCGTGCAGATTGTCGCTCGGGTCACCGCGTAGCGCGGCATAGTCGGGATACTGAGCAGGTGTCACGCCGGTTCGTTCTTTGATGCCGGCTTCGTCATAGAGCGCATAGTCAGAAACGCCCCGCTTGTTGTACAGCACGCGCACATTGGGGTCAGACACCAGTTGATACGCATCGCGGTCTCCGGTGACGATGATCAACTCGTCTTGTTGACCCACTGCCGCAGCGATCGTGGCGATGATGTCATCACCTTCGAACCCAGCAATATCCAACGTGGCGACTCCGGCAGCCGGCAGCAACTGAGTGCGCACGACATCCAGCTGGGCATACAACGAATCGGGTTGCTTTTCGCGTTGCGCCTTGTATTCAGGTGCAGCTTCGTGACGAAACGTTTTCTCTTTGCGGTCAAACACCACAACAACGGCATCAGGGTTGTGATCTTTCACCAAGGTGAGAAACATCGAACAAAATCCGAACACAGCATTGGTGACCTCGCCTCCAGCGGTGGCCATCGTGTCGGGCAATGCAAAGAAGGCACGGTAGACAAGCGAATTGCCATCCAACGCCATTACTTTCATGCAGGTGGAACGATCTCGCCCTTCAGCACCGACTCAGCGACACTGCGCATGGTCGAACGACTCGCCATGGCAGTTTGTTGAATGAACGAAAAGGCAACAGCCTCTTTCATGCCGTGCTGGTCAACCAATAATCCTTTGGCGCGGTCGAGCACCTTGCGCGCCTCGAGACGCTCCTGCAGCTCACCAACTTCGGCAACCAACGCTTTGGTTTCGGCATAACGCGAAGTTGCCAGCTCGATGGCTGGCACCAGATCGGCTTTTTGAAACGGCTTCACCAAATAGGCCATTGCCCCGGCGTCGCGAGCCTGCTCCACTATTTCTCGTTGACTGAACGCAGTCAACATCAAGATCGCACAGATGCCCTCAGCAGTAATTTGGCGTGCTGCTTCGATGCCGTCGAGACCAGGCATCTTCACGTCAAGAATCACCACATCGGGCTTGAGTTCACGAACGAGGGTTACCGCTAGGTCACCGCGACCGGCCTCACCGACCACTACATAACCCTCTTCTTCGAGCAGCTCGCGCAAATCCAGTCGAATAATCGCTTCGTCCTCGGCGATCACAATGGAGGTCACGGCACGACTCTACGACTCGTGTCGTTGGCTGGAATCACCGGGTTCGATGGCCTCCGTGGAGTTCAGCCGGTCAAGCAGCGAATCAATTTCCCTCTCGTGGTCAACAATGGCCGATTCAAGGTGCGCGAGATGGGTGGAAATAGCCACGAAATGTCGCTGGGTGTCACGGTGCTCGAACTCTGCGCTTGGTGTCTCAGCCACGATTGCCCGCAGGGCTGAGTCGGCTGCATCGTCACGCATGATGTCGTGCTGCTCACGGGTGATACGCAAATCGTCGCGTAACTCCTGCAGGGTGGCTGTGCATCGAGCCAAGCGGTGGCGCACTAAGCGCTGCTCAATACCCGTCGGTAACTGCAAGCTCATGGGAAAATGGAGTCTACGACGGACTGCATCCGCCGTGAACATATGGTGCCCGAGGTGGGAGTCGAACCCACACACCCTTTCAGGCAACGGATTTTGAGTCCGTCGCGTCTGCCATTTCGCCACTCGGGCAACGAGAGTGAAGGCTAGTGGTCATCAAGTCTCGTAACATCTAGTCAGAACAACCGAGTCAGCTAAGGGGGTGTGATGCTTGCGTTTTTGTTTCCAGGTCAAGGCTCACAACGCCCCGGAATGGGTCGCCCCTGGCAGGACCACGAAAGTTGGGAACTCGTTGAAGAAGCATCGGCAATTTCGGGTCGAGACGTGGCGCGTTTATTGCTCGATGCCGACGCTGAGGAACTGAAAGACACCCGCAACGCCCAGCTCACCACGTTTGTCAGCAGTCTGATGGTGTTGGACGCCGTCGAGCGCTTGGGCGTCGAGCCGAGCATTTGCGCTGGACACAGCCTCGGCGAGTACACCGCTCTCACCGCCAACGGAGCCTTGGGGTTCGATGACGGTGTCCGGTTGGTAATGGAGCGTGGCGACGCCATGCACGAAGCAGGCCAAGCATCACCAGGCGCCATGTCGGCTGTACTCGGGCTCGATGATGACTTGGTCGAAGTCGCTTGCCGACGTGCCGACGACAATGTCTGGGTCGCCAATTTCAATGCCCCTGGCCAGGTGGTTATCGCTGGATCGCCAAGCGGAATTGAAAAAGCCACCGTGCACGCCAAAGAACTCGGTGCCAAAAAAGTTATGGCGCTCCCCGTGTCAGGTGCATTTCACACACCGTTCATGAACGCTGCACGCGATCGGCTACGAGTAGCTCTAGCTGCTGCTGGCCCGCGCGACACCGACGTACCAATTATTTCCAACGTGGATGCGTTGGCACATCAACGCGGTGATGAGTGGGCATCACTTTTGTCGGCGCAGTTGTGTTCACCCGTGCGCTGGCGTCAAGTGTTGTTAGAAATCGCCAAACAGTCGATTGCCGGCTACGTCGAACTCGGCCCAGGTGGCGTGCTGAGCGGAATGGTGAAACGCACCATTGACGGCGCTCGAGTCATCAGTGTTTCCACACCTGACGAATTGGACAGCCTGCTCGAGTGGGTAAGCCAGGTGGCACCGCCTAAGACCGCAGCGCACGACGGTGAGCACCTGTTCGTAGTCGAGCGACTAGTGGTGAGCCCGGCCGCCGGGGTGTTTTCTCAACGCACCGATATTGCTGACGGCGCGCGCATCGACGTGGGTACGGTGCTCGGTCGCGTTGGCGACATCGAAGTTCGCTCGCCGTTTGCTGGCATCCTGCAAAGTTTCATCGCCCACGAGGGTGAGCGTTTGGCAATGCGCGAGCCAGTTGCTTGGCTGCGGACCCACTGATGACCGGCGGTCGCATCGTCGGTTGGGGTACTGCGTTACCCGAGAAGGTGCTCACTAACGCCGACTTGTCAACGATGATGGACACCAACGACGAGTGGATCACCGAGCGAACTGGCATCAAACGGCGACACATTGGTGGTTCGACTGCGTCACTTTCTGTTGCATCTGCGCGTCGGGCAATCGCAATGGCAGGCATCGACCCAGCCAGCATCGATGGTCTGGTGCTTTCCACCACCACACCTGATCGCACGGTTCCGGCCACGTCGGCCACGGTGCAAAACGAGTTGGGGCTGCGCTGCGGTGCCTTTGATGTCAATGCTGCCTGTTCAGGATTTGTGTATGCCTATGTCGTAGCCCAAGGTTTGCTGGCGATCGGCGCCAAACGACTGCTGGTCATCGGCACCGACACGCTGTCACGCATTACCGACTGGAGCGATCGCGGAACTGCAATATTGTTCGCCGACGGATCAGGCGCCTGCGTCGTCGACGCAACTCCGGACGCTGGGCAATTGCTCGGGTGGGATCTCGACGCCGACGGCTCGCTCGAGCATCTGCTGTATGCCGAAGTCGGTGGCTATATCCATATGGACGGCAAAGAAGTGTTCCGTCGTGCGGTACGCATCATGGTCGACTCAGCCAAAAAGTCACTCGCCAAAGCAGGATTGAGCGTGGACGACGTAAAACTCTGTGTCCCCCATCAGGCCAACCTGCGCATCATTGATGCAGCGTGTCGCAACCTCGGCATTCCGCTCGAGCGCACCGCAATCGTGCTCCAGGAGACCGGCAACACATCGTCAGCCTCCATACCCTTGGCATTGTTCGATGCAGCCGATCGTGGACGCTTACACAATGGCGACATCGTGTTGCTCGTAGGTTTTGGGGCGGGAATGACTGCCGCCAGCGCAGTACTTGAATGGAGGAACCCATGAGTCGAGTAGTGCTCATCACAGGTGGTAGCCGCGGAATCGGCCTGGCGACAGCACAACGCTTTGCCGCGCTTGGCGACAAGGTAGCCGTCACGTATAACACCTCGGCACCCACCGGAGATTTTCTGGCTGTGCAATGTGATGTAACCAAACAAGAAGATGTAGACCGCACATTTGCCGAAGTAGAAGAAAAGCTCGGGCCCGTCGAAATTTTGGTGTCAAATGCCGGGATTACCCGCGATGGATTGTTGTTACGCATGAAGGAACAAGACTTTGCTGATGTACTCGACGCCAATCTGACCGGCGCTTTTCGCGTCAGCAAGCGAGCCACTCAAACTATGTTGCGCGCCCGCAAGGGAAGAATCATCTTGGTGTCGAGCGTGGTGGGTTTACTAGGTCAAGCCGGTCAGTCCAACTATGCAGCGTCCAAGGCTGGGCTCGTGGGCTTCGCTCGATCGCTGGCCCGTGAACTTGGTAGTCGCAGCATCACCGTGAACGTGGTGGCGCCAGGGCCGGTCGACACCGACATGACGCGGGCATTGGGCGAAGAAAAGCTGCAAGCCTTTGCTGCACTCGTACCACTGGGACGCATTGCCACCACCGATGAAATCGCAGGTGTCATTACGTTCCTTGCCTCGCCAGACGCCGCTTACATCACGGGCGCTGTGATTCCGGTGGACGGCGGTCTCGGGATGGGTCACTAGGATGGCGGTTCAAGGAGGCCCGTTGTGAGCCAAGAATTATTCGATCGTTTCACCAAGTGCGCTGTGGAGTTGTTGTCTGTTGATGCAGCCAAAGTCACCCGTGACGCCCGTTTCAAAGAAGACCTTGAAGCCGACAGCCTCGACCTTGTTGAGTTCGTCATGGCTCTCGAAGAAGAGTTCAGTGTGGAAGTGCCTGAAAAAGAATTGGAAGGCATCACGACCGTCGGTCAAGCCTTCGATCTCATCGCTGCAAAAGCCAAGTAGTCCCCCCTCATGCAGGGTGCCGGGCATCGTGTAGCAATTACCGGTTACGGCGTCGTTGCTCCGTGCGGAATCGGCAAAGACGCCTTCTGGCGGGGGCTCCTCGGCCCCGGAATCACCTCCGCAAAAACTGTCGAAATTGCTGACTGGGACCCGCTTCCCTATTTTGCTAATCCCAAAGAGGCCCGACGCTCGGATCGTGTCGAGCAGTTCGCCTTGGCCGCCGCCCAAGAAGCATTCGCTATGTCAGGTGACCTGCCCTACGACCCCACTCGCATGGGCAGCATCTTTGGCACTGGCATCGGTGGGCTGCGCACACTTGAAGAACAAGTCATCACGCGCGTAGAAAAAGGTGAGCGACGCGTGTCGCCGTTCTTGGTGCCGATGATGATGTCCAATGCCGCCGGTGCGGCAATCTCGATGCGCTACCACCTACAGGGCCCAGCCGAAACCATTTGCACTGCTTGTGCCGCAGCCACCCATGCCATGGGTTATGCCGCACGATTGGTGGCCTGGGGTCAGTGCGATGCTGTTGTCACAGGCGGGGCTGAGTCTGCAGTCACGCTCACCGCTGTTGCCGGGTTCGCCAACATGACCGCGCTGTCGAGCAGTGGATGCAGCAAGCCGTTTGATGCCACTCGCGATGGCTTTGTGTTTGGCGAAGGTGCTGCAGTGTTTATTTTCGAGCGCTGGGATGCAGCCGTGGCCCGCGGCGCCAACATCATCGCCGAAGTGCTCGGAGCAGCCAGCAATGCTGACGCCCACCACATCACAGCACCGTCACCAGGCGGAGTCGGCGCGCAAGCGTGCATGCGCTCGGCTTTGCATGACGCGCAACTGCAGCCGAGCGATATCAAACAGGTCAATGCCCATGGCACATCAACACCGCTCAATGACAGCGCCGAAGCCCAGGCAGTGGCTGCCGTGTTCGGCTCACCAACGCCACCGATGACCTCGATCAAAGGTGTTACCGGGCATCCGCTCGGCGCAGCTGGCGCCCTCGAAGCAGCAGCCGTGTTGCTGTCGTTCGAGCATCGGCTCATTCCGCCCACCGCCAACACCTCCATCTTGGGTGACGACATCGCGTGTGACGTCGTCATCGGCGAACCGCGTGCGTGGACACCCGGCCCAACGATTTCCAACAATTTCGGTTTCGGCGGGCACAACGGCTCCGTGATCTTGGGCCCTGCTAACTAGCGCGGTCGACCAAAACAAACATCAATTCGCATTCGCAGGCAACTTCGCCCTGCACACTGGCAGTGCCGACACCTTTGCCAGCGCGAGCGCTCATACGACCAAGTTCGACGCGAATCGTCAGCTCGTCACCGGGCACCACTTGACGACGAAAGCGTGCAGCATCCAAGCCGCCGAACAAAGGCAGCTTGCTCGCCCGCACCGGATCGCTCAGCAGCGCGTACGCCCCCACCTGGGCGATGGCTTCACACATCAAGACACCTGGCAAGGTAGGGCGACCCGGAAAATGCCCGGGAAAAAACCACTCGTCACCGCGTAGCTTCCACCGACCAGTAGCGCTACTGCCAATGACGAGTTCATCGATGACGTCAACGAACAAAAACGGTGCTCGGTGAGGCAGCACCAATTCGGGTGCGGGATGCAGCGTCATTTGCCTAGTGCTTCAAGCAGAAATTTGGGTGTGTCTTTCGGCGAAATTTTGTACCACGCAAACAAAATCTTGCCATTGCCATCAATCAAGAACGCCGATCGTTCAATACCCATGTACTCGCGTCCGTACATCGATTTCTTCTTCCAGACCTTGTAGGCCTTGGCAACTGAGTGCGTCTCATCGGCCAACAGTGGGAACCCAAGGTCGTACTTAGTGTCAAACTTCAGCTGCTTGGCCGGCGCATCAGGGCTAATACCCACGATGGCTGTGCGCCCGATTTCTTTGCTGATACCACTGAGCAAACATGATTGCTCAGTGCATCCGGGTGTGTCGGCTTTGGGATAGAAGTACACCAACACTTTGCGCTTGGCAAAACTCTTCAGCGACACCTTCTTGCCATGCTGATCAATCAAAGCGAACGGCGGCGCCTTGTCCCCCACCTGCAACATGACTAAAACCTAGCCAATATGCGCAGCAGGCACGAGATCAATGGCCGCACGAACTTCGGCGATGTATTCACCGACAGAATCCACGCCTTCATCCAGTAATCGCCGCATGACGGATGCACCTTGAATGACACCGTCGGCTACCGCACATGCTTGTTGGGCCTGCTGGGCATCAGAGATACCCACGCCCACCAAGACTGGAAGGTCGGTGATGTGTTTGATTCGACGAGCAATAGTGGTGGCACTTGCCGATAGCGACTCGCGTTCACCAGTCACACCGAGCAGACCCACTGCATAGACGAAGCCGCGCGAACGGGCTGCAATTCGTGGCAGACGCTCATCGGGTGCAGTCGGAGCCGCCAACATCACCGTGGCTATCGCTGCTGCGTCGGCAGCGACGCACCAGTCGGTGGCTTCTTCGAGTGGCAGGTCGGGCACGATTGCACCACTTACCCCAGCAGCAGCGATGGTGTTGGCGAATCGTTCGTGTCCCACGCGAAACACCGAGTTGTAATAACACATGACCACCACCGGCACATCAACATCGAGCCCACGGATGCCGTCCAAGATGCCGCTCAACGTGGCGCCACGTTGCAGCGCCTCGCTCGACGCACGCTGAATAATCGGGCCATCCATGACTGGGTCACTAAAGGGAATCCCAACTTCGATTGCATCAGCACCGTTCGCTACGGCAACCTGAATGGCTTCCAACCAGTTGGGCGAAAACCCCGTGATGTAGGGCACCAGAATCTTGCGGCCGCTCTCCCGCACGCTGCGCAGGTGTGCTTCTAACGCGACTGCCATGCGAACTAGGAGACTTTGTTCAGCGTGGGCCCAAGAATCTGCATCATTTGCCCCACATCTTTGTCGCCACGGCCTGACAGGTTCATCAACACAGTGGCACCTTGCATGTTCGGCGCCTCACGAGCAATCCACGCAACAACGTGTGCACATTCCAGGGCTGGGATGATGCCCTCGGTGCGCGACAGCAACTGAAACCCGGCGATGACCTCGGTGTCGGTCACGCTTGGATACTCCGCACGTCCGATCGACGCTAAATATGAATGCTCGGGCCCAACACCTGGATAGTCAAGCCCAGCGGAAATCGAATGTGCTTCTTGCACTTGACCTTCTTCGTCTTGCATCAAGTAACTCTTCATGCCGTGTACCACCCCAGGAACTCCGCGACCAACGGCTGCACCACCAGCAGGTTCGACACCTACCAAGCGCGCGGTGGTGTCAACGAAACCGCTGAAGATGCCGATGGCGTTCGACCCTCCGCCCACACAGGCAGTCACCACATCGGGGTCGTTCCCGGTGAGTTCGCGCATTTGCAGGCGGGCTTCGTCGCCGATGACACTTTGAAACTGACGCACCATGAACGGATACGGATGCGGGCCCATCACCGAACCCAAGCAGTAATACGAATGCTCGACGTTTGCCACCCAGTCGCGCATTGCTTCGTTGACAGCATCTTTCAGCGTGCGGCTACCGGATTGTGCGGCTTCCACTTCGGCGCCCAACAGCTGCATGCGAAACACGTTCAACGCCTGGCGCTCGACGTCGACCGCACCCATGTACACCTTGCACGACAACCCAAACAGCGCCGCCACGGTTGCTGATGCCACACCGTGTTGGCCAGCGCCCGTTTCGGCGATGAAACGTTTCTTGCCCATGCGTTTGGCCAGCAGTGCTTGGCCGAGCACGTTGTTGATTTTGTGCGAGCCGGTGTGGTTGAGATCTTCCCGCTTCAAAATCAATCGGATGCCGAGTTGGCGACCTAAGTTATGGCACTCGGTAAGAATCGATGGTCGCCCGGCGTACTCACGCTGCAGACGGCTGAGTTCGCTACGGAACTCTGCATCGTTCCATGCTTCGTGGAAGGCTCGTTCAAGTTCTTGACAAGCGGGCACCAATGTTTCGGGCACAAACTGGCCGCCGAATTCACCGAAACGTCCCTGCGCGTTGGGTTCAGCGAGTGCGGTCACTGCTTCACTGTACAAGTGCATCAAATGCAGCGACTGCACGCTGCACGAACAAACGCACTTTGGTGGGATCTTTACGACCAGGTTCATGCTCGACACCGCTGCTCACATCCACACCGAACGGCTGCACGTACGCAATGGCATCAGCCACGTTGTCTGGTGTTAAGCCGCCAGACACCACACACCGCACACCTTGGGGAACCGTGTCAAGCAGCGACCAGTCATATGGCACACCTGATCCGGGTTCGGGTGAATCAAACAGCACGAGGTCGGTGCGGTAGCGGTCACACCGTTGCGCATCGGGCGAACCCGCCACAACCGCCTTCATCACCCAGCCGATATCGGCGACTATCTCGTCGACCATGGTCGCTGTCTCACGACCATGCAACTGGGCACCGCGCAAACCTGTTTCGCGCATGATGCGCACCACGGTCTGCGGGTCATGGTCACGAAACACCCCGACCGTGATCACCCCTGGCGGAAGTCGTTTAACAATGTCGGCAACTTTGCCCGGCACCACTTGCCGCTTTGACGGAGCAAATACAAACCCAAGTGCTGTGGCACCCATGGCCACGCTGAGCAGGGCATCTTCTTCGTTGGTGATACCGCAAATCTTGATGAACATCGTGATTACGAAGGTAGCGGTACGCGCAATTCACTGACGGCTCTTTCAGGGTTTGCAGATCGCACAAGGTGCTCCCCCACTAACACTGCCCGATAACCAGCGTCCGCACAGCGACGCGCGTCGTCAGCGCCAGTGATTCCCGATTCAGCCACCGCCACCACATCGGGCGGAATCAGCCCGGCCACCCGCACTGCACGTGTTGTATCAACAGCAAACGAATGCAGGTCGCGCTGGTTAACACCAACAAGCGTGGCGCCAATGGATAGGGCTCGCTGGAGTTCGGCTTCGTCATGCACTTCCACCAGGGTGCTCATACCGAGTGATTCACTCACGGCGTGCAACCTGGCGAGTTCGTCATCAGCCAGTGCTGCCACGATCAACAACACAGCGTCGGCCCCCATGATGCGGGCATCCACTACGTCGCGTTCACTCACAGTGAAGTCTTTGCGCAACACCGGCACCCCAACAGATGCGCGCGCAGTGACTAAGTCGCCCGCACTTCCGGCAAAGTGTGGCTCGTCGGTAAGCACCGATAAGCAACTGGCTCCGCCCTGCACATAGCTCGCTGCAAGCAACGCCGGATCAAGGTCGATGTTGATGTCGCCTTTTGATGGTGATCGACGCTTGATCTCAGCAATCACCGCCAACGTGGACTGGCTGGCCAGTGCGTGCGTGAAACCACGTGGGGCACCAACACCCACCTGCGCATAGAGACCCTCGAGGTCGCGCGTGTCGCTGGCCGCGCGCGCTCGATGAAATGCAACGATGCCGTCTAGATACGTCATGCCGCGTACGACATGTGATCAGAACCCAAGGCGGGCAAGAAAGTATTCGCGCAGACCCTCGATTGACACTCGCTCTTGCGTGGTGGTGTCACGATCGCGCACAGTGACCGCTCCGTCTTCGAGAGTGTCAAAATCGACCGTTACACAACATGGTGTGCCGATTTCGTCCTGGCGGCGATAGCGGCGTCCTATGGCCTGAGTTTCGTCAAAGTCACACATGTAATGGGCGGACAACATGCCAAAGACTCGCTCAGCCACGGGAGACAACGTGTCTTTCTTGCTGAGCGGCAGTACTGCAATCTGATACGGCGCGATGCGCGGATGCAGACGCAACACCGTACGGGTTTCGTCGTTGACCACATCTTCGTCGTAGGCCGCCAACAAAAAAGCTGCCATCGTGCGGTTCACGCCGGCTGCGGGTTCAACCACATAAGGCACATAGCGCTCATTGGTGGCCGGATCGAAATAGTCGAGTCGTTGACCTGAATGCTTGGCGTGCTGCGTGAGGTCATAGTCGGTGCGTTGGGCGATGCCCTCTAACTCACCCCAACCCCACGGAAACAAGAATTCGATATCACAGGTGCCGGCCGAGTAATGCGAGAGCTCATCTTTGTCATGTTCGCGCAAGCGCAGCATCTCGCGCGCAATGCCGTGGCTGACGTACCACTCGAGCCGTTCGGTCTTCCAGTATTCGTACCACTGCGCACTGTCAGCTGGCGGAACGAAGAACTCCATTTCCATCTGTTCGAATTCGCGCGTACGGAAGATGAAATTGCCAGGGGTGATTTCGTTGCGGAATGACTTACCCACTTGGGCAATACCGAATGGTGGCTTCTTGCGACTCGTCGCTAGCACGTTGGCAAAGTTCACAAACATGCCTTGGGCCGTCTCGGGGCGCAAGTACACCTCGGCGCCAGCCCCCTCGATGGGGCCGGCAGCAGTCTTGAACATCAAGTTGAATGCGCGCGCCTCGGTAAATGCGCAGCCCTTCATTTTTTCGGGGCAATCACGCGCGTCGAGTTGATCTTGGCGAAAGCGTCGTTTGCAGACCGTGCAATCCACCAGTGGATCACTGAAATTGGCAAGATGCCCGCTGGCTTCGAACGTTTGCGGCGGGTTCAAGATTGCGGCGTCAATGAGCACCACGTCGTTGCGAGTCTGCACCATGGCGCGAATCCAGGCGTCTTTGACATTGCGTAACATGAGGGCGCCGAGCGGGCCGTAGTCATATGAAGATCGAAATCCGCCGTAAATCTCAGCACTCTGAAACGCAAACCCACGGCGCTTGGCCAAATTGACAATTTGCTCTAAATCTTTCGCTGGCATCGCATCCAGACTACTCGTCAGCCGAGTTGCGGTGTTTCAAATAATGAAGAAGAACGGATGCGACGCTCTAAATGGTGCTCCATCGCCTGCCGAGCAAGCATCACAACTTCGTGCATGACTGGTGCCGAGATGTCGTCACGTCGAAGTTGCACCGCAATTCGACCACCGAGAATGTCTTGAAGCACGCTCAGCGCTGCTGGGGTGGCCGACACACCTCGCCGATGCGCCTGACACTGGGCGCCACTGGCACTCACGTCGTAGGCAACTAGACCTTCAACACACCCGCACACCACACAACGATCAACACATGGCCCCACACCTTCTTCGGCAAGAAGGCGAAATTGCAGCGCTGGCAAAATCAGCGGCTGAAACTTGGCATTGAGTTGACGCAGGGCGCCCACGAGCATGCGATACAGATGTGGGGTCGGTGAACGATCGTGAGCTAGTTGATCCACCATTTCGCACATTGCCAACCCATCGGTAGTCGCCTCCAAATGGGCGCGCGTTTGGGTAGAGATTTCGATGAGCTCAACTTGATTCACGATGTCGAGTTCGCGGCCGCGATACAACTGCACCTGCACATGGCTCATCGGCTCGAGCCGTGACCCGAAGCGCGAACTGGTCTTGCGCACACCCTTGGCCACTGCTCGCACTTTGCCTGAGTCTTGAGTAATGAGCGTGACAATGCGGTCTGCTTCGCCCAGTTTGTGGGTGCGCAGCACGATGCCTACGTCGCTGTACACCGGCATTACGAGTCAACGCCCCCGAAACGGCGGTCACGACGGGTGAAGTCGTCGATGGCCATCTCCAGATGTTCAGCGTCGAGAGCATGCCAATCAGCATCAAAAAACACTAATTCGGCGTACGCCAACTCCCACACCAACGAAGCAGGCATCTGAGTTGCCGGCCCGAGCACGATCACGAGATCGGGTTCATTCGGTGCCGGTGCACTGAGTGCTGCCGCCAAACGATCTTCGGTGATCTCACCCGACGCTGCAACTGCTGTTGCACCAGCCGCGATGCGCTCTTTTCCGTCGGCGCATACATCCACGATGACCGTTACGCCACCAGTCGGCAGCATCACAATCTTCTCGGCATACCGCACCCCGCCACACGCTGAAATCAATTGTTGACGAACACTTTCGGCATCTAACGCGGTGCCAGCAGCCGTCGGCACCAGCGTGACCCAGGCCGCGCCACCGCCAACCGCGGCTTGCGCCACCACGTTGATGCGGGCTCGCCATTCGTCTGGCGAAGTGGCAGCCCATTGCGTCACAGTGCCAGCACACAGCAACACATGCGAGAGCGAAGAAGCACCAGCCACCCGTACATCCTCGCATTAGCAAGTAGTTTCAGAGCGCACCACCCACCATGCCCGACCCATT
>JBBANT010000003.1:0-61530 GCA_040401815.1 Ilumatobacteraceae bacterium | reverse complement strand
CGCCCGTTCGACGAGCCCGGTGCACGCACACCTGCACCGGTGCAAAAAGCAATTCGCGATGCCATCAACGACACCAAGCACAACACCGGCATGGTGCTTACCGTTGCATTCGACTATGGCAGTCGAGTGGAAATCGCCCGCGCAGCCCAGCGCGCACAAACAAAGCGGCCGAGCAAGGAGATCAACGCTGACGCGATTACTGCCGAGTTATACGCCCCCGAACTACCGCCCGTCGATGTATTGGTACGCACCTCGGGCGAAACCCGCATCTCTAATTTCTTGTTATGGCAGGCTGCCAGCGCCCGTGTTTATTTCACCGACTGCTCGTGGCCCGACTTTGGTGCCACTCAACTTGATGAAGCTCTCGCATTGTTGACCACCACACGATGACACCTGCTGAACAAAAAGCGGTAAACCTGCTCGAACGAGTAGTGGCCCAGCTGCCACACGCCGAGCACCGCAGCGGGCAGACCGAGATGGTGCAGCACGTGGCGAACAGCATCGACACCGGTTCGGCACTCGTCGTGCAGGCTGGCACTGGCACTGGTAAAACACTCGGCTACCTCGTGCCCATCTTGGCCGCTGGTCAAACGGCCATCATCGCTACCTACACCAAGGCTCTGCAAGATCAACTAGCAAGTGTCGACTTGCCGCTGCTGCAAGCGGCATGCGCCGATGATCCTGATTTGGCGTTTTCTTGGGCGATTCTCAAGGGTCGCAACAACTATCTGTGCCGACAGCGGATGTCGGAGATCGAAACCGGTCACGACCAATTGGCTCTCACTGATGCACCCCGTGACGTAGCCGAAGATATTCGACGCCTCGTTGAGTGGGGTGCCAGCAGCCCGAGCGGTGAAATGTCGGATGTTCCCTTTTCGTTCGGCGATTCGGCATGGCGAAAGGTCAGCCTTGGATCAGACGAGTGCCCCGGTGCAAGCAAATGTGCTTTCGGTGAAACCTGCTTCACTGAACTCGCCAGAGCCAACGCCAACAACGCCAATGTGATTGTCGTTAACTTCACGCTCTACGGCTTGGACTTAGAGCAAGACCGCGAGTTTCTCCCCGACCACGACGTGGTGGTGTTCGATGAGGTACACGAATTAGAAGATGTCATCAGCGACACAGCGTCAGTCACGATTACCGGTCGCATGGTCGCCAACGCAGCCGAGACGGCCCGCGCTGCGTTGAGCTCTCAGAAACTGGCCAACGCCCTCAACAAAACTGCCAAAGAACTCGACGAAGTGCTGAGTCGATTTAGCGGTCAGCGCCTTGCTTCACCGCTGCCTGACGACATTGACGCTGCACTGCGCAACGCTGGCACTCAGTGCGACCTTATTCTGGAAAAACTGCGAGCCTCACCCAAAGAAACACCCGAGCATCTTCGCGCCACTGCCGCAGTCAGCCGCATGCTCGAAGCGTTGCGCAAAGTGCTGGTGTCGGGGTCCAACATCGTTGCCTTCGTTACCGATGTACGCGGGGCAGCACGCTTGACCGCTGCCCCAAAACGGGTCAACCATGTTTTGGCCACCGTCTGGCAAGACACCACGGCGATTCTGACAAGTGCGACCATTCCACCGGGGATGCCGAAGCGTCTTGGCTTGGTCGTCGAAGACGATGCAATCGTGCGCGTGCCGAGCCCGTTCGACTATGCCAAGCAGTCACTGCTCTACCTGGCCGACGATCTGCCGATTCCCAATGCTCCAGATCGTGCACCCCGGCTGCAGGCACGCATCCGCGAACTCATCGCCATGGCTGGTGGCTCGGCACTGGTGCTGTTCACCAGTTGGGGCGTGTTGCGAGACACCGCTGCGGCGCTCAATGGCCAGCTCGGTAAGGGCATCAAGATGTATGTGCAAGACGACATGCCCAAAAAGGCTTTACTCGATGCGTTTCGCTCTGACACCACGTCGTGCTTGTTTGCAACTCGTGGCTTCTTCCAGGGCGTTGATGTGCCCGGTGATGCGCTTCGTTTGGTAATCATCGACAAGGTGCCGTTTCCGGCGATGCACGACCCACTCCTTGATGCTCGGCGTGAAGATGCTGGCAACGGCGCCTTCATGATTATCGACGTGCCGATGGCTGCCGCAGCACTGGCGCAGGCGGCTGGACGATTGATTCGCACTGCCACCGACCGCGGAGTTGTCGCCATCTTGGATCCACGGTTGTCGCAAAAGCGCTACAAGAGCGCAGTGCTGAGTGGTGTCGAGCACATGCCAGAAACCAATCGACTCGTCGAAGTCGAAGATTTCTTCACCAAACAGCGGGCCTAAGGCTCGAGCGAGAAGCGATAACCAAGACCACGCACCGTGATGACATGGCGCGGTTCGTTGGGTGAGTCTTCGATCTTTACCCGCAGTCGACGGATGTGGGCATCCACGAGACGACTGTCGCCCAGATACTCATACCCCCAAACACGCTCCAACAATTGATCGCGACTCAAAACAATGTTGGGGTGATCAGCAAACTCAATAAGCAACCGCAATTCGGTCTTGGTCAAAGCAACTTCAACACCAGCTTTCAACACCAGCGCCCGCTCACGATGCAATTCCACATTGCCAAAGTGGGTGACATCAGGTGAAGGTCCGGATGATTCGCGCACCAGCCGTCGCAGTGCGGCGCGGATGCGCGCAGCGAGTTCCTTGATATTGACTGGCTTGGTCACATAGTCGTCAGCACCGGCTTCGAGGCCAGCCACCAGATCGTGGGTGTCGGTCTGGGCGGTCACCATGATGATCGGCACGGTGCTCTTCTGGCGAATCTCTCGACACACCTCAAACCCTGAGATGTCGGGAAGCCGCAAATCGAGCAGCACCAAGTCAGGCTGCTCACTATTAACCATCGACAATCCCACCCGTCCGTTCGGGGCCTGCAACACGACGTAGCCCTCGTCTTCTAGTGCCAAACCGAGTGCAGCACGAATGCTCGGGTCGTCTTCCACCAGCAGGATGTTTGGCATACCGCAGCAGTCTGCCAAACAAATTCATTTTGTTACGCAAAACGCACAAGTTTGTAAGTCTGGCGTCACATCGCTCGGCCAAGATAATGCAGAGCCGGTGTGGGTCATGCTCCCCCTTGATCCCACCGGCTCAACCATTTTTGCCGCTGACAGTTCTGCGCCATGCTGTAGGGGTGCCATCCGAACCTAGGTCGCAACCCGAAGCATTGCGACCGCGCAACTTGCGACCTGGATTGCGTCCCCGTATCGCCACATACTTGGCACTTGCCACATTTGTGGCTGTCGTGATTCTCAGCGTTGTAACTTTTGCCGCCACCCGCAATTATCTGCTCGACACCTCGACGGCCGCTGCCCGCTCACAGGCAATTGCCAACGCCCAACTCATACGTTCGCTCGTGGGTGCCAACCGCGCTGATGCCGGCGAAGTGGTCACCAATCTGCGCACCGAAGCCTCGGGGTTTGCCGTGTTGCATCTGGGCTCCGAAGACCTCTTCTATGCGCAGGCGCCACTCTCTTTCACACAGTCCAACCTGCCTTCCACATTCGTAAGCAACGCAATTGACGGGGTTAGCGGCATGCAGCGGGTGGAGTTTGCCGGGCGGCCTTACCAAGCAGTGGCAATCTCGATTCCGGCAATCGACGCAACGTACTTTGAAGTGTTTGCGATTAGCGATGTATCCGACACCCTCGGCACCATTCGCTCAACACTGATTGCTGCCGTACTCGGAATCACCTTGGTGGCCGGCGGTATCGGCTATTTGTTGAGCGGCAACGTGCTGCAACCACTGCGCCGCGTTACCCAAGCAGCGAGCACGATTGCAGCCGGAGCGCTGGCTACGCGACTGGAACCCGAATCCGATCCCGATCTGCAACAGCTCGTAGCGAGCTTCAACGGCATGGCCGATGCGGTCCAAGAGCGAATCGAACGCGAAGAACGATTCGCCAGCGATGTGAGCCACGAATTACGGTCGCCCATTACCTCACTCGGTGCGGCGGTGGATGTGCTGCAGGGCCGTGCCGAAGAATTGTCGGACCGCAATAGACAAGCGCTTGACATCATCGCGACCCAAGTGAAGCGATTCGACCGCACGGTCATGGACTTGCTCGAACTCAGCCGGCTTGATGCACGGGCCGGCCAAGACCAACTCGAAGAAACACACCTCACCCCACTCGTTGAACGAATTGCCACACGACACGGCTACGGCAATGTCTTAGTCGTATCTGACCTCGGTACCGACGACGTTGTGGTCGTGGACAAGCGTCGCATCGAGCGAGTGTTGCTCAATCTCTTGGACAACGCCCGCGACCATGCTGGTGGTGCATCCGACATCCTGCTGAGCAGCAGCGAAACCGAAATTTTGCTTATTGTCGACGACAACGGTGCCGGCATCGGCGTCAGCGAACGAGTTCGAATCTTCGAGCGTTTCGCGCGCGGCACAGCCTCGCGCAACTCCGTTGGAAGCGGACTTGGTTTGGCGATTGTCTCCGAACACGCCCAGGCCATGGGTGGGCGTGCATTCGTGGACACTTCCCCCAGTGGCGGTGCCCGATTTGTAGTCACCATCCCCCGCGGGGTGCTCTCATGAGGTTCAGAAGCGTTGTGGCGGTGGCAAGTGTGACGATGCTGACTAGTTGCGGTCTGCCCAATGAAGATCGCTTTACGCCGCTATCGCGCGACCAGGTGCCCGATGCGCTAACGGCAACGAGCACGTCGACACCAACCACATCGGTACCAGACGAAGCCGAAGCGCCGTCAACCACAGTGACTGACGTGCTGTACGACCTCGTTGAGTTCTATTTTGTGAGTGCCAACCGCGTAGTGCGCAGCGAGCGCTTGATCGTGAGCCCAGCCACACCGACCCAAGTTGTTGAAACATTGCTCAGGGGTCTTGACTCAGCAGCCCAGACGGCCGGCTTGCGCAGCGCTTTGCCACGCGGCACCAACGCCACAGTCGAAGTCCGTCGCGGCATCGCCCGCGTGTCAGCCGTCGCCCCGTTTCTGTCAGAACTTGAGCCACTTGACCAACGTCTGGCAATCGCTCAGTTAGTTCTCACACTCACTCGCCGGCCCGGCATCGGCCAGGTAATTTTTGTCGTCGATGGCGTTGAAATTTCCGTACCCCGTGGCGGCGGTGACCTCACCGTTGCTGGAACACCCGTTACCTACGACGACTATCTTGCTGTGCTCTCCACTCGCGACTAATTCAGCTCAACAACTCGTCCGCAGTTAGTAACCCAAGCGTTCAATGCGATCAGGTCGTTGTTGCCAGCCGTCGTCAACCACCACAGCCAACTCGATATGAGCACCTTTGGCCAGCTGGAGCCGCACCGCGGTGCCCACTTCTTTCAACACCAAACCGCCCTTGCCGATGACCATGCCTTTTTGGCTGTCTCGTTCAACGATGATTTCACAGCGAATCCGCGGCCATTCGTATTCCGTTACGCGGGTCGCGATCGAGTACGGCAACTCGTCGCGCATGCGCCCCAGTAGTTCTTCGCGAACCAGATCAGCGATCCACAGCATGTCGGGTGTTTCGCGCACCACTTCTGGTGGATACAACGCCTCGCCAGGTGGCAAGCGTTGCGCAATCCAATCCATTAATGGCTCGATGCCCTCCCCAGTTTTTGCTGACACCGGAAAATATGCGAGTGCATCGAGCGAGGCAACCGCCAAGAGCTGCTTCATGACCTTGGCGCGTGATGTGGCATCAATCTTGTTGACCACCACGAAACTCTCTTTAATGTTCAGCCTGTCTGCCACGAACTGGTCGCCGCGCCCAAAGGGCATGGTTGCATCAATGACGAGACCGGTGATGTCAACTTCGCGAACTGCCTCCATCGCAGTTGCGTTCACTCGCTTACCGAGCGCCGTGACAGGCTTGTGAATGCCGGGCGTGTCGACGAACACAATCTGAGCATCGGAGCGATGCACAATGGCTCGCACTCGAGTACGCGTGGTTTGTGGCTTGTCAGAAACGATTGACACCTTGCGGCCACACGCCGTGTTGATGATGCTCGACTTACCGACATTGGGGCGCCCGACAAGGCTGACAAACCCGCTGTGCATCGTGCAACGACGCTACTGAGTCATGGGCCACTAAGCCGTTCTCCACCGAGTTTGTCTGCCAGACTCAACGGCATGGCTGAGCGTCGCAAATGGATTGATCGCATGCAGCCGCAGACTTTGCAAATCGCCACCTGGCTGTTGTACATCAACGGTTTTTTCGCATTAGTCGAACTCATCGATGGGGGCGGCGTGTTGCATTATTTTCGAGTGCAATACTCACTTGGAATTTTCTTGGGTCTGATAATTGTCGCTGCTTACGTGGCGGGCGCCTTTTTGATGGCTAACGAAAGGAAAATCGGCTGGAAGATTTCAGTTGCCGTCGCTGCCACGCCGTTCGTCCTCACTTACATCGCTTACACCCAGCTCAGTGCCCCGCTGCGTTACCGGTTCTTTGGGGCCAGCTTGTTGTCGTTTGCCTTTGACGTGGCCGTTTTAGCCTTGCTTTTGCACCCCCAAAGCAAGGAACACCAGCGCATCTGGTATCACTAGAGCATGACCAAAACAATCATGAAGGGCGCCGACGGCGTCAAAGCCCATGTCGGTAAGCACCTCGGCTACAGCGACTACCTCACCGTGACCCAAGAGATGATCAATACCTTTGCTGATGCAACTGGCGACCACCAGTGGATTCACGTGGATATTGAGAAAGCCAAGCAGGGCCCCTTTGGCACACCTATCGCCCACGGGTATCTCACATTGTCACTCGGGCCAACCTTGTTGCCACAGATCTATGGCGTTGAAGGTGCAGTGATGGGCGTCAACTACGGCACCAACAAAGTGCGGTTTCCGTCGCCAGTGCCCGTGGGTTCGCGCCTGCGCGTTGGCGCAAAGTTACTTGAGGCCCAAGACGTTGCTGGCGGTATCCAAACCACCATTGAAGCTACGTTCGAAATCGAAGGCGCCACTAAGCCAAGTTGTGTCGCTGAGCTGGTCTTTCGCACCTACTTCGCTTAGCGAAACTGTTTCGCCACAGCGGCGAACAAATCCAACGTGGTGGTATCGGGATAATCGGCGCACCACGGCACGAAGCCCACGCAACCAAGACCTACATACTCGGCAACCTTTTCACTCACTTGTTCGGGGGTTCCGACGAGCGACGCGGCCTTCCACTGCTCGAGCGGGTGACCCCAGAGGCTTTGTGATCCGGCTGCATCCAGTTCTTTTTGCGTCTCGCGCATGAATACCTCGGGCGACCAGGTGAGTTTGATTTCGTCAAAGTCGCGACCCACTGCCACGCAATGCTCCGCCAGGATGTTCTTTTTGCGCTTGAAGTCTTCGACGGTGCCCCCGAAGTTGGCGTAGTCGGCGTGTCGCGCCACCACCCGCAGGGTGAGTTGCTCTCCGCCGCCGCCTATCCAAATCGGTGGATGCGGCTTTTGTACGGGCTTGGGGTCGCAATTGCCGCGGTCAAGTTTGTAGTACTTGCCGTTGTAGGTGGTTTCTTTCTCCGACCACATGGATTTAACGATCTCCACACTCTCGCGCAACATGCCGATGCGATCTTTGGGCACCGGAAACTCGTAGCCGTAACCCCGACATTCGTTTTCATACCAACCGGCGCCAATCCCCCAGTCGAGACGCCCGCCGCTGATCACGTCGATCGTTGAGGTGATCTTGGCCAGCAGAGCCGGCTCGCGATACAAGTTGCAGCCCACCATCTGACCAAGACGAATTCGGGAAGTTCGTTGACTGATGGCTGCAATCGTGGTCCAACACTCGAACACGGCTTCGTGGGCAGGCTTGGGCACATTATGAAAGTGGTCGTACACCCAAATGGAGTCGTATCCCAATTGTTCGGCACGCACCGCAATCTCCACCGCCTTGGCCCACTTGGCTTGGTCGTCGGGAATGCTCTGCAGTTCCATCTTCCAGCCTTGCGGCATAAACACGCCAAAGATCACCTTGTTGGCAGCGGTCATAGTGGCAAGTCTCCTGTGGCGGATTTGGTGGTTCCGTGGTCTTTGTAGGCCGCAATCGTGCGCTGGGCGATTCGCATTTGGTGCACCTCATCAGCGCCGTCGGCGAACCGGCTCCAACGCGCTTGTTGCAACATGTGCGCCAGCGGCGTGTCATTGGAGTATCCAAGTGCACCGTGCACCTGAATGGCCCGGTCGACTATTTGCCACAAACTGTTGGCCACGAAGTGCTTGGCCATCGACACCTCAGAAGTGAATGGCAAACCTTTCTCAATCTTGTACGCCGCATGCAGCACCATGAGTTTGCACTGATATAGCTCCATCGCTGAATCCGCGATCAGCCATTGGATGCCTTGTTTTTCTGCCAATAGCGAGCCGTGCGAAAAACGATTCAACGAACGATCCACCATCATGTCGAGGGCGGTTTCGGCTTGGCCAATCCAACGCATGCAATGGGCCAAGCGCGCCGGGCCGAGTCGATATTGCCCGAGCAGGTGCCCTTGCCCGCGACCACCCAACATCTGGCTTTGATGCACCCGCAGGTCCTTGATTTCGATCTCGCAATGGTTATGACCACCCGACATGGTTTCGATGTCGCGAACGATATTGAAGCCTTCACTGGGGATGTCAACAATGAAACACGAGTTGGCGGCTTGCGGCAAGTCTGGGTCATCCTCGGTGCGCGCCACGAGCAAAGCAAACTGCGCGCCTCGCGCCCCAGAGATAAACCACTTGTGGCCGTTGATTACCCATTCATCACCGTCTTGATACGCGTGCGTACGAATCAAAGTCGGGTCGCTACCGGCCACTTCAGGCTCGGTCATTGCAAAACACGAACGAGCCGTACCAGCGCAGAGTGGCTTCAAATACTTTTCTTTCTGCTCGGGTGTCGCCCAATGCATCAACGTATGTTGGTTGCCCTCATCGGGGGCCTGGGCATTAAGCACGAACGGCCCGATGCTTACTTTGGCAGCTTCGGCAGACACTGCGGCCATCGCGGTTGGGCCAAGACCCATGCCACCCCATTCCGCAGGCATATGCGGGAGCCACAATTTTGCTTCATCACGTGCCTTGGCACGCAATTCGACAATCGCTTTCACCACCTGTTTGCGTTCGCTTTGATCGGTGGCGTCCCAACGTGGGCGTACGACATCGTCCATGAACGTGCGCACCCGCAAGCGAACGTCTTCGACTTCGGGTGGAAAAGAGAAATCAATCATGTGACCAGTGTGCCTTACCACTGCCGACAATCACGAAGCCAGCTCACCGTAGTCTTGCCTCGTGAGCACGGTGGACAAACCCGACCGCAAGAGTTGGGATACCGCGGCCCTTCCCGTTGGTGAGGCCAAGGCCGTCGCAGTACGCCAGATGTTTGACACCATCGCCCCCCGTTACGACTTAGTGAACCGCATCATGACCTTTCGCCTTGACGTGCGTTGGCGCCGCAGCACGGTGGCGGCACTGGCCCTCGGTGATGGTGCTCTTGTCTTAGACGTTGCCAGCGGTACCGGAGATTTATGTCGTGAACTCAGCCGCCAGCGCCTGCAGCCATTGTCATGCGATTTTTCATTTGGCATGTTGGCTGCCGACACGAGCCACACCCCGCGCGTGCAAAGCGATGCCCAACGCCTGGCAATTCGCACCGGCGGCGTAGATGGCATTACGTGCGGTTTCGCCCTGCGAAACTTTGTCGACCTTTCAGCATTGTTCGCCGAATTGGCCCGCGTGGTGCGCCCGGGTGGCCGAGTGGCGCTGCTGGATGTTTCGGTTCCCACCAATCCCCTGATCCGCTATGGGAACTCGCTGTACTTCGGCAAAGTAGTGCCGCGAATCGGTGCGCTGTTATCCGATCGCGCCGCGTATCAATATTTGCCCCGCAGTGTTTCGTACCTTCCAGCACCGCCCGAACTTTGTGCGATGCTGTCAAGCGCAGGATTTATTGAGGTCAAGCACCGCCAACTGTCGGGCGGTCTGGTGCAACTGCTTACTGCTACGCGGGCCTGACGATGTACCGGTTTACGACGCGCCCGCTTAGTGACTTTGTCGATGAAGTGCCCGACCTCAACGACGTAGCGGGCGACGATGGTGTGTTGTTTGTGCGCGATGGCACAGGTTTTGCCGGGGTCGCGAGTATTGCCCGAGTGCCGCTGAGTGAGTGCGCCGATTTTTTTGCGCAATCAACAATTGACGACCGTGTGGATACGCCCGGCTCGCGCGGTGTTGCTTTTGGCTGGTATCCCTTTGCTGGCGTTGGCGGCGAAGCCATCATTCCAGCAATTTGTGTGGGTAAGCACTCGTCGATGCCGCCGTGGGTGACGTATGTCGAGGGCAACGAGTCGCAAGTGGCTGCAGTGCTCGCACCTCGTCACACAAGCATGAGTGCGTCATCTGGTCAGACGGCTGCTGAACACGCTTCGTTCGCTATTCGACCGGGTGTCGAAGTCGCGCAGTATCTGGCGGCAGTGGCCGCAGTTCGCGACGCAGTGCGCAATGGCGAAATCACCAAGGCTGTCATTGCTCGCGACATTTTGGTCGAGTCATCCCAACCCATCGCGGTAAACGCACTCTTACATCGACTGAAGGCATCATTTGGCTCGAGCTATCGCTACAGCATCGATGGCCTGGTAGGAGCTTCACCCGAACTCTTAGTTGCACGCCAAGGCGATGTGGTGACGAGTCACCCTTTGGCCGGCACCGCGCCCCGTACGGGTAACCCGACTACCGACGATCAACTGGCACAGCAACTGCGGGCGAGTGCCAAAAACCAAATCGAGCATCGCGTGGTCATCGACATGGTGCACGACACGTTGTTGCCGTGGTGTTCATATCTTGACTGGCAACCTGAGCCCGATGTGATTGCAGTCGCCAACGTGCAGCATCTTGGCACGTTGATTGAGGGCCGACTCTCGCAACCCATCCCCCATGTGCTGCGGCTAGTCGAGGCATTGTCACCGACACCAGCCTTGGGTGGGTTTCCGCGCGATGCAGCACTGCGGCTTATCGCCCAACACGAAGGCATGCAGCGAGGTCGTTATGGCGGTGCCGTCGGTTGGTGTGATCGTGACGGCAACGGCACTTGGGCAGTAGCGATTCGATGTGCCGAGTTGAGTAGCGACCGCCGCACGGCCCGACTGTTTGCTGGCGGCGGCATCGTTGCCGACAGTGAGCCCCTGGCCGAACTCGCCGAAACTCAAGCCAAGTTTCAGGCCATGTTGTCGGCGCTGGTGCGGCCGTAGGCCCCTGCCTACAACGTTGCGTTGACAGCGGCGATGACTGCCTGGTGCACCACATCGTGCTGCACCACGTTTTCTTCGCGATTCGTTTTGACCACAGTCACTCGGGGGCCTGCGAGTTGTACGGCGTCGTGCAGTTGCTGTGATGTTGCAGCAACTTGGGTGGCCACACCGTGAGCCGCAGCTAAGCCGACTAAGTCGGCTCGATGTGGTGTGCCAAACAAACGTTCGAAGGTGTCGCTGCCTAAGGTCGCGCGTTGCGGCAAGAACGAAAAAATGCCTCCACCACGGTTATCCACCACCACCACTCGCAGATCCACAGATCGCTCGGCAATACCCAGCAACCCGTTGATGTCATGCATGAATGCGATGTCACCGATGAGCAAACCCGTCGGTGCCCGTGATGCAGCAGCAATACCCACGGCAGTCGACACCACACCGTCGATGCCGTTCACCCCGCGGTTGGCGTGCACCACTAGGTGATCACAAGCGCCGGCATACCACTCGACATCTCGAATAGGCATCGAAGACGACACCACGAGGTTTGCGTTGGCTGGCAACGCAGCCACCAACGTGCGCGCTACGCCTGGTTCGCTGAGCACTGCTTCGGCATCAAGAGTTTGTGCAACGATCTGCCGGGCAGCAGCCTCGGCGCGCTGCCAACGCTCGCTCCATTCAGCAGCGACTGGGGCTGTCACCCGCATGATGTCGGCGCAAATTGTCGCAGGGTCGCCCACGACATGCAGCGACACACGACGATCAGGGTCGATCAAAAACGGTGACGCACTCACTGCAACGATGTCGGCACCAGACTCGCGCAGCCAGCCATTAACCACCTTCGACGCTGGCAGGGTTCCTAGCCGCAGCACCACCTCTGGGGTGAAGTTGCGCGCCACGTCAGCATCTCGCAGCCACGCATCAGCATGACGAATTGCATTTGGGTTATCAGTGCGCGACCCACCCAGCGGGTCGGCCAAAATCGGCCAGCACAAATGCGCTGCCAAGGCAGCTACTACTTGCTGCTCGGCACCCCGCGCCCCCGCCACGATCACACCGCGACGACCATCGAGATGCGCTGCCAATTGGCTGAGCACATTGGTGCCAAGCGCAGCCGTCTTCGGGCGGTTCAGCGAGGTGGTTTCGTCACGCGGCACCACGAGCGGAGAAGCTGCATCAAGTAGTGGCTCGCGAAAGGGCAGATTGAGATGCACGGGCCCAGCTCGCTCGGCTTGCGTCGCACCCAGCGCGCGTCGCGCGGTGCGTCGCCAAGTGTTGGTGTCGTCATCGTCTGGCACTCCGGCATCGATGAACAGGCGCACAGCATTGCCATACAAGTTGCGCTGATCAATTGTTTGTGCAGCACCAACACCTTGCAGTTCAGGAGGTCGATCCGCAGTCATCACCAAGAGCGGCACTTCGTTGTGTGATGCCTCGATGATTGCCGGATAAAAATTGGCAGCGGCGGTTCCTGACGTGCACAGCAGCAACGTGGCTAGCCGTGTGACTGTCGAAATGCCCAGGGCAGCAAACGCCGCACTGCGTTCATCGTGAAACACATGCAAGGTGATATCTGGTGCACTTGCGAGTGCCACCACCATTGGGGTCGAGCGCGAACCCGGGGCCACCACAGCATGGCGCACTCCGAGACGGCACCATTCATCGACCACCGTGGCACAGAACGAAGCGGTCACATTCGTCGATTGCATGCCTCTATCGTGGCAGCAATGCGGGTAGAAGTGGTTTCAGACCTGGTGTGTCCTTGGTGCTACATCGGCAAACGGCGCTTTGATAATGCCCTTGCTCAAGTTGCTGCCCCAGTCAACTCACCCGCTGTCACCATCACCTATCGGGCCTACCAGCTCGACCCCGGGGCCCCGCAAGACACCGCACCCGAGCCAGTGCGCGATGTGTATGCCCGCAAGTTTGGTGGCGTCACTCGAGCCGACGAAATTCTGGCCAACGTAACAGCCGTCGCCCGTGACGAAGGCATCACTTTCAACATGCACGATGCAGTGCGCGCCAACACGCTGCGTGCCCATCGCCTGCTCAAGTTGGTTGAACTCGAAGCCCCGTCGTTGCAGGCTGCGGTCAATGAATCGATCATGGCGGCCTATTTCACCGAAGGGCGCAACATCGCCGACGTAGCAACACTCATCGACTGCGCGGCACGCGTTGGTTTTTCATCAAGCGCCACCACCGAACAGCTCGTCGGCGACGGTGTCAGTAATGGTGTCAGTGAAGGTGCCAGCAGTATCACTGCCCGTGCAGTGGCAGCCGATTTACTGTGGGCCGCCGACCGCGACATCACCGCGGTGCCCACGTTCGTTATCAACGACTCGTTCGCCGTGCCCGGCGCGCAAGACACCACCACCTTCGTGCGTCTTTTGACCAAAATGTCCGATCAATGACAGCCCCACTTCACCAACTCGCTCATGAAGTAATCGGTAACGGGCCCAACCCGTTGGTGTTTGTGCATGGCTTCACCCAAACTCGCACGTCGTGGCGAACCGTCGCTCAGGCCGTTGTGGCGGGTGTGCCGGCGTCGCGCGCGATGCTCATTGATCTACCGGGTCACGGCGAATCAGAGCGAGTTGCTGCTGATATTGCCGAGACTGCTCGACTCATCACCGAATGCGGCGGCCAAGCCACGTACATCGGGTACTCGCTGGGGGCACGCGTGGTGCTCCACGCATTAATCAACCAGCCGAACGCTGTGCAACGGGCTGTGGTCATCAGCGGCACGGCAGGTCTTGTTACACCTGCCGAACGCGACGAGCGAGTTGCTGCCGACGAACGGCTTGCCCAACGGATTGAAGCAATAGGTGTTGAAGCGTTTGTCGACGAGTGGCTGGCACTCCCCTTATTTGCCGATGTGCCTCTCGCAGCCAGTCAGCGCCGCGAGCGACTCGCCAATACTGCGCAAGGCTTAGCCACCAGCCTGCGACGCTGCGGGCAAGGCACACAGACGCCGTTGTGGAACGAGTTGGCGCAGATCACCACCCCGCTCCTGGCCATTGCTGGCTCACTCGATGCAAGATACGTAGCCCACGCCCGACGGTTGGCGACCACAGCACCGCAGGCCACGTTGCGAATCATCCCCGACGCCGGCCACGCCACGCATTTGGTGGCCCCGCAGCTAGTGGCTGACGAAATTATTCATTGGATTACCAACCCCACGGCATACAGCACACCCACCACGAGTTGAGCCCGGGCAGTCATGCCCAACGCTCGCACCAAATCGGATGTCGAACGCGCGGCACGAACGGTGGAGATTGCCGGGAGCGCAGCCAGTAAACCGACCCAGCCGAGCGCCGCTAACGGCTCATCAAGAGCTGCGACCACCATCGCCATAGCGGCGGCAACGAACATCAACGAATACGCAGCTCGTGCTCGGCGTGGGCCCAACCGCACGGCCAGCGTGATTTTGCCGCTCGTGCGGTCATTGTCAATATCTCGAATATTGTTCACCATCAACAACGCCACTGCCAGAAAACCAGCCACTGCACCCGACACCAGCGCCAAGCGGGTGACTCGTTCAACGATCACGAACACTGTTCCTGCTGTGGCCACCAAACCAAAAAACACAAAGACGAATACTTCGCCGAGACCGAGATACCCGTAGGGCTTTGGTCCGCCCGTATACGTCCAACCCGCTCCCATGCACACCACGCCAACAGCGAGTAGCCACCATGAGCTGCGTGCAGCAAGCATCAAACCAAATACTCCTGCCACTGCAAACGAAATCATCGCTGCCCGTTTCACCGCCGCCGCCGAGGCTGCGCCCGACGCCACCAGACGCATCGGGCCTTGTCGATGATCATCGGTACCACGCACCCCGTCGGAATAGTCGTTGGCGTAGTTCACTGCCACCTGCAACGCCAGGCTCACCACGAGTGCCAACCCGCCGTGCAGCACTACTCGCCCCGCATCTACGCCTGTTTCACCAGCCACCACCGCCATGCCGATAGCCACTGGCACCACTGCAGCGGGCAACGTTCGCGGCCGCGCCCCACTCACCCAAGCAGCGCGACTTGTCATCGCTTCGCAGATTAGTCGGCACTGTGCACCAACGACATGGCACCCAAAAAGCCATAGCGTGGCGATGTGCCGAGGCTGATTGCGATTGATTTTGCCGCATCGGCACAATTTCGCAATGCTGTGCAACACATCTGGCACGACGGCGATGTGGTCTTGGCGTTAGATCAGCGATTGCTGCCGGCGGCGCGTCATCGAGTCGCTGTTGCACTGGGTGCCGACTTACTCGTCGACGAACACGGAACCCATCATCTGCCCATCGAATCAGTTGCGACTTCTTCATCCGCAACTCCTCTCGTTGCCTTGCAGCCCGATGACGCACTCGTTATTGCCACGAGCGGTTCCACGGGTGCACCCAAAGGCGTGGTTCACACTCACACTGGTCTGGCCGCGCATGCTCGGATGACGGGTGAACGGCTGGGCTTGTCGTCGACAGATCATTGGTGGCTTTGTCTCCCACCTGCGCACATCGGTGGTTTTGGCGTCTTGTATCGGGCGTTACATTTTGGTGTGCAACTGAGTTTTGCCGCCCACGTTGACGAGGGCTCGCTGCAGGCTGCACTCGCGGCCGGGGCTACACACACCGCTGTGGTGCCCACTCATCTTGTGCGTCACGACTTTGCCGAATGGCAAGCCGTGTTGGTGGGCGGGGCGCGTTCAGGTGTGCTGCCAAGCAACGCCATCAGCACCTACGGGTTAACCGAAACTGGTGGTGGCGTGGTCTATGACGGAGTCGCACTCAACGGTGTTGCTATGCAACTCATCGCCGGTCGCATCTTGTTGCAAAGCCCGACCATGGCGCGCACCTACCGTCACACCGCGTTGCCCCTCCAAGACGGCTGGCTTGACACCGGTGACGTGGGAGTAATGGTGGACGGCCGCCTGCGGGTACAGGGCCGCGCTGATGACCTCATCATCACTGGTGGCAACAAAGTCTGGCCGCATGTGGTGGAACAGCGTTTACGTGAACATCCGCTCGTGCGAGACGTCGCGGTGCGCGGCCGACCCGACCCCGAGTGGGGCTCGATTGTGTGTGCCTACGTAGCGCCGGTGTCTCCCACCAATGCTCCGACACTTGAAGCGTTGCGTAATCACGTAAAAGAAACGTTGGCTGCGTACTACGCGCCGCGTGAATTAGTGGTCGTCGACAGCATCCCGCGCACCGCATTGGGCAAAGTTGTTACTGCAGAGCTTCCTCAATGAAGCGCACCAAGGAGCCGAGTCACCGCCTCCCAGCAATTTTCTGGCGCCACTTTGCTGCGTCGACAACATCCAATCTCGGTGACGGGCTCGTCGCCGGTGCGGCTCCGTTGTTGGCCCTCACCCTCACCGACGACCCACGGTTGCTCAGCTCGGTCAGCGTGGCCGCCATGTTGCCGTGGTTCGTTATGGCACTTCCAGTCGGAGTTTTTATCGACCGCCACGAACGACGGCGCATCATGGCTACGGCCAACGCACTGCGAGCCCTGCTTTTTGTAGCTGCAACCAGTGCAATTCTTCTCAACGTCATGACCATCTGGTGGCTTTTTGGCGTGGTGCTAGCCCTCGCAGTGTGCGAAGTGTTCTACGACATGTCCGCCCAGGCGTTCTTGCCGTCAATCGTTGATGAACATCAACTAGAAGCGGCTAACGGGCGCCTGTACGCCGCCGAGGTCGCTGCCAACTCTTTCGTGGGTCTGCCGCTGGGCACCTGGCTGTTTGTTCTCGCAGCAGCCGCACCATTCGGCGTCCAGGCAGTCGCGTTGGTGATTGCGGCATTTTTAATTGCATCAATTCGACCCAAGCACCCCTTCGTCGCAACACCCACCAAGGAAAATTACGTACAAAGTTTGCGCACGGGCTTGGCGTGGCTCTGGCGCCACCCACTGTTGCGAATGCTGGCTCTCATGTTGGGGGCGGCGAATATGTGCCACATGTTCGCCCAGTCAATTTTTGCCAAGTATGTGCGCGATGAACTGGGCCTTGGCCCCCGCGGCTTTGGCTTGCTGCTAGCTGCAACTGCCATCGGCTCGATCGTCGGTGGCCTCGTCGGTGCGCGGCTAGCGCGGCTCATTGGGCCGGCTGTTGCGATTGTGTTCTCCTACGCGATGTTCGCAGCGTTAGAAATCATCCCAGCGGTCTTGCCGCGAGTCTGGGCCGTGGTGATCGCCGGCGTATTCATGGCTACATTCGGAACTGTTTGGAATGTAATCACGGTGAGTTTGCGCCAACGCCTCATTCCTCAAGAATTATTCGGTCGCGTCAACAGCGTCTATCGATTCATCGGCACAGGCACTTCTGCTTTCGGCGCGCTTATCGGCGGACAGATCGCGTTTTACTTTGGCCTCCGCGCCACCTATTTGGTTTCGGGTGTCACACTCGGCATTATTCTTGTGATTGGCGCACCACGATTGCTGCGCCATTCACGCACTTACATGGCGCCCGAGCGCACCCCTGCTCCACCGTCGATCACATAAGTTTCGCCAGTGATCCAACTGGCCTTCTCCGATGCCAAAAAGAGCGCCAAGTTGGCGATGTCTTCCGGTTCGCCCAATCGACGGGTTGGCAGTTGACTGGCCATTTTCTCCCCGTAGTTTTCCACCAGCACCGAAGCAAAGTCGGTCTTTACTAAACCTGGCGCGATTCCCACCACGCGCGTTGGCCCAATTTCACCAGCCAGTTGACGCGTCATATGAATAAGCGCTGCCTTAGTGAGGTTGTAGACGCCCAAAAATCCCTCAGCGCGCAATCCACCCACTGATGCGATGTTGATGATGACCCCGGGATGCGCCTTCATATGGCCTTCCCAAGCCGCTTTGCACCAAAACAATGGTCCACGCAGGTTGACCTGAAACGTCTTGTCATATCGCGACTCATCCACCTCGAGGGTTGGTCCCATGTAGGGGTTGGTCGCTGCGTTATTCACCAAAATGTCGAGTGCTCCGAAACGTTCGATGGTCGCAGACACACAAGCTCGACCTGCGTCAACATCACCGGCGTTGGCAGCAAACACCTCAACATCACCGACCATGTCTTTGCGGGCTTCAACAAGTGCGTCGTGTTTACGCGACGAGATCATGACTTTTGCTCCGGCTGCAGCGAAGTGGGTGGCTATTGCTTTGCCGATTCCCCGCGACGCACCAGTAACTAACGCAACCTTGCCATCTAAACGAAGTTCCATGTCGGGAACCCTAGTTGGCGATCGGCGCGCCACCTGCCCTCGGCACGTAGCGCACCACAGTGACACGACGCCCATCGAGCTCTTCGACTCGCAATTGATACCCCTCGGCATCAACGCCGTCACCGATCCGCGGCATCCGTCCGATCAAGCCAAACACGTATCCGCCGATGGTGTCATACTCGGCGGTGCTGAGCGAAATGCCTAGCCGTTGGTTCACGTCATCGAGACCCACCGCACCTTCGACCAACATGTCTCCGCCTGGCAACTGCCGAAAGCGACTGTCGGCGTCGTCGTGCTCGTCGACGATTTCTCCGACGAGTTCTTCCAAGCAGTCTTCCAACGACACAATCCCGCTGAACGCCCCGTACTCGTCGGCAACGATGGCGAGGTGGTTTTGCGTGCGCTGCATTTCGCGCATCAACTCGGCTACTGGCTTGCCTTCGGGCACCACGTGGGCCTCGCGCATCAGCGTGGTAACCAGTTCATCACCTTTGCCTTCTCGTTCGACGCGCATTAAGTCTTTGGTATTCACCGTGCCTGCTACATCGTCAATATCATCGTCATCCACACGTATCACTGGCATGCGACTGAACTGGTGCTCAATGGCCACGGTGAGAGCAGCCGAAATGGTCACGGTTTCATCAACGGTGATGACATCGTGACGAGGTCGCATGATTTCGCGCACCACCGTGTCGCCAAACTCGATAACAGATTCGATCAGTTCCTGCTCTTCGGCTTCGATTACCGAGTCTGCTGCTGCGGCTTGCACGATGCCGAGGAACTCGTTTTCACTGATGAACGGTCCGGCATCTAGGCCTTTGCCCTTCACCATCAGGTTCGTGATGCGAATCAAGAGGTTGGAGATCACCCGCAGCGGCCAGAATGCAGCCAACGCCGAAACAAACGGTGCCGTTGCAGTGGCTCCTCGCACCGAATACAGCACGGCATACGTCTTGGGCACTGCCTCGGCCAAAACAAAAAACAACACCACGTTAAGTGCGACGCCGATCACCACGCCTGGGGCACCAAACAGGCGGTTGGCCACCACACCGGTCAGAGTCGCTTGCAGGGTCTGCAAAATGTTTACGGTCAGCAACAGCGGGTTCACCCAGCGGGTGGGGTCACTAGCCAAACGCACCAAAACGCCACCACGTTTATGACCGTCAGCCAACAAAGCCTCGGCTTTTTGTTTGCTGATTCGTGACAGCGACATTTCGGCCAACGAGAGCAACGTCAGAACGACGAGCAACACACCGACGGCAACCAGAATCCAGATATCAATAGTCGTGGGTGCAGCGGCAATCATGTGTTAGTAGCCCTGGGCAAATGCGGCCGGAGCGGGCGCGCCCCAGTGTAAGGCTTCAAGCAATGCGAGCTCGCGCGCCCGCATTTTGTCGGCGTTCACTTGCGTGTCATGGTCATAGCCCAGCACATGCAATATTCCATGGGTCACCAACAATGCCAACTCGTCATCCAAGGTTCCGGCGTGCGATGGCGCTTGTTCGCTAGCAACGCTCGGACACACAACGACGTCACCCACCAAGAGGGGAAGTTCACCAGCATCCACTCGCGCCACAATCGGTGTCGACGAGTGAGCAGTTGGCCCCGTAGCGCGCGAGTTATCCACTAGGTCAATCGGAAACGCAAGCACATCGGTAGGGCCGTCAACACCCATATGCACGCGATTCATTTCAGTGATTGCTTCACGCGTGACAAAAAGCAGTGCCATCTCGGCTTGCCCACGCACACCCTCGGCTTCGAGGACTCGCAGTGACAACTGCTGCCAACGGGCGCCATCCACCGACACATCAACTTGCTCGTCAGAAACGAACACATCCAGGTGTCCGTCGCCACCAGCTCTTCGGGGTGCAGTGGACCGCGGCCGTTCAATCACGCCGCTTTACCCCACGCAAACGGGCTGCGCTTTTGTCACTATTCGTTTCGTAAGCAGCCACAATGTCTGCCACGATTTTGTGGCGCACGACATCGGTGTATTCGAGGTGCACGAAAGTCAATCCGTCGATTCCGGTAAGCACGCGCTCGAGCCCGGCCAGACCACTGCGGCCGTCGGGCACGTCAACCTGTGTTGTGTCACCGGTGACGACAATTTTTGATCCGAAGCCGATGCGGGTGAGAAACATCTTCATTTGCTCAGGAGTCGTGTTTTGTGCTTCATCGAGAATGATGAAACTGTTGTTCAGGGTTCGTCCGCGCATAAAGGCCAGTGGGGCCACTTCCACCACACCGCGTTCGAGATACTTCTGGGCGTTGTCGGCGCCCACCATGTCGTGTAAAGCATCGAACAACGGACGCAGATACGGGTCAATCTTGGCCATCAAATCGCCAGGCAAAAACCCGAGCCGCTCCCCTGCTTCGACTGCAGGGCGCGTCAAGATGATGCGTTGTACAGATTTACTTTGAAGCGCCTGCACCGCCATCGCTACGGCGAGCCAACTTTTCCCGGTGCCCGCAGGCCCCAGCGCAAACGTAATCACGTGCTCTGCGATGGCATCCACATAGCGGCGCTGACCTGCAGTTTTGGCGCGCACCGGGCGACTCTGACCCACTCGCACGATGTCGGCAGTCAACACACTGCTCGGGCTCACATCACTGCGAACCATGTCGATGACTCGACCCAAGATGACGAGGTCGAGCGATTCGCCTCGCTGCAAGAGTTCTGACAACTCCAGGAACAATCGTCCGACCAGATCAGATTCGGGGCCAGCCGCGGTGATTTCGTTGCCACGAACCAGGATTTTGGTCTGGGCAAATGCCTGCTCAACATGACGCAACAACTCGTCGCGCTCGCCGAGCAACGCCGCCATCAAGTGGGCGCCAGGCACGATGACCGTGCTGTTCGGGGTAGACACACTCATGAAGCGATCACGTCGCGGAGGTGCCCATGGACTCCTTCATGTTATCTGCGGCTGTGTTGTCTGAGATCTGCATCTGGTCTGGCGCGTGGGCATGGGAAAAATCAAGGGCAAAGTATCGCTGGGTGGCCAGTGGCAACAACGAAACCTCACCCACCATCTGGCCCATCCGCAACATCAGTTCAGCAGCCCCACCCGTGTCGCTGCCTTGTTTCGTTTCGGGCAGATCGAACACCAACAACGCACCATCGCGTGCTTCGGCAGCGAGAGCTTCTTTGGCCAACGAAATATTTGCTCCACGCACTGCGACCGACTCGTCAACTACAACCCACATCACATAGTGCACCAGGCCTTTGCGCATCCGCTCGGTGTGGTAACGGCGAAAATACTCAGCGTTCAGCCAGCGCGTGGTGGAAATATCCGTGGCAATAAGTGTCATCACCACTGGGCAGTTGTCTTCCCACACCACCCACACACGATTGGTCGAATTCAACAGTGCGTCATCAAACTCGTGTCGATTCACCACTTCGCTAAATGGCGACACTGGATTGGCCGCGTAGACGCGGCGATAGAAGTCCCACAAGCGGTTGCGCAAATCAACGTCGCCAAGACGCGTGTGCCGAGTAATAAACATGGGTCTCCAATAAGGTGCCAACAGCACCCGAGGTCGTGGACCTCCGCCCACTTACAAACTAGCGAATCACGCCGCCCAGCTGGTGGATTTACTACCGTTGTGGCAGTGGTGTTCGCATGACTGGGCGCACCTTGGAGCGCGCAGCGTGGTCATGTCTTGGCGCCGGCATAGTCGGATCTTTTGTGCACGTGCTGGGTGGTGCGACGAACATCGGCTCAGTTGTGTACGGCCTCGCACTCTTGGCCATTGTCGTATCAACGGTCATTTCGGCAACTCGTCACCAACTTGATCGTCGAATTCTCTCTGGCTTTTTCGTCATCATTGCAGCAATCATCATCGGACAATTATTTTCGGCAGCTTCGCTTGGCGCGGTCGAGCATCTCGTGGCAGAAGTGGCTTTCTTCGTGGTGCAAATCACGCTGGTGCTGGGTTTACTGCTAGTCGCCCAACGCCGCATCGGCCGCGAACCGCTCGGCATTCTGGCCGACGCATCAATTCTTTCGCTCGGTGCCTGGTTGGTGGTCTGGATTGTTGTGCTGCGACCGTTGTTCGACACGGTAAGCAACGAGCCGTTCGTGGCCAGTGTGCGCGGCCTCACATTTTCGTTGTCAGCAGTGGTGCTGTTTTTGTTGGTAACGCTGCTGCTCGGTGAT
This sequence comes from Ilumatobacteraceae bacterium, assembly GCA_040401815.1. Lineage (GTDB taxonomy): Bacteria > Actinomycetota > Acidimicrobiia > Acidimicrobiales > Ilumatobacteraceae > F1-60-MAGs027. The sequence goes on along the minus strand of JBBANT010000003.1, from coordinate 39,003 downwards.
TCTGACAACAGCACTGTGGTGTGGTTGGCGAGCAGTGCCATTTTGTCATCGTTGATCGGCGACGTCTTATGGGCACTGCACGAAGCCGAAGTCATCACCACCTCGCTCGCCGTACGTAACGCACCGTACGTGATGGCACTATTTGCCGCCTGTGCCACTCTGCTGCACCCCGGCATCCGCAATCTCACCGCCCAAGGTTCGTACCACGCGGCTCGTCCGATGGCTGGGCGTCTGGTTGTGGTCATCTCCGGGTTGGTCGTGCCGATTGCCGTATTCGCCTTAACCGATGCCCAAGACACTCGCGATCGAATCGTGCGCACTGTATCGGTGTTGTTCTTGTCAAGTGTCGTGCTGCTGCGCGTGGTCATAGCTGTGCGCGCAAACGCCCAACTGCAATCCAGGCTCATCGAAAGTGCGCAAACCGACGCACTCACCGGCTTGGCCAACCGCAGCCTGATGCTGGAGCACGTCGACACCGCTCTGCGCACGGCATGGCGCGACAACCGCCAACCGACGGTGCTGTTCATTGACGTCGATCGATTCAAGAACATCAACGACAGCCTCGGGCATGCAGCCGGCGACGACGTACTCATTGCAGTGGCCACACGGCTGCGGCTCATCTTGCCAACCCATTGCGTTGTTGGTCGCATTGCCGGTGACGAATTCGTAGTGCTCGACCCACAGACCAATGGCCCAAACGAATCCATGGTGCTCGCCGATCGTGTGCTTGAGTCGTTTCATGAGCCGTTGGCCCTTCGCCAAGGTGATGTGTTCGTGTCAGCGAGCATCGGAGTATCGACTTATCGCCCATCGGTCACCAATAGCGCCGACGACTTACTGCGCCACGCCGACACGGCCATGTACCGCGCCAAAGAGTCAGGCCGCAACTGTGTGGCCATCTTCGACGAATCCATGTTGGCCAGCGTCACCCAACGGCTTGCGGTCGAAACAGCCCTGTACCGTGCGCTCGAGCGCCGCGAATTGCGCCTCGTTCACCAACCAATCATCGATGTGGGCCTTGGCGAAGTTGTCGGGTTCGAAGCACTCATGCGCTGGGATCGCGACGACGGGTCTTCAATCTCACCGGCAGAGTTCATTCCGATTGCAGAAGAAACTGGCACCATCGTGCCGATTGGTGCGTGGGCTCTGTTGGAAGCACTCACCCACCTCGGTGAATGGATTGCCAGCGGCGTGTGCCCACGCGACGCCACGATGGCAGTCAATGTGTCGCCGCGCCAGCTGAGTGACCCGAATTTTGTCAATCTCGTAAGCGAAGCCCTCACTCGCGCCCACATTCCCGCTCGTCAGCTGTGGCTCGAAGTCACCGAGGGTGTCATGATCTCCCAACCAGACCAGGCCCTTGATGCACTCACCAAATTGTGCGATCTAGGCGTGCGCGTAGCCATTGACGACTTCGGCACGGGATACTCGTCACTTTCATTGTTGCAAAAGTTTCCGATTCACTGTTTGAAAATCGACCGCTCGTTCATCAGCGGTGTGGCCGACAACGCTGATGCCCGCTCACTCGTGCGCACGATTATCGCCATGTGCGAGTCGATGGGTCTCGACATCGTTGCCGAAGGCGTAGAAAGTGTTCGCCAGCTGCAAGTGCTTGGCGAGATGCGCTGCGCCAAAGCGCAGGGTTACCTCATTAGTCATCCTGTGCCGCCAGAATCCATCGCCAGCACAGTCGCCACGATCAACGATCTCGGCCCCTGGCCGCGCACGAGGCGGCCCGGCTGAGCGTGTTTCGTTAGCGTAAATGTCCATGCGAGTAGCCAACCTGCAAGGTCGAGCAGCCTTCATTACCCCTGACAATTTGGCAATCGATATCGAACGCGCCAGTAGCGGTGCGTTACCCCACGACCCGATGCAATTGTTCGCCCGCTGGGCGCAGGTGCGCAAGCTGGCTGCAACTGTGCATGGCGGCGTGCCATTTGCTGTGGCCAATCTGGATGCGCCGTCTCCACTTCCACGACAGATTTTTGGCATCGGCTTGAACTACCGCGAACACGCAGTCGAGACTGGCGCACCGATTCCCGACACGCCACTTACGTTCACCAAATTTGCCTCAGCCGTCAACAAGCCATTTGGCGACATCCCCATCGAAGTGTCGACCACCGATTGGGAAATTGAACTCGTCGTGATCATCGGCGCGGGTGGTCGCGACATCGCCGAGTCAGCCGCGTGGGACGCTGTAGCCGGGCTCTGCGTTGGCCAAGACATCAGTGACCGCGTGTTGCAGCGCGCCACTCAACCACCGCAATTCAACCTGGGCAAAAGCCGACGGGGATACGCACCCTTCGGCCCGTGGCTAGTTGACGCCACCACTGTGGCCAACCGTGACGCCCTCGCGCTCACTTGCACACTCAACGGCGAGGTGGTGCAACAGTCCAATAGCAACGACCTGATTTTTTCAATTCCACAACTCGTTGCCTACCTATCGAGCATCGTTGATCTTTGCCCCGGCGACGTAATCTTCACCGGCACACCGAGCGGCGTCGGCGCCGCGCGCACTCCACCACGCTTTTTGACATCAGGTGATGTGCTGGTATCAACGATTGACGGTGTTGGCTCGATTACCAACCGGTGCGTTTAGACGACGGCTGCTTTCAGTTCTGCAACGAGTGCAGCAAATTCACCGCGCTCGGCGGGTGTCAATGATTGTTCGTAGATGTTGCTCATCAATTTTGCTGTTGTGGCTTCGGCGCGAGCCCGTGCTGGCGCAAGGTGTGCCACATCGGGATACGGCTCTTGGTAACCGTGAATCTTGGCAAAGAAATTTCCGTTCTCACCGGTCAGCACTGCTTGAAGGCCAGTCAAACCTTCGGCCACTACGGCGTTGATGTGCAAACAGCCGCGCAACTCACGTAGGTAGGTCACCAGACGGTACGTGCGGGCATGCGGGTTGGCCGGCAACGGCTCGGCACGCAGACCTGCAAACAATGACAAGCCACCGGCATCCACCGACGCCACCACCTGCTCGGCCAGCGCATTAAACCGAGCGGCTCCTGCAAAACCAGAAATGTGGGCGATGCCCCAGGCGTCTGCTGCTCCGGCATAGCGCGAGCCTGCCTTGCGTGCACCTTCGACGGCGACGCCGCGCTCCCACATCTTGCGCACCAGGGGCTGGTCGAAAAACACGAATGCCGAATAGATCACGTCGGCATCCACATCGCCGAGCACTCCGCCGCGACCAGCGAAATAAAACGAAAACCCGTCTGAATAGCCAGCTGCCTTGCCAATCTCGGCGGTGGCTGGGTCGAGCATGTACTTGCTGCCCAGGTCGGAAAAAAACGGGCTGATCTCGTCGGTGAGAGCAACTGAGCTCATGGGGCTGGTGGGCGATGTGGCGTTGGGCATATCTGCCATAGTAGGCACCCTGATAGTCACGGTCATTAGCGGCGGCTCAACTACGCTGACGAATGCCATCGTCATCTCGGGAGAGTGAAGCGCATTGCCAGTGCGCCATCACACCGAAGGAGCAACCACCCCGGAACCTCTCAGGTACCTGAACCGACATGATGGGCAACGCTGGAAAGCGAGGAGACCGACATCTCCTCCACCGACGGGGAAAAGCGGCTCGCCGCTGAAGCTCTCAGGTGCCAAAGACAGCGGGGGTGCAAGCGCAGCACTGCGTTGGCACCATCCACGTCGGCATCGAAGGACTCATGAACTTTGAATCCCGCCACATCGGCCCAGACGCAACCGAGCGCTCGGACATCGCCCGTCTACTTGGCTACGCATCCAATAGCGCTCTCGTCGCTGCAGTCGTGCCCACCGAAATATTGCAAACCGAACCGCTGGCGTTGGCCCCAGCAGTTAGCGAGACAGTTGTGCTGCAACAGTTGCGCGCGATCGCAGCTCGCAACAATGTGCGTCGTTGTGTCATCGGTGCGGGCTACTACCCCACTGTCACGCCTCCGGTGATCTTGCGTAACGTGCTGGAAAACCCGGCGTGGTACACCGCCTACACCCCGTATCAACCCGAAATCAGCCAAGGACGACTTGAAGCACTGCTGAATTATCAAACATTGATCAGCGAGCTCACCGGGTTGGACATCGCCAATGCATCGCTACTCGACGAATCAACGGCCATTGCCGAGGCAGTCACCATGGCGCGGCGCACCGCTAAGGGCGAATCAAACATCGTCGCTTTGCATGACGATACGCATCCTCAACACATCGCCGTGCTGCGCGCTCGTTGCGAACCAGTTGGTGTCGAAGTCGCAGTCGTACCATTACACGAACTCGCCACCATTGACGCATTTTGTGTCGTCGTGTCGCGGCCTTCATCGCGAGGAATCATTGCCAGCGACGCCGAAGTCACCGCCGTGATTCACGCAGCCCACCAGCGCAACGCCGTTGCAGTGTGCGTGACTGACCCGCTTGCTTCCACATTGCTCACCACCCCGGGTGCACTTGGGTTTGATATTGCGGTGGGCAGCGCCCAACGACTCGGTGTGCCCATGGGATTCGGCGGGCCACACGCAGCGTTTCTCGCCGCCAGCGACACCTTCGCCCGCTCGCTGCCAGGGCGTCTCGTAGGAGTCAGCACCGACACCGCTGGCCGACCTGCATTGCGTCTGGCGCTGCAAACCCGTGAACAACACATTCGTCGCGAAAAGGCCACGTCAAACATCTGCACAGCCCAGGCGCTGTTGGCCAACATCGCTGGCTTCTATGCGGCGTGGCATGGCCGTGATGGTTTACAAGCCATTGCTCGACGCATCAGCGCCCTTACCCACGCCACCATCTCGGTGTTGCGCGAGCACAACGTCGGCACCATCGATGATGGTTCACGATTCGACACCTTGACCGTTAGCAATATGAATGCACAAGCGGTGCATGCAGTTGCCCTGTCACACAACATTGTGATGCGCCACTTCGATGCCCACACCGTGGGTGTGAGCTATGACGAAACGTCGGACGCCTCACTCGTTGTTGACGTTCTAGCCAGTTTTGGTGTCACCGTTTCTGTCGAGCAAATCGAAGAGCGTGCGTTACAACTTGCCATCGCCGACGAGCAACTTCGTTCCGACGATTTCCTCGGCCAGGCCGTATTCCGTCGCTACCGAACCGAAACTGAAATGCTGCGTTATTTGCGCCGCCTGGCCGACAAAGACCTGGCCCTTGATCGCACGATGATCCCGCTGGGGTCGTGCACGATGAAGCTCAACGCCACCACCGAAATGATTCCGGTGACTTGGCCCGAATTTGCCAACATCCACCCGCACGCGCCCGCCGCCGACACCGCTGGATACCGCCAACTCATTACCGAGCTCGAACAAATGATGTGTGAAGTGACGGGCTACGACGCTGTGAGCCTGCAGCCCAATGCTGGCAGCCAGGGCGAGTTTGCCGGCTTGCTAGCGATTCGCGCCTACCACGCCAGCCGTGGTGACACGCAACGAACAATCTGTCTCATTCCTGCCAGTGCGCACGGCACCAACGCCGCCAGCGCAGTGATGGCTGGCATGGACGTGGTCGCGTTGTCGTGCGATGCCCAGGGCAATGTGGATCTTGCCGACCTCACTGCGAAATGTGAAAAGGCCGGCGATCGACTCGCTGCACTCATGATCACCTATCCATCAACTCATGGTGTGTTCGAAGAATCAGTCACAGCGATTTGTGAAACGGTGCACGCCCACGGCGGCCAGGTCTATGTCGACGGCGCCAACCTCAACGCACTCGTTGGCGTCGCCAAGCCCGGGCACTTTGGCGCCGACGTGAGCCACCTCAACTTGCACAAGACGTTCTGTATTCCACACGGCGGCGGCGGGCCCGGCGTTGGGCCAGTTGCCGTGCGCGCCCACCTGGCAGCTTTCTTGCCGGGCAACCCGTTGAGCACTGAACCCCAAGCAGTCGGGCCAGTATCTGGTGCACCATTCGGTTCAGCGGGCATTTTGCCCATCTCCTGGGTGTATGTGCGACTCATGGGCCCCGAAGGTTTGCGGCGCGCCACCGAACAAGCAATCGCAAGTGCCAACTATGTGTCGTGGCGCTTGCGCGACTACTTCCCCACGTTGTACACGGGTGCAAACAACTTGATTGCGCACGAATGCATCTTGGATCTGCGTGACATCACGAAACAAACAGGTGTGTCAGTGGATGACGTGGCCAAACGACTGATGGACTACGGGTTCCATGCACCAACGATGAGCTTTCCAGTCGGCGGCACGCTGATGGTCGAACCCACCGAAAGCGAATCGCGCGCCGAGTTGGATCGCTTTTGTGATGCGATGATCGCCATTCGTGGCGAAATCAATCGAGTCGCAGCCGGTGAATGGTCGATCGAGGATTCTCCACTGCGTCACGCACCGCACACCGTGCAAGACGTGACCGGCGAATGGAAGCGGCCGTACGACCGTTCGTTGGCGCTGTATCCGCTCGCATCATTGCACGGCCGCGGTTACTTCCCGCCGGTTTCGCGCATCGACGCCGCCCATGGCGACCGCAACCTCGTTTGCTCGTGTGAACCACTCGAGGCGCTGGCCAGCACCGAAATCTGAGTGCAGCCCAACGGCTACGGTTGAATCGTGTCCACTACCCCTCCAGCACTTGATATTCAGAAGATAATCAGTGATGTTTTGGCGCTACTGCGCAATGTTGACCCCGTCGGTGAAGGCGTCAAACTTGCCGATCAAGGCCGCCGCACGGTTGAAGCGCTGATTGTGGCACTCGAAAACGTTGGTGCCACGATGGACAACCTCAATCAGGCGGCAGCCCGCGTGAATCGCTTGCTCGATGACGTGGAAGACCCCATCCGCCGCATTGCCGGAATGGCCGACCAAGCAGGATCGCTCATCAACTTTTTACCGTCGCTGGCTGGCAAGGCCGTAGCCAACCTGACGGCGAAACCCGACACGGCTGCACCTACTACTGCGTCTACTACGCCTGCTTCGTGAACGGCGTTGCCACCACCGTGCCCGACAACTTCGTGTCGCGCACCACAATCTCCACCACCTGACCCAGCTGAGTTGCAGCGGGTGCGACCAAACCAAGCGCGATTCCCACACCAAGCACGGGTGAGAAGTTTCCGCTCGTAACGACGCCGACATCGACCCCATCAACCAAGATTCGCGACCCATCGCGTGGCGGGCGTCGCGACTCGGTACGAATACCGCACAGCAGGCGATTCACGCCTGCTTCACGCTGCGCCACGAGGGCCGCTTTGCCGCGAAAGTCGGGCTTCTCCCAACCAACGACCCAACCCAGATTTGCTTCCAACGTCGAGATGTCAGGCGACAGTTCGTGCCCATGCAGTGGCAAGCCCGCTTCAAGTCGCAAGGTGTCACGTGCTCCCAGACCTGCGATGTTCACACCGGCCTGCAACAAGGCAGTCGCTACCTGCTTGGCATGGTGCGCAGGTACAGCAATTTCTAAGCCGTCTTCTCCGGTGTATCCGGTCCCGGCTACGACACACTCCACCCCCAACAAGTTGACCGTGGCTACACGAAATCGTTTCACACTCGCGGCTTCTGGTGACAACGTGGCAACGCGTTCGCGGGCACGTGGGCCCTGCACCGCCAAGATTGCGCGAGTGCTGGTGGTGTCGTCGCCACCGATGATGGCGCGCACACGGTCAGTGTTGGATGCGTTCGGCATCACGTCAAACTCGTGAGGGCCCAGCCACCACACGATGATGTCGTCACTCACTCCGCCTTGCTCGTTGCACGAGTGCGTGTACTGCGCGCGACCAGGCGCGATCTTGCGAAGGTCGTTCGTCAGTTCACGCTGCAATAGATCGAATGCATCAGCGCCAGATACTCGCACGGTGCCCAGATGCGAGACGTCAAACATCGCCGCATCGGTGCGACACGCCATGTGCTCAGCGATGGTTCCAGCTGCATAAGACAACGGCATTTCCCACCCGCCGAAGGGCACCATTTTGGCGCCGAGCTCACGGTGTAGAGCGTCAAGCGGTGAAAGACGGTTGCCCGTCACGGCGTTACCGTGCGGCGCGGCGCAACGGTGCGGCGACAGAACCAGTGGTTGCTGCTGCACGTTGTTCGCTGCGCTTCAGTTCAATGATGCGGGCATCAAGTTCCTGCTTCACATTGGCCAGCGGCAACACGTTCAACACACCTTGTCCGTTGCGCACTGCATCAATCAGGTGATCGCCATCGCACAGCACCACACTCTTACCGCTAATCACCACATGCGCCGAGGCGACATCGGTGGTCACATGGCGACGCAGATAATCGAACACTGCTCTTACCGACTCGAGCTTGATTCCGGCATCAAGCAAATTCTTGATTACCTTCAGCTCGAGCAAATCTCGATACACGTATTCACGACGGGTGCCACTGCCTGCTGCATCGGTGGCGGACGGCCGAACCAAATTGGTGCGCGCCCAATAATCAAGTTGGCGATACGTGATGTTGACGATGTCGGCGGCCTGCTTGCCGCTGTACGTGCGCAATGAATCGAACTGGTTCACCCGCGCTGCCCCCATAAGACTGGCAACGCTACGGGCAAGACCCCCTGCGCGCCAACTGTGGGGCTACCTACTTTTCGTCGAAGTCCTCAGGATTGATGGTGTCGATGAAATCCCGAAACTCCCCAATGATTTCCTCAGAATCATCCCCGCTCTCCGTGGCGATGACGCCCACTTCATCCAACAGGACACGATGGGCGGCAATCGGAATGTCGGCACGCACCGCTAGAGCGACGGCATCTGAGGGCCGGCATGAAATGGTGTGGGTTTGGCCTTGGTGCAACAACTGAATTTCGGCAAAATACGTGTGTTCGCGCATCTCGGTGATGACGACGCGCCGCAAATGAGCGCCGAGGTCTTCGAACACATTGACCAACAAGTCGTGCGTCAAAGGCCGGGGCGGAACACGACCTTCCAACGCGTGTTCTATCGCCATGTATTCAGAGGCTCCGATATAGATGCTGAGCAACCGCCGATCTCCATCGTTTTCTCGCAACTGCATCATCGGCACATTGGCCGGAGTCTCAATGCGAACTCCGACAAGTTCGAGGTCTACGCAGTCGCCAGCACTCATGGCGCAAGCGTAGCAACGGCCTACCCTTCGGGTCGCAAGCCCTTGGTCACATTGCGCAGCAAAGCTGTACGCAGCTCTTCACCGAGAGCAATGAGATCATCGAGCAACTTCATCGCCTCGTTTGACGAGTCGCCGAGCGCATTGACTCCGCGTGCCGAGAGTGCCGAACGCACGAGGGGCTCAAACACATCAGCCTCACGCTCGGCTGATAGCCGCCAGGTCATCAACAAACGCGGGTCGATGCCGAGCGCTGCCAGTCGTCCGGCCAGATGCACGATGTCGCGATCGGTTTCGTCAAAATACGGGTCAACACCCATCATGCGCGGGCGCACCAACTTCATCTTTTCCAACACCGCCAACATCTCTGTGCTCACACCAGTGGCATCCAACACATCATTGCGCGACAGACGCTCGCGGCGCTTTGGTGCCAGCGGCTTGCGGCTGTTGTCAACACCCGCGCCCGAGCCAGACGCAACAGCGCCCTGGCGATTAGTCGGGTGGCCTGGCGACGGCAATTGGATTCCACGCGGCATACTCGGGTCGGTTACATCTTGCGGCCGCAAGAACCCATCGCTGGTTTCGCCCTCGAGACGATCGCGAATAACGCGCAACGGCAAGAAGTTATCTTTTTGCTCACGCAGGATGAACCGCAGACGATCGACCTCTGGTTTAGTGAACTTGCGATAGCCCGAAGCAGTTCGCTCGGGGGTGATTAAGCCCTGGCTTTCCAAGAACCGAATCTTGGAGATGGTGACATCCGGAAACTCTTCGGCAAGCAGCGCCAGCACCTCACCGATGGACAAATACTGTTCGGTCACCTGAGCTATCCGAAAAATACGACTAAGCGAAAACGACCGATTTGAATTTCGTCGCCGTGGTTGAGTGCAGCCTCTTCGACCCGCTGGCTGTTTACATAGGTGCCGTTCAACGAGCCGAGGTCGCGCACCAACCAAGCACCCCCTTGTTGCACAAAAATCGCATGCTGGCGCGACACGGTGAAGTCGTCAAGCGTGATGTCATTATCGGGCACTCGCCCAGCGCTGACCTGATGGCCACTCAGGCTGTATCGGGTGCCGATTTCGGCCCCTTGACGCACCACGAGCATTACTTCACCCGGTGCAACTTCGCCACCGTAAACAACGGCATTGTCGTCATCGCCCACGGCATTGAGCAGCGGGTCAGTTTTGGGCAACACACTCGTGCGCAGGCTCGGCTTGTCCACCACAGCCCCACAAGCAGAGCAAAACGTTGAGGATGGCGGATTGCGATGACCGCACTGGTTGCAAAAAACGTATTCCATCGCTAGCCCGCCAACAGGGCTTCGTACTCTGACGCGCTCAGCAGCCCTGGCACGTCTCCCTCGATGGTGATTTCACAGATCCAGCCGGCACCATATGGATCAGAGTTCAACAGCTCGGGTTGAGTCGCTAGAGCCTCGTTCACGGCAGTTACCGTGCCTGAAACAGGGGCGTAAATGTCAGAAACACTCTTGGTGCTCTCTACTTCGGTGAACGACTGATCGGCCACCACTTTGCCGCCCAGTGTGGGAACACCGACGAACACCACGTCACCCAATGCATCCTGGGCGTAGTCAGTAATGCCGATGCGCGCCACCTTGTCGGTGATGAGCACCCATTCGTGCTGGGCGGTGTAGCGGAGTTCAACGGGGACAGCCATGGCCTCAACCGTAGCCTCAGGTTGAGGCCTGTTTCTACGTCGCGGAAGTAGCACGCGCGGTGCGCACACCACGCCACACCAGTGGCACATAGAGCACCGCAGTCGCGTAACACAACACCAAGCCCGGCAAACCGATTGCCCATCCAGCGTTGCGGGCACCCAACGCCCACCCTGCTTCGCTGGCGCCAAGCAGCATGAGCGGAAACGCCACCATCAATGCAAAGGTGTAGTTCTTGCCCCATTGGTTGACCGCAAAGCGCTTCATGCCCAGGGCTGTGCCGCCCAGCATCATCGCACCCACGAACACTTCCCGCAAGACCACCGACCACCCAAACCAGGCCGGCACCGACCCATCGAGCACGATGGCTCCCACCCCAACAATGAGCAACAAGCGATCCACTGCGGGGTCAAACACCGCCCCGAATTCGCTGCGTTGATTCAAACGCCGTGCCAACCAGCCGTCGATCCAATCGGTGGTGCCCAGCACCCCGAGCAGATAGGCAGCCGCCTCGCGATTGTCGCGCCAAAAAAGCAGCCACAAAAACAACGGCAAACAAAACAAGCGCAACAAGGTGACCAGGTTGGGCCACGTTGCAAGATTGCGACCCATCGGGGCGAAGGCTAGTTCGCAAACGCGCAACGATGAACTATCGTCGGCACCATGGCGTCGTTGTTCACCAGAATCATCGAAGGCGAATTGCCCGGACACTTCGCCCTGCGCGACGACCAGTGCGTGGTCTTCATGACCATCAGCCCCATCACCACGGGCCATGCATTGGTGGTGCCACGCACACCAATCGACCAGTGGATCGACATGCCAGCTGCACTCAACGGCCATCTTTTTGATGTGGCTCGGCAAGTGGGCTTGGCCCAACGGGTGGCGTTCGGCACCGATCGTGTCGGGCTGCTCATCGCCGGATTCGAAGTGAATCACTGTCATTTGCATTGCGTGCCCGCAAACGCAATTGCCGACCTGGATTTTTCTCGCCAAGAACAAGGTGTGTCAGCTGAACGTTTGGCTGATGCGGCCGCCCGATTAGCGGCCCAACTACGCGCCGACGGCGTGCCTGGCGCACTGTAGCCAGGCGGCAACACCACTCAAAAAAGCGTGGTGGTGGTCGGCACAATGAGTTCGGCGCCCTTGTTGCGCACATTGTTGACCGCAGTTGCCACGGTGACTGCCACGAGTCGATCGTTGTCGGCAGTCTGCAAGACGTGCAGTGGGGCCTCGGGGCTAGCCAGCCATTCGTCGAGTACATCGCCATCAAGAATGCACGGCATGCGATCGTGAATCTCGGCCAGTTGGTCGTTGGGTGCAATCGTGATCAAACTGCAACTGCGCACCTCGGTGTGATTGCGCAGCGGGTCTTGCCAGGTGGTCCAGAGGCCGGCAATGGCGAGCGGTGCGGAGTCTGGTGAACGGATGAAATATGGCTGCTTGGGTTGTTTCACCGAGGTGTCAACGCCGACCGTACGCCACTCGTAGTACCCATCGACAAGCACTGCACACCGATGGGCAGCCAGCAGCGGGCGAAACGACGGCTTTTCGGTGAGCGATTCGCTGCGCGCGTTGATCATGCTCGCGGCACGACTGCGATCTTTCGACCACGACGGCAGCAACCCCCAATGGGCACGACGCAACACACGCGTCACGCGTGATTGCACATCTGCTTGCGTGTCTTTCGCGCTGGCTGAACGTGTTTGCTCGGCAACCAGCGTGGTCACCTGCGTGGTTGGTGCGACGTTGTAGTTGGCGACAAACTCTGTTGATGCAGCGTCACCGACGTGAGCATCAAATAGCAGTGCTAACTGCTGCGGGGCGGTGGTGGCTACAAAACGTCCACACATTGTCGGGCTGGGGAGATTTGAACTCCCGACCTCTTGTCCCCCAGACAAGCGCGCTAACCAAGCTGCGCCACAGCCCGAAGCTACGGCTCGGTCAGTCTACAAACGGCGCGATGATTCGCCAGCCGAGATACAACACCAACGTGAACATGAGCAACTTGAAATGCCAAGGAGCCTTCTCGCCACTCAACCGTTGCAGCTCACGCAGTGATGGCGCGTCGCTCGTTGCGCGAACGGGCATATCTATGGCCCGCTCACATACCGGACAACGGCCCTGCGCTGATACCGCTGACGGTGCAAAATAGCGGGAGCATGGCTCACACCACGGCATCGTTAACCCTGTTCGGAGCGTGTTCGCACGCGCAATTTGATCGGCGTTGAGCCGAATTCGAACGCTTCGCGAATCGAACGCTCGAGATACCGCAGATACGTGTGTGGCAGTTCGCGATTGACGAACAAGGTGAACGTCGGAGGATCGGCGGCACCCTGCAGTGCGTACAACACACGTGCCCCCTGCCCCGCTGGCTGCTGTTGTTGGGCGGCCGCAATCACTCGGTTCACGTCTTTGGTCGGCACGCGGCGGTGATAGTTGGTGATCGCATCGGTAAGCAAGGGTTGCAACCGGTGCACATTTTTGCCAGTGAGTGCTGACAGGCGCACGATTGGGGAATCCCCCATGAAGTACAACTTTCGTTGCAGTTCAATCTCGATAACTTCGCGACGGTCGGCATCCACCAATTCCCACTTGTTGAGCACCAGCACAATTGGGCAGCCACTGGCGTCCACTCGCTCAGCAAGACGCTGGTCTTGACTGGTGACGCCTTCGGTTGCATCAATCACCAACAACGCGATGTCACTTTCGTCAACGGCCCGCAAGGCACGAATAATCGAGTAGTACTCAGTGCCTGGCTCGACCTTGCTGCGGCGACGCATGCCGGCAGTGTCGACGAAAACAATCGGCCCATCGGTCGTTTCGACTCGCGTGTCGATGGCATCGCGCGTAGTGCCAGCCATGTCATGCACAATGGATCGCTCTTCGCCAACCAAACGATTGAACAACGTGCTCTTGCCCACATTCGGGCGCCCGACGATGGCCACTCGTGGTTCTTTGGTCTCAGGGTCGCGCACATAGGCACCGCCCGCTGGTGCTTCGTCGGCGACAATTTCTAATTGGTCAACAATTGCGTCGAGCAAGTCGCCCGACTTGCGACCGTGAATCGCTGAAACCGGCAAAGCATCACCCAAACCCAGCGACAAAAACTGCCACAGATCAGATTCTGCAGTTGGGCTATCCACCTTGTTGGCTACGAGCAGGATTGGTCGGCTGGTCGTTCGCAGCCACGCCGCGATGGCCTCGTCGTCATCATTGAGCCCAACGGTCGCATCCACCAAAAACAACACCAGGTCGGCCTCGCGGGCAGCAGTTTCCACTTGCCGGCTCACCTTGGAATCCAGCACGCTGCCACCTGGCATCCATCCGCCGGTGTCAACTGCATCAAAATGGCGTCCACACCACTCCACTTCGCGGGTGTTGCGATCGCGAGTAACGCCTGGATGATCTTCGACAATTGCTGCTTGTTCGCCCAGAAAGCGATTGAAGAGCGTGCTCTTGCCGACATTCGGCCGACCAACGATGACGACGCTCTTGCGGGCGTCAGAATTTGTCATCACATTCAGGCTACCGACGCCTGTGCTTCTAGATGTGCTGAGCAGTGTTACACCAAGTGCGAACTGTGCGCACTACCGTTGGCAGCACGCATGAATGTCGATCGAGTGCTACTCGCTGCGCCCCGCGGCTTTTGTGCCGGAGTTGAAATGGCGATCAAGGCGCTGGCCTGGATGGTGCGCACGTTTGACGGGCCGGTCTACTGCTACCACGAGATTGTGCACAACCAGATTGTCGTTGACCGATTCAAAGCCCAAGGTGTGGTGTTCGTTGACGACGTGCTCAGCGTTCCCGTTGGGAGCCCGATCATGTTGTCGGCGCACGGCTCGGCACCAAGCGTGGTGGACGATGCCAACGAGCGTGGCAGTTACATGGTCGACGCCGTGTGTCCGTTGGTCACCAAGGTGCATCACGAGGTTCGCACGCGTGCAGGCAAGGGTTACCGCATCGTGTATGTCGGGCACGCTGGCCACGAAGAGGCAGTTGGCACTATGGCGGTGGCGCCTGATGCAATTTCACGGGTGGAAAGCCTCGACGAAGTTGCTGCCCTTGATCAGTTCAGTGAACCAGTTGCACTGTTAGCCCAAACGACGCTGTCGCATCGCGAATGGGAAGGAGTGGCAAACGCGGTGAAGTTGCGCTTCCCCGATGTGTGGACTCCGGGCCGCAGCGACCTTTGTTTTGCCACCACCAACCGCCAAGCATCGTTGACCCACATCGCCCAAGACGTCGATGCCATGGTGGTCATTGGTTCGGCGAACTCCAGCAACACCCTGGCTCTCGAACGCTTGGCACGCGAAATCGGCTGCCCACGTGTAGTGCGCATCAACCGAGCCGACGATCTGCCCGACGACTTGCGTGGCACCGTTGGGGTTACTGCTGGCGCTTCAGCACCCGAAGAGCTCGTCATTGAAGTCATCGAACGCTTGGCCCCCCGCGATGGGTTCACCGAAGTGCGTGCCACACAAGAAGACGAGTACTTTCCACCACCACGCCACATTCGACAACTCCAGCACGCGATGGAAACTGCCATCACGGTGATGTGTGGGGCAGATATGGCCTCGCGCCGCACGTATGACGACCGCTCGATTAGCGCCAGCGCGGTGTTGGCTTCGTTATCGGCCTAGATGTCCTCTTGGACATCCACTTAGTTGCGCGGAACTTGGCTCCAGGGTTTATCGCGATCGACTCGCGCGTCACCAGGCAAACCGAGCACCCGCTCCCCAAGGATGTTGCGCATCACTTCGCTGGTTCCGCCTTCAATGCTGTTGGCTCGGCTGCGCAAAAATGACTTCTGTAGTCCATCTGTCGGGCCCATGGCGGTGTTTGGTCGCACCATGGCATATTCGCCGTACAACATTGCATCGGCACCCAGCAACTGCATACAAAACGCATAGACATCCTTGTTCAAATCGGCACTGGCCATCTTGCCGATCGAACCCTCGGGGCCAGGCGCTCCAACCTTGCGCATCTGGCCGGCACGAATGTTGGTGAGGCGCGCCACTTCAGCACGAATCCATAAACGCATCAAGTCGTCGCGGGTTGCAGTCGACTGACGATCAGCTGGCAACGCTTCCCAAAGTTTCAGTGCTTCCCGAATCGGGCCCGATGCCTTTGGCGGAATCATGCCGCCGATGGCGACTCGTTCGTTCATGAGCGTGGTGAGCGACACCCGCCAGCCATCGCCTGGCTTACCGAGTGTTTCGGCAACTGGCACACGGGCATCGGTGAAGAACACTTCGTTGAATTCGGCTTCGCCCGTCATTTGCCGCAGCGGTCGGGTTTCGACTCCAGCGGCTTTCATGTCCACGACCATTGCGGTGAGGCCAGCATGTTTGACGGCTTCGGCATCAGTGCGCACGACCAACAACCCAAAGCGCGACACGTGCGCCAGAGTGGTCCAGACCTTTTGGGCATTGACAATCCACTCGTCGCCGTCGCGCACTGCTTTGCCGCTCAAGCCGGCAAAGTCTGAACCCGAGCCAGGCTCAGAAAACAACTGACACCACACTTCTTCACCGGTGAAGAGCGGACGCAGGTAACGCTGCTTTTGTTCGTCGGTTCCCCACTCCACCACGGTCGGGCCACACATGCCGTACCCGATGGGATTGCGAAAATATGCGTTCGGGCCACCGGCCGCAAAGACCCGTTCGTTGACGATGCGCTGATATTTGGGTGACAAGCCCAACCCGCCATGCCCGACTGGGAAGTTCACCCACGCCAGACCTCGGTCAAACTGAGCGCCAAGAAAGGCCACCGTGTCTGTTGAAGCAGGCGGCAGGTCGGCAATCAGGCCGTCCACGAGGTCAATGACGTGTTTTTCGTCTGATGAGGCGGGCAAATGATTGCTGGCGAGGGTGTCAGTCGGCATGACCTGAGAGTAGCCGCCTTCCCGCCTTCGCACTATCTTCGGAGTCACCATGTTCCCCGGAAAAATTGCCGAGACTGCCCCCGACCGCCCCGTCATCGTGATGGCCGGCACAGGTGAAACCCTCACCTATCGCCAGCTTGACGATGGCGCCAACCGCGTCAGCCAGTTGATGGCCAGCCACGGGTTGCAACCTGGTGATCACGTGGCCATCTGCCTCGAGAATCATCCACGGTTCTTTGAAACCGTGTGGGGCTGTCATTACGCCGGATTGGTCTATACCTGTTGCTCGAGCCGCCTCACCACTGACGAACTCGCCTACATCATCAACGACTGCGGCGCCAAGGTGTTCATTACTTCCAAACACAAGGCAGACCAGGCCGAAGCAATCGTTGCGTCGACGCCGAATTTGGCGGCACGCTACATGCTCGACGGCACGACCACGCACTACGACTCATACGAAAGCGCTGTCGCAGCGCAATCTAACCAGCCGTTGGCACAGCGCTTTGAAGGCACTGACATGTTGTATTCGAGCGGCACCACAGGTCGCCCCAAAGGCGTCGCGTTCGTCTACAAGCCCGAGCCGCTCGGCACCCCGCCCAGTTTGCTCATGCTCGCGCAATTTGTCTTCGGCTTCAATGAGCAAACGGTGTATCTCTCGCCCGCGCCGCTGTATCACGCAGCGCCACTGCGATTCAACATGGCGGTGCACCGCCTCGGTGGCACCACCGTGATCATGGAACATTTCGATGCCGAGCAATACCTTGCTTGCATACCGAAATATTCGGTAACCCATTCCCAAGTGGTGCCAACCATGTTCGTGCGCATGTTGAAACTGCCCGAGGCACAGCGCAACCAACACGATGTTTCATCGCTCACCACCGTGATTCACGCTGCAGCACCGTGCCCAGTCGAAGTCAAGCGCAAGATGATCGCATGGTGGGGGCCGATCATTCACGAGTACTACGCCGGCACCGAGGGCAACGGCTTCGTCTATTGCAATTCTGAACAGTGGTTGGCCCATCCCGGCACCGTGGGTCAGGCAATCTCTGGCATTTTGCACATTCTCGACGAACAAGGTAACGAACTACCGGCCAACGAAACAGGCACAGTGTTTTTTGAGTCGCCCGCGGTGTTCGAATACCACAACGACCCAGAGAAAACGAAGTCATCTCGCGACCCACAAGGCCGCGGATGGAGCACTCTTGGCGACATCGGATATCTCGACGATGACAAGTTCTTGTACCTCACCGACCGCAAGGCGTTCATGATTATCTCGGGTGGCGTCAACATTTATCCGCAGGAATCAGAGAACGTGCTCATCAACCATCCTCTGGTGACCGACGTTGCGGTCTTTGGGGTGCCCAACGATGAATTTGGTGAAGAAGTCAAAGCCGTCGTACAACCCGTAACGATGCCTGCCTCACCTGCTGAGGCCGACAAACTCGCCAAAGAACTCATTGCTTATTGTCGCTCGCAGTTGGCCGACGTGAAGTGCCCCCGCTCGGTGGACTTCCGACCCGACTTGCCGCGCCATCCGACCGGCAAGTTGTACAAGCGCTTGCTAAAAGATGAGTACTGGGCCAACGCTGGTCGGTCGATCTGACCCACCATCACCGATGACACACCCATATTTGGGCGGCGCTTTGCCGATTGCGTTCGCCCATCGGGGTGGCACCAGTCATCATCCAGAAAACACATTGCCTGCATTCGCTCATGCCTACGAACTCGGTTACCGATACATGGAAACCGACGTGCACGCATCACGCGATGGGGTGCTTTTCGCATTTCACGATGCCGACTTACAGCGAACCTGTGGGGTGACGGGTCTCATCTCTGAGATGAGCGCTGCCGAAGTGTCGGCTGTGCGTGTAGGTGGGCGTGAGCCGATTCCGCGACTCGACGACCTGCTTTCGTCGTGGACGTCAGTCAACTTCAATATCGACTGCAAAAGTGATCATGCCCTGCCGTTTTTGTTGCAGCGGCTCGACGTGGGCGACGTCTTTGATCGTGTGTGCATCGGATCATTCAGCGATGCGCGGCTTGACACTGTGCGCGAGCGCTATGGGCAAAAGGTCTGCACGTCGATGGGGCCGCGTGATGTGGCCAAGCTTCGCTTGGGCACCTGGCTGCGCCGCACACCGCAATTTCGAGGAGAGGTCGCCCCGCTCATTGCCCAAGTGCCGATCAAACAAGGCCCGATACCCATCGTCACCCAGTCATTCGTGCAGGGTGCCCACGATGCCAACTTGCAGGTGCATGTGTGGACCATCGACGACCCAGCAGAGATGCACCAGTTGATTGATCTAGGCGTCGACGGCATCATGACCGATGAGGTCACCACGTTGCGTGACGTGATTCAAGCACGCGGTCTATGGCGGTGAGCGCACCCACGGCGGCGCGCCCAGCGCCGCATCACCAACTGCAAGTCGAGCACCTTGGTCACCACTTTGATGCGACTGCAGTCTTGAGCGATGTTTCACTCAATGTTGCCGACAACGAAATAGTGGCAATCGTGGGGCCAAGCGGCTGTGGCAAAACCACGTTGCTACGCACCTGTGCCGGATTGTTGCAGCCCACGGCTGGCGTGGTGCGCCGCACCGACCATTCGGTTGGCTTTGTGTTTCAAGAACCCGCATTGCTCGCATGGCGCCGCGTGGCACACAATGCGGCGCTGTTCAGCGCCAGCGAAACACTCGTCGAGCGCCTGCTGGGGATCAGCGGGCTCAGCGAACATCGCCACAAGTGGCCTTACCAACTCTCGGGCGGCATGAAGATGCGACTTTCGCTGGTGCGCACGCTGGCCGGTGCGCCATCGCTGGTGTTGCTTGATGAGCCCTTTGGGGCACTAGACCAAATCACTCGCCATCGCTTGCACGACGAGTTCGCGCGCCTGCACACCGAGCAAGGTTTTGCCGCCCTGATGGTTACCCACGCCATTGACGAAGCCGTATACCTCGCCGATCGTGTCGTGGTGATGTCGCAAGCGCCCGGGCGCATCGTCGGTGAGTTTGCTGTGCCGTTTGCACGCACTCGCATCAACTCGCTGCGCTACTCATCCGAGTTTGGCGAAGTCTGCGGGCACATCGCCCAATGCCTCGAGGCCCACGCATGAATCTGTCGCAGCGCACACGAAAACTTTTGCCTCCGCTTGCAGTGTTTGGCGCCATCGTTAGCGGTTGGTATGCGTTGGCCTACTCACTCGACAACAATTTTGCTTCTGGTGATGGCTCGGCACTCATCATTCCCCCACCGCATCAGCTCTTCGTTGGTCTCAACGAAGCCACGGTGGATCGAATAGTTTCAGCAACCTTCATCTCGGCAGGCACTGCACTGGTTGGCTTGCTGATTTCCATCATCGTTGGCATGTTGTTTGGAATAGTCATGAACATGTCGCGGGCGCTGGAATCAGCTTTGTGGCCATGGCTCATCGTGCTGCAGGTAACACCGATCATCGTGCTCACCCCAATTATCGTGCGGGTGGTGGGGCCCACGTTCGGTGCACGTGTTCTGGTGACCGTCCTCATCACCTTTTTCCCCATCGCTAGTAACACCCTGTTCGGGTTGCGCTCGGTCTCACGACCCCTTCACGACCTGTTCACCCTCGCCGAATTTTCCCAACGGCAACGGCTGGTGCAACTTGAGTTGCCGGCTGCAAGCCCCGCAATCTTTGCCGGGCTGCGAGTTTCGGCAGGCCTTGCCGTTATCGGCGCAGTGGTTGGTGACTTTTTCTTCACCCGTGGCACACCTGGCTTAGGGCGCCTCATCACCTATTTTTTTCAAGACACCCGTTCGGGCCCGATGTTTGTCACAGCCCTTGTCGCAGCATTTCTTGGGCTTGGGTTCTTCATTGCGGTCGAATCGTTGCGTAGGCTCATCGTCTCGCCATGGCATCGAACATAAGTCGCTCGATTTACTTCGCCGTTGTCGCGGTGTCGGCCATGGCGGTTGCAGGTTGTTCTAACGCCGAGCCGACCAGCCAACGTGCAGGTGCACTGGCAGAGGTGTGTAGCCCCACGGTCGCGATTCAGACGGATTGGTACCCCCAAGCCGAACATGGCGGTATCTATGAACTTCTTGGTAGCGACTACGTAGTCGACGCCACGGCGGGCACCACGACGGGTCCACTCATTGTCGATGGCGTCGACAGTGGTGTCGACCTACAAATTCGCGCTGGCGGGCCATTCATCGAATCCCCGGTGGTGACCGAGATGTTTCTCGACAACACCATCATGTTTGGATACGTCGGAACCGACGTCGCCATCTCGCGTTATGCAGAAGCTCCAACACTGGCAGTGTTCAACGCACTCACCATCAACCCACAGATCATTTTGTGGAATGCCGACAAACATCCGCAAGTGTCGACCATCGCCGAGATTGCGGGTGACGTTGCAGCAGTCAGCGTCTTTGGCGATCGCCCCTACATGCGATATCTCGTGGCGCAGGGTGTTGTGCCAGCCGAAAAAGTAGACACCAATTACAAAGGCAATCTGTTGCTAGCCACCGACGACATTGCCCACCAAGGTTTTGCCACGAGCGAGCCGTACCGCTATCGCACGCTCGAATCTGGTGCTATTGCTACGGCTTATCAACTGGTGCACGATGCTGGCTGGACTTCGTATCCACAAAACTTGGCAATCAATAAATTGCGCCTCGAAGAACTTCGCCCGTGTCTTGTCGCATTGGTGCCGATCTTGCAGCAGGCGCAGATTAATTTCGTCGATAACCCTGAGCGCACCATCGCCACAATCGTTGATGTGGTCACCCAACTCAACACATCGTGGTCACAGACCCCTGAGTTGGCTCGCTATGCCGTGGACACCATGCAACAACTCGGCCTAGTCGGCAATGGCACGACCGCAACGTTTGGTGATTTCGAATCCCCGCGCATCGACGACTTCATCGCACTGGCTACGCCAATCTTGCGCGAACAGGGCCTCACTATTCCTGAGATTCAGGCCAGCGATTTAGCCACCAACGAGTTTTTAGACACTGCAATCACCCAGCCATAGCGCCGGGCAGCAACAACACCGCTTAGGCGTCGCGCACCGACCATTCGCGCTTGGCGACGGGTTCTTTATCGCTCCATGGGAAGTTGATCCACTCATCGGTGCGCTTCCAGACGAAGTCGCTTTTTACGATTGATGCTGACTTTTCGTACAACACGGCGATGCGTGACTCTTTTACTTGGCCAGCACAGAATTCGTTGACCAACTTCAACGTGTGGCCAGTATCCGCAACGTCATCAACGATCAAAACTTTTGAGTCGCGCAGATCAACAATCGACGGCACTGGTGGCAACATGATGGGAATCGCCAACCGCTCGTTGACGCCCGTATAGAACTCCACGTTCAACGTGTAAGTGTTCTTCACCGACAATGCATAACCAAGTGCACCAGCAGCCAGTAGCCCACCACGGGCAATTGCCAAGATGATGTCAGGCTCGTAGCCAGATTTGGCAATCTGCACGGCCAACTCCCGACTTGCTGACCCGAATGTTTCCCATGTCAAAATCTCGCGTGCCGACACTCAAATCCTCCGTTTGTTTTCTGCGATGAATCTAGTAGGTCGCACACCCGCCGGGCACCAACCGAATATCCCGCTCGCTCGTTCACCCAGCGTCTACCGTCACGAGTATCGACCGACTCACGTATGACCTCATGTTGTTGCGCAATGGCGCATACGACCCCACCACGCGAGTGCGCCTTGGTGCCACATCGCTCGCTAGTGGAGGTGATGTAGCGCGAATCGAGCGCGCCACTCACACCCCGCTTGGCCCGGGCACCATCGCCATCGACGTCACTGCTGACGGCGCCCACCACCTGCAGGTGTGGGGTGACGGTGGGTCATGGTTGGCAGACCGCCACCAGCGCATTACAGCACGTGCCACCGCCACACCACGGCTAGTGGCACGCCACCCGACGCTCGAGCGCGCGGTGCACCACATTGGCCATCTGCAACTGCCGGCTACCGACACGCCATACCACGAAGTGCTGCCGGCGATTCTTGGCCAGCGCATTACTGCCGCCCAAGCGATGTCACAGTGGTCTGCTTTATGCACCCAGTTCGGCGAGCTTGCCCCGGGGCCGCTCGGGTTGCGACTGCCTCCATCACCAGCGCGCTTGGCCCGTGTTACCTCGTGGGAGTTTCATCGGCTCGGTATCGAACGCCAACGGGCCTCCACCTTGCACGTTGCAGCGCGTCATGCAGCCTTCATCGATCGCACGCGCGACCTCGATGGCGTGGCTGCACGCACCGCCCTCATGGCGCTACCGGGCATCGGCGTCTGGACCGCAGCAGTGGCTATCGGCGTCTCTCACGGCGACCCCGACGCACTGCCCGTCGGAGACTTTCACGTAAAAAACACCGTTGCCCATGCCCTCACCGGCAAGGCGCGCGGCACCGACGACGAGATGCTCGACACGTTGGCCGCTTATGCGGGAACCCGTTGGCTCGTGGTACGAGTGTTAGAAAAGGCCGGGCTCACGGCCCCGCGCTTGGCACCCAAGCGCCGGATACTGAATATCGCGCGGCTCTAGCCCAGAGTTACAGCAGGCCCAGCCCCTGGCGCATGCTTGACCAGAACGTGGGCCACGATTTTGCAACCACTGGCGCATCACTCACCACGATGCCGGCCTGACGGATGCCGAGCAATGCCAACGACATTGCCAATCGATGGTCATCATGAGGGTTGACTACAGCACTCCGCAAGGCACGCGGGGTGATCGCCAATCCATCGTCGTGCACTTCGACGAGTGCCCCACATGCACCAAGTTCGCTAGCCAAATCCCCCAGCCGATCACTTTCTTTGGCCCGAATGAAACCCACCCCACGAATTCGAGTCGGGCTGGTGGCACATGCGGCAATGGCTGCCAACGTCGGCACCAAGTCGCTCATCTCGGCCATGTCCACATCCACCCCGATCAACGGTCGTTGCGCATCGCGTGACACCATCACCCCCGTGGCATCCTCGCTCACGGTGCATCCCATGCGCGCCAAAACATCCACGAACCCGGCCTCGGGTTGGGCCGAATCGCTACGCAAACCCGGCACGGTGACTTCACCTCCTGCGATGGCGACAGCAGCGAATGGGTAACTTGCCGACGACCAGTCTGCATCCACATGGAATGCATTGGCGCGATATGGCCCCGCTGGTACGACAATCACTTCGTCAGCCAACTGCACCGCGACACCGAATGATGCCATCACGTCGGCGGTCATCGCTAGGTATCCGCGCGACACCACCGCACCCGACACGTTGATGCGCAACCCTCCGAGCAGTGGTGCAATCATCATGAGTGCTGAAATAAATTGACTCGATACATCCCCGCGAGCGGTGATCTCCGCCGTTGGGCCAGCATGGCTTTCGGGCACACCAGCAATAGTCACCGGCAAAAAACCTTCGCGCTCGCTCGTGACGCTGGCACCAATATCGCGCAGCAAGCGATGCAGCTCACCCATCGGGCGCCGCAACAAGCCCGCATCACCGGTGATGGTTGACGCCCCTACCCGCAGCGCGGCCACCGCACTAAGAAATCGCGATGTGGTGCCGGCTAGACCAGCGTCAATCACCACGGCGTCACGGCTCGCTCGCCCTATGGCCCGCCGCACTTGCACCGTGTCACCACCCACTTCGATATCGGCACCGAGTTGTTGCAACCCAGCAACCATGCGAGTGGTGTCGTCACCACTGGCCACCCCAGTCAGGCGGCTCTCGCCTGGCGCCAGCGCTGCACACACCAACGCCCGATTACTCACCGATTTTGAGCCCGGCACCCGCACCACACCATGCAGAGGTGCAGTGACCGGTGCAAACGACTCGCTCGACACCACTCAGCCGACCCGAGCCACAGCGGGTTTGAATCCACGCGCCATCAGACCGCCACGAAACAGTTCGGCGCTCGCAGCATCCACCACCATGATGAGCACACCGCGGTCGCCTTCGACAGAGTGACTCACTTCGAAGTTGGCAGTATTCACCCCGAGTTCAGCAGCAAGCGTGAATACCTCGGCTGCAGCCCCTGGGCGGTCAGGAATTGGAATCCGCACTTCGGCAACGTCCACCAGCTCGCGCACTCGCCCAGGCAGATTCGCGCGCACGGCACGTGCGTCGGTCAGCCTGGCCAGCAACGCTGGCGAGTTGGTTTCGTCGATCATGCGGCGCATTTCGCCCAGCCCGGTAATCATGCCATCGATGGCCTCCACGATCGCCGCTTGATTCTCTCGACAAATGTCCAACCAAATGGCGGGATGACCGCTAGCCACACGCGTCATGTCGCGAAACCCGCCGGCAGCCAGACGCATCACGGCTGCATGGTCGTCGGCGCGCGACCGCGCCAAGGTCAACAGTGTGGCAGCCGCTAGATGTGGCAGATGACTGGTGACTGCCACCAATTGATCGTGGCGTGATGCCGGTAGAGCCAACATGTCGCCACCCAACTCGCGCACAACACCCGCGACCAGGGCAAACGTGTCGTCACTGGTGGTGGAACTGGGCGTCAGCACCCACACCGCACCACGAAACATCTCGGCATCGGCGCCGTCTAAACCCTGCAGTTCGCTGCCAGCCATGGGGTGCCCACCCACAAATCGCGAATCTGTGATGGCTGAAACGACTGGCAACTTCACCGAGCCCACATCAGTGACCACCCCCGCAGTGCTGCGCAACATGGCCTGCACACCGTCGATGACCTGCGACACCGGTGTCGCCACGAACGAAATCTCAGCGGTGGCGTCTACGCCACAACTGTCGATGATGCCGCGCGAGAGTGCTTCGGCTTCACGCCCACTGCCGGCATCGATACCCGAAACATGCCAACCCGACGCGCGCAGACCGGCGGCAACCGAACCCCCAATGAGGCCTAGCCCAAGGACATTTGCTCGCCTCGTCACGACAATTCAGCGTACGGCTAGCGAACGCACCTCTTGGGTGGTGAGTAGCCGCCATTCGCCGGGCTTCAATGTTGCATCCACCAGGGTGCCGATGCGGGTACGCACCAACCGATTCACTTCGTGCCCGACCGCATCGCACATGCGGCGCACTTGTCGATGACGCCCTTCGTGGATCACGATGCGCAATACCCCCGGCTGCACTTGGCCGACCTTTGCTGGCGAGGTGATGCCGTCATCCAACTCCACACCGCGACGCAACTTGTTGAGCGCAGTTTCAGGCACTCCATCTGGCCCACAGCGAACGTGCACCAAATATTCTTTCTCCACACCGAAACTCGGGTGCGTGAGGTGGTGAGTGAGCTCACCATCGTTGGTCAAGATGATGAGCCCTTCGGAATCCAAGTCCAAACGACCCACCGGAAACACGCGAGGCTCGCTTGGCACCAACTCCACCACGGTCACGCGGTCGTGGGTGTCTTTCACCGTGGTGATCACGTTGTATGGCTTGTGCAACAAGTAGTACACGAGGTCTGGTCGCACACCAACGGCCACTCCATCGACGGCCACTGCGTCGCGCTGCACGTCCACTCGCCTACCGAGTTGAGCAGGCTCACCGTTGACGGTCACCCGACCCTGTTCAATCAACTCTTCGCACACGCGCCGACTGCCAAAGCCGCGCTGGGCCAACACTTTTTGTAAGCGCTCTCCGTCGACTGGTTCAGGGTTCACGGCGTGGTATCAGGCACCACACGAAGACCGGCTTCCAACGCTTCAACGACGTTGGCATCCGGCACGAAGTCGCTGATCGGTGGCAGGTTCTCCAACGCATTCACCCCGAGACGTTCCAAAAACAATTGGGTGGTTCCATACATCACGGCCAAACCTGGGCCGTCGCTGCGCTCCAACTCGGTGATGTAGCCGCGGGCTTGCAGGGTGCGCAACACCGACTCGGGGTCGACACCACGAATTGCCGAAATCTGAGTTCGCGAAATTGGCTGCTTGTACGCAATGATCGCCAGCGTCTCAAGCGCCGCAGCCGAAATACGCGCTTGTTGCCCGTCGAGGATGAAACGCTCGACATACGACGACACCTCGGCGCGACTCTGCAAACGAAATCCGCCAGCCACGCTCACCAGAGCAAAGCCATGCCCCGCTTCGTCGTAGGCCGCGGCCAGACGATTGCACAACACTTCGACTGTCGCGGTGGGCTGCTCCAACACCTGTGCCAACAACTTGACCGTCACGGGCTCAACTGCCACCAGCAGAATCGCTTCGAGCGCTTTCACGATCTCGGGGTCAATATCGCCCTCTGTCACACGGGTCATCGTTTACCTTTCAGCCGTCATAGTTGTCAATTGCTCCCATGTCATCGAACGTCGCATCAGCGTTCCACACCACTGCGATGTCGCCGAAACGTTCGGCTTGCACCAGGTCCACTCGCCCCTGTTTAAAGAGTTCAAGCAATGCCAGAAACCGCACGACGACTTCGATTCGATCGGTGATGCCCTGCACAATGGTGCGAAACGAGGTTGGCCCACTCGTGGGCAGCGATAGCAACAACTCTTCAAGTGCATCGGACACGCTGGCACGAATCGGGGCCACGTGAAACAAATCAATTGACACTGGCGCCTTGGGCTCGGTGGCTCGCAAATATGCACGCTGCAACCGCAGTGGCGTGACACCTTCGAGCATGTCGGGCATCAGCGACTCGAATCGCTCGTCAGGACCAGCCAAGCGTGGTTGCGACAACTCGGCGCGCTCAATGAGATGCTGCATCACTGCGGCTACGTCTTTGAACGTTTTGCAATCGAGTAGACGCGCCAGCAGGATGTCGCGTTCTTCCCAGAGTGCGAGTTCTTCGTCAAGATCCCCGTCGTCGACCGTTGGCAACAATCGCCTGGTCTTGAGGTCGATCAGGGTGGCTGCAATCAGCAAGAACTCGGTCGCCACTTCGAGGTCAAGCGACTCCATTTTGTCTAGTTCAACGAGGTAGGCCTCTACGATGCGACTGAGCGACACCTCATGGATATCCACTTCTTGCTGCAAAATCAGATGCAAGAGAAGGTCGAAAGGGCCCTCAAAGACCGGAGTAGACACCGCGTACGGCATTTGTACGAGAGTACCGCTGCGCGCACGAGTAACTTGGGATTGTGGCTCGAGTCCTGTCATGTATCCAGCCCACTGGTCACGTGCATCTTGGCAACTATCTGGGTGCACTACGCAACTGGGTGTCGGGCCAGCACGAGAACGATGTGTTTCACGGCATCGTTGACCTGCACGCACTCACCGTCACCGAAGGGCCTGGTGTACTGGGCGATCAGACGCTGTCGTTGGCCGCGATGCTTTTTGCCGTCGGTCTCGACCCCGATGTGGCAACCGTATTCGTACAGAGCCACCTTCCGCAGCATTCACAGTTGGCATGGATCATGGAATGCACGGTGTCGTACGGAGAACTCAGTCGCATGACGCAGTTCAAAGACAAAGCAGCCAAGCGCGAGGCGGATTTCGTCTCGGCTGGTCTCTTTACGTATCCGGCGCTACAGGCCGCCGATATTTTGCTGTATGACGCCAATGAGGTGCCAGTCGGCGATGATCAACGACAGCACATCGAGATCACCCGCGATATCGCCATTCGCTTCAATCATCGTTTTGGTGACACGTTCGTTTTGCCCAAAGCCGTAACCCCCAAAGCCGGTGCCCGCGTCATGGACTTGCAAAACCCCGAAGCCAAGATGTCGAAATCGGCAAGCGGTGAAGCCGGCATCGTGTATCTGCTTGATGACCCAGCCGCCATTGAAAAAAAGTTCAAGCGTGCAGTTACCGATAGCGGCAACGAAGTGGTCTACGACCGTGCCACCAAACCTGGTGTGGCAAACCTGCTCGAAATTTTGGCCGCTGCCACGGCCAGCACGCCCGAGGCAACCGCAGTTTCGTATACGCAATATGGTGCACTCAAAGCAGCCACTGGCGCAGCAGTCGCCGAGATGCTCACACCAATTCGCTTGCGATACCACGAACTCATGAATGATCGCGGCGAACTAGCGCGACTGGTACGACAAGGCGATGCCCGCGCTGAACTCGTGGCCGCCGCCACTCTGGCGCGTGCCCACAGCGCCATCGGCATGTTGCCGCGCTAACGCTGCCTTTTATATTGCGTCAGCACGTCGCAATGCAGCCACTAGCTGCGCGTCGCCTTGACCTCGCAGCAGCATGACTGTGGTGGGGTCGCTACCTGCCTGTTCCAGCATTGCAACGCCAATTGTCTCGTGCTCGTGATAGCGACGAAACGCTGGCGTGCGCGGGCCGACCACCGTTGCCACCACCCGCATCACGGTGCCTAGTGGCGCCCGCACTTTGCCAATGTCATGCAAGAGTGCAGCCCGCCGAGCAGCGACTGGTGGCGCTACATCAAAAGCCTCAGCAACAAAGGCATCAAAGCGCCTGAGCACGTGCAGTGCGTGTCGCTGATCCGGTGTGCTGAGTTGTCCGAACATCTGCAACTCGGTCGGGGTCAGGATTGCAGCAACTTCGTTCGCCTCAGCACTACCCAGCGGCTGTGCAACGGCTGCACCCACCAGGCGCTTGGCTAAATGCCAGGGTGATGTCATCGTCGTACCGCGCGCGGGTGCGACTCGCGATACACGCTGACCAACAACTCGTCATCCACCTTGGTGTAGATCTGCGTGGTGCTCACCGAAGCGTGGCCCAACAGCTCCTGCACAATTCGTAGGTCGGCCCCGTGCACCAACATGTGCGTGGCGCACGAATGGCGAAGCGAATGCGGCGACACCTCTTCTTTGATTCCGGCAAGGGCCGCGTATTTGCGCACGATGTGAAACGCTGCCTGGCGCGTCAAGCGTGTGCCGTGCACCCCTAAGAACACGGCATCGGAGTTGTCGCGTGACTTCCATCGTTTGGGCACGCGCATTGCGCGCCCACCTTCGTCGAACCAGTCGCTCAGGGCTGCGTGGGCGCTGCGCCCGAACGGCACGATGCGCTCTTTGTTGCCTTTGCCCAACAGCCGCACGAGTGAATCCTGCATGTCGATGTCACCCAATGACAGCCCGCACGCTTCAGAGATGCGGGCACCCGTTGCATACAAGAACTCCACCAAGGCACGATCGCGTCGGGCGAACGAATCATCACCAGTAATTGCGGCAATCAACAGCGTCACGTCGTCTTCGCGCAACGGCTTGGGCAGACCGCTCGGCACTTTCACGCCGTCGACCAACGCAGCCGGGTCGTCGTCGCGCTCGCCTTCCACCACTAGGTACTTATGCAACATTCGTACGGCAGCAAATTGGCGGGCTACCGAACGAGCCGCCTTGCCGTGTTTGCGTAGGTAGGCCACGAAGGCTTCAACATCTCGACTTTGGGCGGTCAGTGACGAAACCCGACGGGTGGCCAACCAGTCTTCATAGTCGCGCAGATCACGCCGATAAGCCTCGATAGTTTTTTCAGCTCGACCTTGTTCGATTTGTAGCCACGCTAAGAATCGTTCGGCTGCCTCGAGCGCCACGTCGCGTTATCCTCGGCGCAGGAGCTGCTCGGTGAGGAGCAACCCAATCACTGTTTTGGCGTCGTCAATGACACCATCTGCCACCATTGCCAACGCGTCAGGCAGAGCAACTTCTTCAATCGTCATGTGTTGTTCTTCGGGGCCGTGTCGATCCACCTCCACCTGCTTGAGCGAGCGAGCCAAAAATAGCTCCACCTGCGAGTTGGAAATACCAGGTGCCGACACATGACACCCCAAACGTGTCCACTCGCGGGCCGTCAAGCCAACTTCTTCGCGCAGTTCACGTTGGGCGGTTTCGAGTGCGGGTTCTTCTGGCTGGTCACGCATGCCGGCTGGCAGCTCGAGCGTGAGGCGATGCAAGGCTGGGCGATACTGGCGCACAAGCACCACGTGTGGAGCCTGTGCAGCACCGTGTTCTTGCAACGCGACAACACCGACTGCCCCGGGCGAGGTGACAAAGCTGCGGGTAAATGTCGCGCCGTCTGGCCCGGTGAACTTGCCTTGCACCAACGACCACAACGCCCAGTCATGGATGCCCTTGATCGACTCAGTGACGAAGCCCCCGACGGGGCCGCTGGGGCGTTTGGGCATCGCGGCGCGACTCAGCGCGCGTGCTCCACTGCCCCACTTTGAGCATTCACCTGATTGACGCCCAAGCGGTGAGTTCGGTATTCAAGCGCAGCCCCAATCAAGTCGCGAAACAACGGATGGGCTCGATCAGGGCGACTCTTGAACTCAGGATGCGCCTGAGTGCCGACCCAAAATGGATGCTCCTCGAGTTCGATGAACTCGACCAAGCGTTTGTCAGGCGAAGTGCCACTGCACAAAAATCCGGCTTCTTCGAAGCGCGCGCGATATGCGGAGTTGAACTCATAACGATGGCGGTGCCGCTCGCTCACCACCGGCTCGTTGTAAGCCTTTGACACTTTTGATCCTGGTTGCAACACGGCGTAATAAGCACCGAGTCGCATCGTGCCGCCTTTGTCAGTGACTTCTCGTTGATCATTCATCAAATCGATAACCGGATGCGGTGTAGCCGGATTGAACTCGGTGGAATTGGCATCATCGAGCCCGAGCACGTTACGTGCGAACTCCACGGTCATTACCTGCATGCCAAGACATAGCCCCAAACACGGCACACCGTGTTCACGCGCGTATCCAGCGGCCCGAATTTTGCCTTCGACACCACGCGGCCCGAAGCCACCCGGAATCACAATCCCATCCAAACTGGTCATGCGATCATCAGCGAGCAGGCCTTCCACTTCTTCGGCCTGGATCCATTCGATTTCTACCTTTGCCCCATGATGAAACCCGGCGTGACGCAGCGACTCGGCAACCGACAAATACGCATCGTGCAAATCGACGTACTTGCCGATGAGGCCAATGCGTACGGGCGATGTGGCTGCTTCAACGCGTGCCACCAACGCTTGCCATGGCGACAAGTCAAGCTCGCGCTCGATGCGCAAGGTCTCGCACACCACGGTGTCAAGACCCTCATCGTGCAAGATCAGCGGCAACTCATAGATGTTGCCCACGTCGGCGGCATTGATCACATTGCGTATCGGCACGTCGCACTGACCTGAAATCTTTCGCTTCAACCCATCCGACAGCGGCTGGTCGCTACGACACACGATTACGTCGGGTTGAATTCCGCGACTGCGCAGTTCGGTGACGCTGTGTTGTGTGGGCTTGGTTTTTTGCTCACCACTCGGGCCGATGAACGGCACCAAGGTGACGTGGATGTAGCACACATTGTCGCGACCCACTTCGTTGCGCCACTGACGAATGGACTCCAAGAACGGCAAAATCTCGATGTCACCCACGGTGCCACCGACTTCGGTGATCACGACATCGACATCTTCGGTGGTGATGCGCTGAATACGACGCTTGATCTCGTCAGTGACATGCGGAATGACTTGCACTGTGCGCCCGAGGTAATCCCCGCGGCGTTCGGCGGCCAGAACAGCCTGATAAATCGAGCCAGTCGTGGCGTTTGACGACCGGGTGAGATTTTCATCGATGAACCGCTCGTAGTGACCAAGATCCAAATCGGTTTCACCACCGTCATCGGTGACGAACACTTCACCGTGTTCGAATGGGTTCATCGTGCCTGGGTCGACATTGATGTACGGATCCAGTTTTTGCATCGTGACACGCAAGCCACGCATCTTGAGCAAGCGACCGAGTGACGAAGCAGTGAGACCTTTGCCGAGAGCGCTGGCTACACCGCCTGTGACGAACACATGCTTTGCCACTTCTTGCCTCCCGTCATCATCATCTGAACGGGGTGCCGCCAGAATCAACCTTGACGGAAGGTCAGCCTACCGTTACCTGCGGGGCGGGGGTGTCTTCTGCCGAGTTTTCAGCAGATTCTTGGCATGTTCCACGGCCGATTCCACGGCCAGGCTTCCCGACAGCATGCGGGCAATCTCTTCGGCTCGCTCATCTTCAGCCAGGGTTCGTGCTGTGGCAAAGGTGATGCCTTTACGTACCTCTTTATTCACCACCACATGATTCGCTGCGCGTGCGGCAACCTGCGGCAGGTGGGTCACCACCAACACTTGATGCCGTTCGCCGAGCACCGCTAGTGCTTCGGCCACCGCCACTGCTGCATCACCACCGATGCCTGCATCAACTTCGTCGAACACCAGCGTGCTGGGCGCCTCGGTAAGCACTAATCGCAGCGCCAACATAGTGCGCGCCAATTCGCCACCCGATGCCACCTTGGCGAGCGGGGCCGGTTCGCTACCAGGGTTTGCGGCCAACAAAAACGTCACCTCGTCGCCGGCTAAATCGATGGTCTCGTCGCCACCGACGATGATCTCTACTCGCGCAGCCCCCAAGGCCAGCCGTGCCAGGTTTTTTTCGACTGCTTTGGCCAACGCAGGTGCAGCCGCTTGCCGAGCAGCACGCACCTTGCGCGCAACTTTTTGCAATGCCGCAAGTGCTGCGGTGCGCCGAGCATCCAAATCGCTGGCTCGTTCTTCCCATGATTCAAGTTCGCTCAAACGACCAGCGGTCTCGAGGCCGTAGGCAATAACGCTGGCCACGGTGTCGCCATACTTGCGGCGCAGGTCAAACAATATCTGGCGCCGCTCGACCAAGGCCGCCAAACGCGTTGGATCTTGATCCACTTGTTCCAATACCCGACGCATGTCGTCAGCGGCATCACCGATGAGTGACTGCAGTTCGCGAATGCGTTCCACGTGCTCGCGCATTGCGTCGCCGCGCCCCAGCGCACCAGCGGCATGACCCATGCGGTCGAGTGCCCCGTCGTCATCGGTGAGTGCACCAATGGCCGTCGCTAAAGATTCGCGATGCGACTCGGCGTCTTGCAGCAAGTCAATGCTGCGTTCCAGTGCTGCGTCTTCATCTGGGTCGCTCAGTTCGGCCCGCGAAATTTCGTCTACTTGAAATCGCAGAAGATCAATTTCGCGCGCCCGAGCCCGCTCATCGCCGCCCATCGTGGCCAGCGCGGCATCGATTTCGGTCACCTGCGCTCGCGCTGTGCGCAGTGCCGACAGATCAATGTCGGCAAAGGTGTCGAGGGCGGCCCGTTGGGCTGGTGCAGTCAGCAGGCTTTGGTGTTCATGCTGGCCGTGCAGGTCGACGAGTTCTGCCCCCAGTTCACTGAGGTGGTTGACCGTCGCCAAACGGCCGTCGACATAGGCCCGTGACCGACCATCGCGTGGCACCACGCGACACAGCACACGTTCGGTGCCATCAGCAGATACAAACCTGCCTTCGACACGCAACTCATCGGCCCCTGGTCGCACTACCGATGTGTCAGCACGTTGGCCCATTAACAAGTTGATGGCTTCGACCACCATTGTTTTGCCGGCGCCAGTTTCGCCGGTGAGTGCCGACAAACCATCTTTCAGCACGATTGTTGCCGACTCGATCACACCGAAATTTTCGATGTGTAGTTCTGCGAGCACGCCTACTCCGACAGCCCGAATTTGGAGCGCAAAATTTGGTGAAACTGCGGTTCGGCAAATCGAATAAATCGTGCCGTGCACAAGTCGGGGGCAAACGTCACCACATCGCTGGCTGCCAAACTCGCGACGCGTTGACCATCGAGCGACAAGTCGACAGGTCGAGTGCCCGCGACGGTCATCTGCAGATGCTCGTCGGGGCCCAGCACCAATGATCGATCAAAGTTCATATGCGGCGACACGGGTGTGACGATCAGCGCGCGATGACGCGGCGAAACAACTGGCCCACGAGCCGACATGGAATATGCCGTCGACCCAGTCGGCGTGGCCACGATCACGCCGTCGGCTGAGTATCGCTCGAACAACTCGTGATTGACCGCCACGTCAATCCACACGGTGTGGCCGGACTGCTGTTTTTCCAACACTGCTTCATTGAGTGCGCGCCAAACCAAATTTGGTTGGTCTTTTTTCGCAACGGTCACCTGCAACAGCATCCGCTCATCGATGATGAAGTCGCGTCCGGCTTGGCCGCTCAGGGCCGCCGTAACAGCCTTAACAGCGCCATCGACACCCACTTCAGTGAGATAACCCAACACCCCAACGTTGACCCCCAGCACTGGCACAGGCGCACCATTGAGCAAATTGACGGCGCGCAAAACCGTGCCGTCGCCACCTAAGACCACGACGAGATCCGAATCGGCTGCGTCTCGGTCGCTCGCCACATCGACCAAACCGTGCGCTTGGGCGTCGGCATGACACATCCACAAATGATGACCAGAGCGCGACAATTCTGCACGCAGTTCGCCCAACAGCGGCGGCACTTCACTGCGCGTATGGTGGGCCACCACCATGACATTGGCCATGTGGTTCAGGCTATTCGCGCGTCAGGCGTAGCCAATGCTCACGATTGCCGGCTGGCCCAGCCACTGCCGACTCCACTTCCCCACGCGGTTGCACCCCGCGGCGCACGAACGCGTCCCGCACCTCTGCAATGCACCGCTGGCGAATCGCATCATCAATGATCACCCCGGCACCTTTGTCGGCCTCGGCTTTGGTGGCTTCGAACTGCGGCTTGACCAGCACCAACAACTGGCCTGTCGTGCGGGTAGCCGCAACGAGGCTCTCGGCAACCAGCGTGAGTGAAATAAACGATAAATCTGCCACGACCAAATCAAAGTCGCCAACCAAGGCCCCAGCCCGAATCGATGCACCAATGTCGCGGGCATTGAGTTCGTCACGTACTTCCACCCGCCCGTCGGCAGCAATCCTCGGGTGCAACAAGCCACGCCCTACATCGCACGCCACTACCTGACCCGCACCGCGCTGCAACAAGCAGTCGACGAACCCACCAGTTGATGCACCGGCATCCAGCACGCGCGCGCCGGCTATTGATACGGCATCGCCAGCTTGTGCAAAGTGATTGAGTGCGGCGTCAAGCTTGAGACCACCACGGCTCACAAACTGCGCCACGTCCACCACGGCAACCTGATCGCGCGGATGCACTTGGCGTGCTGCATTCAACACTGGCGCCCCATTCACCGTTACTCGATCTTGAGCAATGAGTTGCAACGCCTCGCTGGTGTCACGCGCCAAACCGGCGGCTACTAACGCGCGGTCGATACGTTGCAATTGCGTCACGCGCTATGCGCCCGCAGCTGCACTCAACACGTGGTCGGCAAGTGCAGCGAGATTGTCAAACACGCCATCGGGGGCTGCCCGGTTGTTGCTGGGCTCGTTTACCCCCGACAACATGAGCCCAAACTTCGCCCCAACAAGACGTGCGAATGCACCGTCTGTCGAGTCGCGATCGCCAGCCATCCACGCGCCGCTCAAGTCATTGATCGCCAAACGTTCACGCACGAGTTGACTCATCGCTGCACACGGTTTGCCGGCGATAGTCGGGGTCACGCCGCCAGCGGTTGCAAAAGCAGCCAAGATGGAACCACCACCAGGAATCAGCCCAGCCGGTGTGGGATACGTCGGGTCGTCGTTGGTCCCAATCAGTCGCGCCCCAGCCAAAATTGCTGTGGTTGCTCGGGTCAAACCTCGATAGTCAAACGAAGCGTGATAGCCAACCATGACGGTGTCGATATCGGTGGCACAAGCGGCGAACTCAGCGTCGCTCATGTCGCTGTCGGTGCGCGCCACGACGACGGCCCCCCGCTGTTCGATTGCCTCAACGATGCCTGGGCCACCCGCCACGAGCACGCGTTCCCCTGGCGCCAGAAGCAACGCCGCTGCTTGCGCTGAAGTGCACACGTCGCCTGTTGCAGGGATACCAATTTTTTGCAGAGCATTTTCTTGGGTGCTCACCGTCGCCGACGAGTTGTTGGTTACAAACAGCACCCGATGGCCCGCTGCTCGCAACCGGGCGATGGCCTCAACTGAACCCGCAATTGGTTGGTGCAACAGCCACACCACACCGTCAAGATCACAGAGAATCGGCGCTTTCACGGTGCGCCCGACGCTAGTTGGCATCGGGGGCGCCAACCTGCCACTCTGGAACGATGCCGATCTTTGCTCCGTTCCGCGCGTTGCGCTATTCGGCGCAGCAACACTTGCTGCAGGTGACCGCACCGCCCTACGACGTGTTGAGTGGCGCTGATCGCGCCGCACTCGCCGCACGAGATGCCCACAACATTGTCGCCATCGATCTGCCCACAAGCAGTGACGCGTCAACTAGCCCGTATGAAGCCGCTGCAGCAACATTGCGCGAATGGCGCGCCAGCGGCGTGCTCACCCTCGACCCGCGACCTTCGTTCACGTTGTATCGCATGTCATTTGTTGACGCCAACGGCCAACGTCGCAACACCGTCGGGGTCATCGGCGCGTTGGAAGTAGTCGACGAGGGTGCTGGTGGCGTGCTGCCCCACGAGCGCACCACCCCCAAAGCAAAAACTGACCGCCTCGATCTCACTCGAGCCACTCGCGCCAATATGTCACCGGTGTGGGGGTTGTCGCTACGCGAACAGCTCACCGACGCTCTTGTGGCTGGCGGAGACCTCCTTGGTGAATTTCAAGACGACGACGGTGTCACCCATCGAGTGGAGCGCGTTGATAACCCGCTACGAGTGCGGTCGATCTCTTCGCTGGTGGCATCGGCCCCGGTGCTCATTGCCGACGGGCACCACCGCTATGCGATTGCGCGCACCTACCGCGACGAGATGAGCGAAACTGCGCTCGCTGACGCCGCTCGCACCACGATGACCTACGTCGGAGAATTGGTCGAACAACAGCTGAGCATCGCCGCCATTCATCGCTTGTATCGCGAAATCACTGCCCAACAGTTACGCCAAGTACTGGCATCAACTTTTGATGTGGCGCCACTCGACAAGCCAGTCAACGCCCACATCATCGCCGAGATGTCTCAACGCGCAGCGTTGTGTCTGGTGGATGACCAACTTTCGGGTTGGTGGCTCACGCCCAAGGCCGCAGCCTTCAGCGGGTTGCGAGATTTAGACAGCGACCGACTCGAGTCGGCCTTGCGCACAGTGACCCACGAAGTGGCCTACCAACACGGGTTTGACGAAGTGTCGGCAATGTTGCGCGCCGGCCAGGCCCAAGCAGCGATCTTCATTCGCCCAACGAGCATTGCCGAGATACGCCGCACCGCCGATGAACGATTGTTGATGCCACCCAAGTCGACATTTTTCACGCCAAAATTGCGCACCGGTTTAGTGATACGACCACTCGACGTATAGCGATCATTTGTCATCGCGTAACGATGCGGTGCGTACCTCGCGAGTGCGGGTGCTGGCCACCGCGAACAGTTTGTCGAGTCGCACGGCTTTAGCCCCTGGCACGATGTGTTCAGCGAGCAGCTCGGTAACGCTCTGCGTGCGCGGCCCAACGCGAAAGAACCGCCTTCGCACATGGCCCAGCGCGGTGACTTCGTCGCCAACTTTGATAACTGGAAGATCCATGTTGAGCGCCACAACCGGCACCACCACACGTCGTCCGTTAACGACAGTTGCCAAGTCGAACGTGGTGGCTCGTTGGTGGCGGTCAATTACGCGCACCGTGGGCTGAGCCACGAGTGCTCCGCGCACCAGAGCCATGTTCGTGGAATGTTCTTTTTTGTTGCTAGCCCCGCGGGCGATGCGTGTGGTTCGTTTTGACACGAAGACTCCTTCACTAGACCCGCCGACGGCGGTTATGAAGGTGTGTGACGCCAATGCGTCAAACGGCTGTGGAAAATCGAGACAGTGTGGAAAGTCGGGAAACTATTCGCCGAGCCCGGCAAGACGGGCTTCGACATCGAAATATTTGGCGTCTTCCTTGGCTACCTTCACGAAAAACCGTTTGGCCGACACAGGGTCGCCAGCACGGTCATGCAGGTCGCCCAGCACGTACCACTCAAGGAGGTGATGAGGCTGCACTTGGCGTGGCTCGGTGCCGTGGGTCATGATGCGAATGGCCGTCGCCACATCGTGCCGGTCGGCGTACGACATGGCAGCCGAGACCCGACCTTCAGCCATGATCATCGGATGCGGCGACGCTTCTTTCAATTCACTCCACAGTTCATCGACCGTGTCGTATCGCTTCAAGGCGCGATAGCAGTCAATGAGCACTGGCATGTTGGTCATGTCCGTGCGATCACTGGCCCGAGCAAACTCCAAGTGCTCTGCAGCAGCCTTCCAACGCTGGGCGCGATACTCGAGACGGCCAGCCAACACCCGCACATCGCTAATCAACCAAAGATCTTCGAGCACCGGCGTGAGCACCGACAGAGCTTCGCGATAACGCTCGGCGTCGTAGGCCACCAATGTACGTGACAACTGATTGCTTACCGAGTCGTAGCGACGGTCCCCGACTGCACGACGAACTTCGCCGGCCAATGGCTCTTGCAAGGCTGGCGCAGTGGGAAACATCGGACCGTCATCGCGACGCTGAGCGCGCGGCTTGGCGCTAGTGCCACCGCGTGACGAATCACGCGACGGGCGACGATCAGTGTCGAACTTCCGGCGACGCACCGAACCTTCGTCAACGATCTGCTCTTCTCGATCTGGGCGGTCACCAAACGGCTTGTCCTTGCCGTACTTACGGGGGCCTTTGCGAGCAAACACTTCGGAGCGACGACGCTGCGC
>JBBANT010000002.1:89542-92247 GCA_040401815.1 Ilumatobacteraceae bacterium | reverse complement strand
GATTGGCATGTGCATACCACCAGCAGTTTCGATGCCGCGACGGGCATCGTGCAAGGAACCACGGTGAGTACTCACAACGATGGTCGTCGCGTGCTGCGACCATGGCGCATCGCCTACCAATCACCTGCCTCCATCGATGCTCTCTGTGCTCGGGCTGGTCTTTCGCTGCTGGCGCGATACGCCTCGTGGCACAAGACACCGTTTACCGACGACGCCCCGCGCCACGTGAGCGTGTTTGGCAACCTACGCTGACTGAGATGGCGGGCATCAAGGTCTCACGAATAATTGCAGCATCAGTCGAACGGGTCTGGGCCATTGTCGAACCCGTCGAGCGACACATCGACTGGATGGCCGACGCCGAAAGCATCACCTTCGTTGGCAATCAACAACGCGGTGTCGGTACAAAATTTTTGTGCTTGACCAAAGTTGGGCCAATTCGATTGACAGACCAGATGCTCATCACCCAGTGGGAGCCACAGCGAGCAATGGGTGTGGAACACGTGGGCATCGTTACGGGAAGCGGCGTGTTCAAGCTCGAAGCGATTGATGCCAACACAACAAGATTCGTGTGGGAGGAAAGCCTGCGGTTTCCGTGGTGGCTGGGCGGGCCACTCGGCGCATTGATCGGTGGCAAGATCGTGTTGGCCGGCATTTGGCGCGGTAATTTGCGCCGACTGGCTGCGTTATGCGAGCGCCCGCACTAACGCTGTTGCTGCCATCGCCGCCACTACGACCACAATGAACGGCGCGCGTCGCCAAACTGCCACAAGTGCCACCACCAACCCGATTGCGCGGGCATCTACGACGAATTCTTGTGCTGAAGTGAACGTATCTTTGGCTACGAGTGCTGCCAGCAAACTTGCCGGAATGAGCGCCAAACAGCGGTCCACCAGCGGCGGCATGGTGCGCCCACCGACCACCACGAACCCCAACACCTTCAACGCATAAGCGGTAGCCGAAAGCACAATCACCAACACCCACAATTGGCTGTTGCTTAGTGCAATGCCATCGACTGTTGCCGAGATCATCGTCGTACCCCAAACATCACCCCGACGACGGCAACCAAAATTGGAATACCAACCGGCACGAATGGGGTCAATGCCACCACCACCACCGCACCAGTGATTGCCGCCAGCTTGCCCCTGCGGGTGCGCAAATGAGGCGGCAGCATCGCAGCGAACGCTGCGGGGAATGCTGCGTCAAAGCCAAGTGCTTGCGTATCGAGAAACGATCCGGCAAGCGCACCAATCAGCGTGCCGAGGTTCCACGTAACAAACAGTGATAATGCGGTCACCCAAAAAGCCGTACGTGCCAAGCGCGGTGTCGACTCGGCGGTGGTCATTGCCGTGGTTTCATCAATCACAAATTGAGCAGCCACCAAACGTTGCAGCAGCGGCAGCTTGCGGCCTTGCTCATCATTGGCCAACCGACCAGCCAGCGCCACGCCATACACAAAATTTCGCACGGCCAACAGCGCTGCGCCGCCGAATGCAGCACCCATCGAACCACCGGCACCGACCACGCTCATCGCCGAGAATTGAGACGCACCCGTGAAAGTGAAAAACGACAGTGCGCACGCCTGCCACACGCTGGCACCAGCCGAAACGGCGGCTAGACCAAACGACAATGCAGTGATGCCCACCGCACCGCCCAGCGTGAGGCTGGCATTGATGACCCGCTTGCGTTCAGCAGGCGTACTCAGAGATGACGCGTCGCTCATGCCGAAATGCCACGGAGCATGTCGTCGGCTGCCGACCATGGGTCGAGCAGACCAGACACCACTTGTGCTTCCAGGGCATCCCACTTGGCACCACTGCACAGTTCGCGGGCGCGCAGCTCCAACCGACGTTCGACTATTTCGCGCAACTCCTCGCGACGACGCACTTCGCGACGACGCACAAGTTCGCCGCTGGCTTGGGCATCGGCACGATGCGCCACCACCGCATCCACCAACTCAACAACACCGTGTCCGGTGGTTGCCACGGTCGAAACAATGGTGGGTTGCCATTCGCCCTCGGCAAACTCGGTGAGGTCAAGCATGGCTTGCAAATCGCGGCGGGTGGACTCCACACCATCACGATCGGCTTTGTTGATGGCAAAGATGTCGGCAATTTCGAGCAACCCGGCCTTGTTGGCTTGCACGGCATCACCCCAGCCTGGGTTAACCACCACCACGGTGCTGTCTGCTTTGCCCGCAATTTCTACTTCCACCTGTCCAACGCCGACCGTTTCGACGATGATCCAGTCGTGACCGGTCGCATCCAACAGTCGAATGGCCTCGCTCGTAGCCAACGACAAACCTCCCAGGTGACCACGAGTTGCCATCGATCGGATGTACACCTTGTCGTCGTGCGTGTGGTCTTGCATGCGCACTCGATCACCCAAAATTGCCCCGCCCGTATATGGCGACGAAGGATCGATGGCCAATACCCCAACTCGTGCGCCGCGAGCGCGTAACTCACCGATCAACGCCGATGTGAGCGTGCTCTTTCCGGCGCCAGGTGCGCCAGTGATGCCCACCACATAGCCGCGACCAGCATGCGGGCTGGCGAGTCGCGCCACTTCACGCCCTTGATCTCCCCCGCGTTCTGCCAACGACAACAGTCGCGCCAGCGCACCGCGGTCTCCTTTTGCTGCCGCTCCAAACAATTGGGCGGGGTCACTTGAACGACTCGCCATTGCTAAGCGATCGCGACTACTTCAGT
>JBBANT010000002.1:52866-89442 GCA_040401815.1 Ilumatobacteraceae bacterium | reverse complement strand
GCGTGATCGCACACCAAGGTGGTTGGGACGAGATTCTGCTCGTGGCAGGACCAATCGCTGTCATCGTGTTTGCTCTATGGCGGGCAACCAGGCGTGTCAAACGCGAGTCACATCAGCACCAAGACCGCTGAGGCGACCAACTAAATCGTCGTATCCACGGTCAATGTGGTGGATGTCATGCACGATGGTTTCACCTTGGGCCACGAGGCCAGCGACCACAAGAGCAGCACCGGCACGAATATCTGGCACCCGCACCTCGCTACCGATGAGTTCATACACGCCGCGCACCGTGGCTTTGTTGCCATAGATCGCAATCGATGCGCCGAGGCGACGGAATTCTTCGATGTATCGGAAGCGACCCGGAAAGAGCGTCTCGGTCACCGAACCCTCGCCACGGCTCACGCACAACATCGCCAGAAGCAATGGTTTGTAGTCGGTCGCGATGCCGGGATACGGCTCGGTGATGAAGTCGATTGCCCGCAAGCGCTCGTGCGAAGTGACGCGTACGCCATCACGTTGTGGTGTCACTGCGACACCCATTCGGGCATAACAGTTGAGCAGTTCTTCCATATGTTCGGTGCGTGCAGTTCGCACCACGATGTCGCCACCTGCCACCGCCACAGCTGCCATATACGTAGCGGCTTGCACGCGGTCTGGTACCACGGCATGTTTCGTGCTCTTCAGCGAGCCACGTTCACAGCCATGGATGATCAATCGTGAAGTTCCGATGCCCTCGATGTCGGCACCCATGGCAATCAACATGTTGCATAAGTCCTGCACCTCGGGTTCGCGCGCTGCATTGTCAATGACCGTCACCCCACGGGCGTAGATTGCCGCAGTGAGCAAGTTTTCGGTGGCGCCGACGCTCGGAATATCCAACTCGATGTTGGTTCCCTTCAACCGGTCGGCAACGGCGAAGATGTCGTACAAACCTTCTTCAACGGTGGCGCCCATTTTTTGCAGCCCCGCAACGTGCAGGTTGATTGGTCGACCACCGAAGTCGTCGCCACCTGGCCAATTGATGCGCGCTGATCCATAATGAGTCAAAAGCGGGCCAAGCACGTTGAGGCTGGCGCGCATTTTGTCAAACTTCTCAAACGGTACTTCTGGTGTGATCTTACCCGAGTTGGTGAGCGACAGTTCGTGCGGCCCCAACCAAGTTGACGAAACGCCGAGTGCCCCGAGAGTTTCAGCCATCGTGTGCACGTCGGTAATGGCGGGCACGTTGGTGAGAACGTAGTCACCCTCGGCCAACAAGGTCGCCGCCATGAGTTTGAGCACCGAATTTTTGGCGCCAGGTACCTGCACCGAACCTGAAAGTGGGCCACTGCGCCGCACGATGATGCGTGGGGATTCGATTTTCACCACTCTCAGTATGCTCGCGCAATGCCACTGAAGGGTGAACACCGGGTGTTGTGGTTGCTGGCCTTGGCTTCTATCCCCTTTGCATTCGTCAACACGCTGTTCACCCAGACAGTCTCGTTTGCTGCCGATGATTTTGGTCGCACGGATTCTGCTATCGGTGTCGGGGCAGCCATCACGCGTTGGGGTGTCATCATCGTGCCCCCGATTGCTCTCTTTGCCGACCGCATCGGGCGGCGAACGATGCTGGTTGCTGCAGCCTGGGCAGCACCATTGTCCGCGGCCAGCGGCGCTGTAGCCCCGAACTTTGAATGGCTTGTTGTTTCACAGTCACTTGCGCGGCCGTTGGCACTGGTGATCAATGTGCTGATTCTGGTGATCCTCACCGAAGAGATGTCGCGCGAAACTCGGGCCCGATCAGTCGGTCTGGTCGCCATCGCCAGCAGTGTTGGTGCCGGCGTGGCGGTTGCTGCCCTGCCGTTGGCTGATACCAGTGACGCAGGTTGGCGTTGGCTGTACTTGTTGTCGCTCATCTGGCTGCCGGTGGCATTTGTATTACAACGGCAACTACGGGAAACACAGCGATTTACCCGCGTGCATACATTTACTGACAGCATGCCCGTAGCCCGTGTTTCGCGATCTCGACTATTCACCCAAATTGTCGCGGCCTTTTTGATCAGCGTGTTCATCGCATCGGCCAGTGTGTATTTCGTCAACTATCTGCGTGATGAACGCAACTACAACGCGCTCATGGTGAGTATCTTCACCATCGTCAC
This sequence comes from Ilumatobacteraceae bacterium, assembly GCA_040401815.1. Classification (GTDB taxonomy): domain Bacteria; phylum Actinomycetota; class Acidimicrobiia; order Acidimicrobiales; family Ilumatobacteraceae; genus F1-60-MAGs027. The sequence continues at coordinate 87,304 of JBBANT010000002.1, read as the reverse complement.
GGCGATGCCAGCGGGATTCGGGCTTATCATCGGTGGTCGCATAGCTGATCGGCGTGGCCGTCGCCAGGTTGGGGCTTTTTCGTTGGCGATTGGCACGCTGCTTGTAGTCGTCGCCTTTGCTACTGCCGGGCCAGCCATGTGGATCTCACAATTAGTCGGCGGATTCTTTCTTGGAATCTCCTTCCCGGCGCTCGGTGTGTACCGCGGCGAGATGTTTCCCACTGCACACCGCAGCGCTGGGGCGGCCACGGTGACTGCCTGCGGGCTCATCGGTGGCAGTCTCGGCCTGATTGCTGCCGGTCAACTACTGGCTCGTGGCTGGAGTTATGGCGAAGTGATGGCGACGCTGGCCCTCGCGCCAATTCTGGTGATGGTGCTCGTACTCACTAAATTTCCAGAAACCGTGCACCGCGAACTCGAAGACATCACCCCCGACGTTGACGTCGTTTGAGCACACGCGCCACCGGCGTTCGCTTCGCTGGTTTGGCGGTCTTGGCAGCTGGGAGTTTTTCAACCGGCAACAAACTCACTTCAATACTGCGCCGCGATTGCGTAAAGTCACTCACCACCAGCGACAACTGCTCACCAATTTTTACGTGTTCGCGCGGCGTGCGCGGTGCAGGTGCTGCCATCAAACGAATCGGTAGATAACCCGCAACCTCGCCGATCCGCACATAGGCACCGTGCGACGCAAACGATTCGACGACCCCTTTGACCTTGGTGCCAACCGGAAACTTGGTGGCAAAGGCCTCGTACTGCTCAACGGTGTTGACTGCCGATGGTGCAGCATTTGCTCTGGCCGCCGTCGGGCGGGGCAACTGCCGACTAGGTGGACGTGGAATTGGACGCGTTGGCGGGCGCGCAGTTGGGCGCGGTGCTGGTCGCGAACTAGGTCGCTCAGCCTGCCGGCCTGCCGGACGAGCAGTTGGTCGTGGCAAGGGTCGAGAAAGTGGTCGCGGAATCGGTGCGGTCTTGTTGGGTACGCCACGCTGCGGTGACGACTCGCTCTTCACACGCACAGGTAGTCGATCAACGAACACCCACCCCACGTGTGGCACCGGCTTGCCGCCAATCAAACGGCCGCTGTCAAAAAGCCACGTGTACTGATCATGGAACTCTTGATAACTATCGTTCGACACGATCGTTGCATTGACCTTGTCGGCAATCATCAACACGAAACCATCGCCGCGACCAACTGCGCCGGCTGGCGGCGTGACCAGTTCACCGTTAGCGATGGCTTCAGAAAACTCCGAGGCTTCTTTTTTGTCGATGCGATGCCCGAAGCTTGCATCAACGACGACGGTCACCTGGGTCTTGGGGAACTCTTGCATGAACGCCAACACGGCTTCGTTCAATTGCGTGAGGCTTGGCGTGCTGCGTCCTTCGGTGGCGAGATTGCTGCCGTCCACCACCACGTGGTTGGGTATTGTTCGAGCGCCGATTTTGGCTTTTGCAACTACCACGAAACGAAAGTCGAGTCCATGAGTTCGGCGAGTTCTTGGTCGTGGACAGCCTTACTGCCTGTTGCTGGGCTGCCCGACTCGACACGCGAAACATGACGTAGGTCGTATCCATGGTCTTTGAAGCGCCAGATGATGTGCTCAACGAAGTGCCAGGCGCCCATGTTCTCGGGCTCTTCCTGCAACCACAGCACTTCTTTGGCATTGGGATACGTCGCCAACACCGCACTGATTTGGGCTTCCGGAAACGGATACAGCTGTTCCACTCGCACGATGGCCACAGCAGCGCCACGCTTGGTGCGCTCAGCCATGGCATCCCACGCAACTTTGCCCGAGCACAACACCACGCGCCGCACTGCCGAACGATCGGCCACAAATGGGTCGTCGAGCACCTCGCTGAATGAGCCCGTCGTCAATTCGCTGATTGGCGAGCGGCTCTCTTTCATGCGCAACGGCTGTTTGGGTGCCATCACCACGAGCGGTTTACGCACATCGCGTCGCACCTGGCGACGCAACAAATGGAAATACTGGCGAGCTGTCGTTGGATACGCCACTTGGATGTTGTCCTCAGCACACTGTTGCAAAAACCGCTCGAGACGCGCCGATGAATGCTCGGGGCCTTGGCCTTCCATGCCGTGTGGCAACAACAAAACCAGGCCATTGTGTTGGCCCCACTTGTCTTCGGCTGCAACCAAGTATTGATCGATAATCACCTGGGCACCATTCACGAAGTCGCCGAACTGGGCTTCCCACATCACGAGTGCAGCCGGGTTGGCATGGGCATAGCCGTATTCGAATCCCAGCGCTGCGTACTCCGACAACAACGAGTCATACACCCAGAACTTCGCTGCACCAGGGGCGATATTGGCCAGTGGTGCATATTTTGTTTCGTTGAGATAGTCAACGAGCACCGCATGGCGGTGGCTGAAGGTGCCGCGACGGCAATCCTCACCGGCCAGCCGCACTGGTGACCCCTCGAGCGTGAGGGTGCCAAACGCGAGCGCTTCGGCCGTTGCCCAATCCACATCGCCGTCGTTTTCATACATCTCGCGTCGGGTTTCGAATTGGCGCAACAACTTCGGGTGCACGGTGAAATCATCTGGGTAGCGGTTGAGTGCAGCGAATACCTGATCAAGCATCGCTCGCTCGACGCCGGTCGTCACGTGTGGCAGCACACCAAGTGGCTTGGGCGGTGGTGGCACTTTGGTGACTTCCCGAGCATGGGCACGGGTGTCGTCAAGTGCTGATTGCAGTTTCGCCTGATAGTCCGCCAGCACTCGCTCGGCATCTTCGACGCTCACGTCGGCACGCTTCACCAGGGTTTCTAGATACAACTTGCGCACGCTGCGACGCTCGGCAATTGCTTTGTACATGAGCGGCTGGGTGTAACTCGGGTCGTCACCTTCGTTGTGGCCGTGGCGGCGATAGCACACCATGTCGATAACAACGTCTTTGTGAAAGCGCTGGCGGTATTCGAAGGCCAACTTGGCAACTCGCACACACGCTTCGGGGTCGTCGCCGTTGACATGGAAGATCGGGGCTCCGACCGACTTAGCAATATCGCTGCAGTACTGCGATGAATGCGCGTATTCAGGCGAGGTGGTAAAGCCGATTTGGTTATTGATGATGAGGTGAATCGTGCCGCCCACTCGGTAGCCACTCGTGTCGCTCATCGCCAAGCATTCAGCGACGACGCCTTGACCAGCGAATGCCGCGTCACCATGCACAAGAAGCGGCAGCACGCTGAATGCGCCCGGTGGCTCGATTTGATCCTGCATGGCACGCACCGTGCCGAGCACGATGGGGTCGACGGTTTCTAGGTGACTTGGGTTGGATGCCAACTCGATCGGCAACAAAGCACCACTGCGCGCCTGAAACTTGCCGGATGTTCCGAGGTGATACTTCACGTCACCCGAGCCCTGCACGGCGTGAGGGTCGACGTGGCCTTCGAATTCACCAAACAAGTGCTCAAGACTCTTGCCCACCACATTGGCCAGCACATTGAGTCGGCCGCGATGCGCCATTCCGATAACAGCGCCATCCATACCGTGATCAGCGGCCAAGTTGAGAATCATGTCCATGATCGGCACTGCCGACTCGGCACCCTCCAGCCCGAAACGTTTGGTGCCGACATATTTTGTGGCCAAGAAACGTTCGAACGCCTCGGCGGCATTCAGGCGCTCCAAAATCACCATCGGCTCGGCGACGAAGTCGTCACCATTGCCCTCGACTCGCTCTTGCATCCAGCGCTGTTCGTCGGTGTTTTGAATGTGCATGTATTCGATGCCAATCGTGCGGCAGTACGCGTCGCGCAACACACCAAGCAACGCACCAAGCGTCGAGCGCGGCACACCGCCCACACCGCCAGTGGCAAACTCGCGGTCCAGATCCCAAATTGTGAGGCCATACGTGAGTGGGTCGAGTTCGCGGGGCATCCGTGGCGCTTTCCACCGCAGCGGGTCAAGGTCAGCGATGAGATGGCCACGCACGCGATGCACGCGAATGAGGGTGGCCACCTGCATTTGTTTGTGGGCTTGCAGGTCAACACCGTCGAGCTCGTTGGTGTCTTGACGCCACTTGACGGCTTCATACGGCACACCAAGACTGCGGAAAATCGCCTCATAAAACCCGTGTTCACCGAGCAACAGCTCGTTCATGTATTTCAAAAACAGACCGCTCTCAGCACCCTGAATAATGCGATGGTCGTAGGTGCTCGTGATGGTGACCACTTTTGACACACCAAGTTGGTTCAACGCACGTTCATCGCTGCCCTGAAATTCAGCTGGGTAATCAATCGACCCGACACCAACAATCACACCTTGGCCGACCATGAGGCGTGGCACCGACTGATTGGTGCCAATCGTGCCCGGGTTGGTGAGGCTCACGTTGGCACCTTGGAAATCGTCAATCGTCAATTTGTTGGTGCGCACCTTGCGCACGATGTCGTCGTAGGCCAGAACGAAACCCAGGAAGTCGAGGGTGTCTGCGCCTTTCAACACCGGCACCACGAGTGCGCGCTGGCCGTTGCCCTTGTCGACGTCCACCGCCAAACCGAGGTTCACGTTGGTATGGCGTTGTAACTGCGGTTTGCCGTCAGCGTCTGCAACAAAGGCATTCTTCATGTTTGGCACTTCGTCGACCATCGCACGCACGACCGCGTATCCGATGAGATGCGTGAAGCTGACTTTTGTTTGACCCGTACGCGAGCGATAGCCGTTGATGACGCGACGGTTGACTTCGAGCAACTTGGCCGGAATCTGGCGCATGCTCGTGGCAGTGGGCACCGCCAAGCTGCGCTCCATGTTTGCCGCGATTGCTGCCCCGACGCCACGAATCGCTTCGGGCTCACCCGATGGTGTCAACACGACGGGGGCGGGCGCTGGTGCGGGCTGCGTTGGTGTAATTGACTTTGTCGCCGACTGTGCGGCCGGCTTCGTGCCCGACTGTGTAGCCGACTGTGTCCCCGACTGTGTAGCCACGCTCGCGCCCGGGCGAACGATTTCGGCGGTCACATCGGCGCGTGGCGCGCCAAGTGGTTTGTAGTCGCTAAAAAATTCTTGCCACTGCTCGCTCACCGCCGCTGGGTTGTCGCGGTACCGCTCGTACATCTCTTCGACGAGCCACGAGTTGGCGCCAAAGTCGTCGCCCGCAGAGCCACCAACAGACGTGTTCACTGGCGCAGTCACGCCCTTCAGCGTACTTATTGCGGAGCTGGTGCTTAGGCGAGCATGAACTCAGAGAGCAACCACAACGCGACCAGCAGCACGCCACTGGTGATCATGGCATTTTTGTGCGACTCATACGGCCACAGCAACTTGTTGGTTGGCGCGGTGCCACCCAGTTTGCCGAGGGCGTTCAGCTGCAAAACAGCGCCGACGACCACGGCAATGAGCACGTAGGTCAATGCGTTGTTGGTGGTGGCATTCTTGTAGGCGGTGCCATAGAAGTGGGCTGAACCAACCATGAACCACAGCATCGGCACCGAAAACACCAAGTTCTGGCGTGAGGCGAGCAACGCTTTGCGGCCGGCGGCCGCGGCATTTGGGTCGGGCTGACCCCCACCGAGCACGTTGACGGCATTGGCCAGCACAACTTTTTGGTTCTTCCAGATGATCATCCACACGTTGGCTGCCATCGTGATGGCAAAGATCATGCCAACGGTGATCGCAGCATCGTGGCCAATTCCTGCGGTTGACAACGAACCAAAAAAGTTCTTCCAATACGTCGGCTGACCAGTAATCAAGATGCCGGTGCCCAAGGTGGCAATTGCCGCCCAACGAAACCACCAAAGCGCACGGCGCGCCACCTTGTCGAGGGTGATGCTGCGGGCCTTGGCTTCGTCACCATATGCGGCAAGGGCTGGAACTTGTACCAAGTTGAAGTAGTACAGCAAGCCAATCCATGCAATTCCGACCAGAACGTGCAGGTAGCGCATGAAGAAATTGAGGAAGTAATCGCCAGAGAAGAGTTCCATGGGACGGCCTTTCGAAACGTGTTGATTGGACGAGCAACCTTCGTCGCTCTGCAATAGAAGGTAGCGGAAACTAGGTTGTAGGTCAGTGACTGCTGAATTCATCTATACCTGCCACAAGTTGGGGCGCTTCTACCCACCCGATCGCCAGGTGCTGGCCGATATCTCGTTGTCGTTTTATCCCGGCGCAAAAATTGGCGTCTTGGGCTCTAACGGCAGCGGCAAATCGAGTCTGCTCAAAATCATGGCCGGTCTAGACGACGGCTACAGCGGCGAAGCACGACTCACGCCCAACTTCAGCGTCGGCTTGTTGGCCCAAGAACCACAACTCGATGCCAACAAAGATGTGCTCGGCAACGTGATGGATGGAGTTGCCCCAATTCGTGACCTACTAGCCGACTACGAAAAAGTTACGGCCATGTGGGGCGAACCTGATGCCGACTTCGACAAAGTTGGTGCACGACAAGCAGAACTTGAAGCCAAGATCAACGCAGTCGATGCGTGGAGCCTCGAGCGCAACGTCGAGATTGCAATGGACGCCTTGCGCTGCCCACCGAACGATGCCGATGTCACCAAACTCTCGGGCGGTGAGCGCCGTCGTGTCGCGTTGTGTCGACTGCTTTTGTCACGACCTGATTTGTTGCTCCTTGACGAACCCACCAACCACCTCGACGCCGAAAGTGTCGACTGGCTGGAGCGCTTCTTGCAGGAGTACGCCGGCACCGTGATTGCCATCACCCACGATCGCTACTTTTTGGACAACGTCGCCAAGTGGATCCTCGAACTTGATCGCGGTCGCGGTATCCCATTTTCGGGCAACTACTCCAGCTGGTTGGAACAAAAACAAGAACGTCTCGCCCAAGAGGAAAAATCCAACGACGTACGCCGCCGAACGCTGCAACGTGAATTGGAATGGGTCCGCATGGCGCCCAAGGCGCGTCAAGCCAAGGGCAAAGCCCGACTTGCGGCCTACGAAAAGTTGCATGCCGAAGCTCAAGCCGCCGAAGGTGGCCCCGACAAACTGGAGATCACCATTCCCGCCGGCCGCCGCCTTGGCGACACCGTCATCAAAGTGTCGAACATGGCCAAGGGTTACGGCGATCGACTGCTCATCGAAGATCTCACCTTTTCACTGCCACCCGCCGGCATCGTCGGCATCATCGGGGCCAACGGCGCCGGTAAGACCACGCTGTTTCGCATGCTCACTGGTCAAGAGCAACCCGACTCAGGCACCGTCGAAGTTGGCGAAACGGTGCAGTTGAGTTACGTCGACCAAAGTCGCGACTCGTTGAATGCCGAAAACAGCGTGTACGAAGAAATCACCGATGGCGCCGAAACACTCAAGATCGGCGGTCGCGAAATTCATGGCCGTGCCTACGTGGCAAGTTTCAACTTCAAAGGCAGCGATCAGCAGAAAAAAGTCGGCGAGCTCTCGGGTGGTGAACGCAACCGAGTGCATCTCGCCAAATTATTGAAGACTGGCGGCAACGTGTTGTTGTTGGACGAACCAACCAACGACCTTGACGTCGACACGTTGCGCGCGCTCGAGTCTGCACTCGAAGCGTTCCCTGGTTGCGCAGTTGTTATCAGTCACGACCGCTGGTTCTTGGACCGCATCGCCACACACGTGCTCGCCTTCGAAGGCAACAGCCAAGTGCGTTGGTTCGAAGGCAACTTTCAGGACTACGAAGCCTGGCGTCGCAAGGAGCTCGGCGTTGACGCCGAACAACCCCGCCGCTTGCGCTACAAGCCACTCACCCGCAAATGAGCAACACGCGCGCAGTTCGTGTTATTCGACTCGTGTGCATCGTGTGCTTTGTCGGTGGCATCGCCAGCATGATTGCTGCGTCATTAGCCGACAACAACATTGGTGCCGTGCTCACCGCCGGCAGCATCAGCGCTATTGCGGCAATCGTATTGCTGGCCGTTAGCACGGTCGCCACTACGCAACGATCAGCTGAGTTCGACGAAGCCGATGCTGAAATTCTCGAAACCAACATTCGCCGAATTGTGGATGCAGGTGCCAACGAAACCAATGTGCGTGACTTAGTGCGACGAGCTATCGAGCTCGGGCGACGCACGAGACCGTAGCCCAACCTGTGACCAGCCAACCCACCGAGAAGATTTCTGCGTCGCTGAACGACGCCGATCTTGCTACGCATCTTGCCCGCGCGACGGGCGAGCTACTTGTCAAGCTTCGCGAGCAGATGATTCGCGACGACACATCGCCTTGGTACATGATGGATGCCGGCGATGCGCTCGCCCACCGCTTTATCGTCGACACCCTGCGTCGCGTGCGCCCCGACGATGCCGTACTCTCCGAAGAAGGGGCCGATGACGCCCAACGGCTGTCAGCAGATCGCGTGTGGATCGTTGACCCGCTCGATGGAACCGCCGAATTTGGCGAAGCCGACCGCGACGACTGGGCCGTGCATATCGCATTGTGGGAACGCAACGCGGGCACACACGGCGAACTCACCGCCGCTGCCGTTGGTTTGCCAAGCCTGGGGCTCACGTTGAGCACGTCGCCGGCGCCAACACCTCGAGCCCCGCTGACTCGCACCCCACTGATGGTGGTGTCGCGATCGCGCACCCCAGCTGTTGCAGCATCGGTGGCCCAACAGTTGGGTTACGACGGCGTGCGCCTCGGCTCGGCTGGTGCCAAGGCCATGGCTGTGGTGCTCGGGCATGTCGATATTTATTTGCATGCCGGCGGGCAACACCAGTGGGACTCTGCTGCGCCCATCGCCGTGGCACGAGCCGCGGGTTTGCACACCAGTCGCATTGACGGCAGCCCACTGGTGTACAACGAGCGCGACACTTGGCTGCCTGACCTCTTGATCTGTCCGCCGCATCTGGCTGACGACATCCTGCGGGCAGTGCGCAACTTCACAGCCAACTAGCGCGCTTCGCCCGACACAACGGTCAATGACCTAGGCAGACTGCAGGGGTGGAAAACGCAGTGACCCCCGCCGATCGGGCGTGGGGCGCATTCAGCGACAACCCACCATGGATTCTCGATCGCGACAACGTGCGTTGGCGTGGTCTGGTCGAAGGTTTGCGCGCCCAAGCCCGCACCGAACTGCCGTCACTCATGGCGGCTCCGCGTGTGCCGCCCGTTCGACGACTCGTCGTCGTGGTCTACACGCTCGGCAAAGCCCTTGCGCCTTGGTGGTGGAAGCGGAGGCGTAAAAAATATGCCTCCCCCGAAGCGTCGCGCGCAGATCTCTCGCTACGAATGCGCCACGCCATCGAGCGCCTGGGTTCGACGTACATCAAGTTGGCCCAGATCATCTCCAGCGGCGAAGGTCTCTTCCCCACCGAATTGGTGGAAGAGTTCAAGCGTTGTCGCGACCAAGTGCCAGCCGAGTCGTTTGACGATGTGCGACTCGTCGTAGAGGGCGATCTTGGTGCGCGAATCGAAGACGTGTTCGCGAGTTTTTCGACCACACCCATTGCGGCTGCATCGATTGCTCAAGTGCACGCTGCGGTGTTGCGCACCGGTGAATCAGTCGTGGTAAAAGTGCAGCGACCCCAGGTTGGTGTCCTCGTGCGCAAAGACTTAAAGGTCATGGCGTGGTTGGCGCCGTTCCTAGTGGGTCGTATCAAGGTGGCGGCCCTGGCCAACCCACCAGCGCTCGTTGAATTGTTTGCCGAGACCATCGTTGAAGAACTCGACTTTCGTCTCGAGGCATCCAACATGCTCGACATCGCCAGCATCTTGGCCGACTTGAAGCAAGACGGTTACGTGATTCCCCGACCACATGCCGAGTTAGTCACTCGCCGCGTGATCGTGATGGAGCGCCTTGAAGGTTTCAAGTTCGACGATGTGGCTGGCATGAAAGATGCCGGCATCGACACCGAAGCCGTGATTCGCACAGGCATGATCGCCTTCATGGAAGGCGCGCTGCTGTACGGGGTGTTCCACGGCGACTTGCATGGTGGCAACCTTTTCGTGATGCGCGACGGTCGCACCGCACTACTTGACTTCGGCATCGTCGGTCGCCTCACCGGTATTCGTCGCATGGCATTTTTGCGGCTGATGCTGAGCGCGACGACCAACGATGTGAAGGGGCAAATTTCTGCGCTTCGCGACCTTGGTGCGCTGCCGATGGACACCGACATCGATGCAGTCATCAAAGACTTGCGCCTCGACCAGGCCACAATCGACCCGACAACATTGTCGGGTGAGCAACTCGTGCAAGAAGTGCAGCGCGTCGTGAAGGCACTTCTCGCCTACGGCGCGCGGATGCCGAAAGAGTTGATGCTGTACGTCAAGAACATGGTGTTCTTGGACGGCGCAATCGCCCGTTTGGCACCCGATTTGGATTTGCTCGGTGAAATCGCCAACATCTCGATGCTGTTTGCCCAACGCCACGGCGAGCAGCTGGGTCGCGAATTGGGTATCGACCCCAACCAGGTGGAAATCAACCTCGACAGTGTTAAAGCTGGGCTGGGTGTTGGCAGCGATGTGAACAGCATGACCTACCGCGACCTGCAAAAGCGCCGCGAGATCATCCAAAAGCGGATGCGCGACCACGTCGCGCGCTAGCCGCGCGATTTGTCAGTATTAACACGTGCGTCTCGTCATTGCCCGTTGCACGGTCAACTACATCGGCCGGCTCGAGGCTTCGTTGCCCGAGGCCACGCGCCTCATCATGGTTAAAGCCGATGGCTGTGTTGCCATTCACGCCGATGGTGGCGCATACAAACCACTCAACTGGATGAATGCACCAAATGAGATTCGCGAATTCCCTGATCGTTGGGAAATCACCAACCCCAAAGACGAGCGGCTGGTCATCAATCTGCTGCAGGTTTTGAGCGACGTGAGCCACGAACTCGGCGATGACCCGGGTTTATCAAAAGACGGTGTCGAAGCGCATCTGCAGGAGCTGTTGGCTGCCGACCCAACAGTGATCGAAGACGGGCTCATCCTCATTGCGCGCGAATACCCAACCGCAATCGGCCCGGTCGACTTGTTGTGTCGCGCTAGCGACGGAACAACGGTGGCGATTGAAATCAAACGGCGTGGCGAAATTGACGGGGTCGAACAACTTGGTCGCTATCTGGAGTATCTGCGTGTCGATACGTCTCTTGGCGTACTGCGTGGGGTATTCGTGGCTCAGTCGATCAAGCCACAGGCTCGCACGCTGGCCGAGACCCGGGGGCTTACGTGGAAAGAAGTCGACTACGACGAACTGCGCGGTCGCCGCGTGGACGAACTGAGGCTGTTTTGACCATGATTCGCGATATGCAGGCCGGCGATCTTGCCGCAGTGATGCGGATGAACAACGACAACGTGCCAGCAGTGTCGTTGATCGATCTCGACGAGCTGCAACAAGACGTGCGGCTAGCCGAGCACGCTCTTGTCATGACCGACACCGCCACCAGCGAACCCCACGGCTTTTGCACCACTTTTGCCAGTGGTATCAGCGAAGATCTCGGCGTGAACTACGCCTGGTTTGCTGATCGCTACCCCACTTTTGTGTATCTCGACCGGGTGGTCATTGATACACCATTCCAGTCACAAGGCCGCGGTGAATTGTTGTATGCCGAGGTCGAGCGACGCATTCGTGCCACAGGCAATACCGACTTGTTTGTCTGCGAAGTCAACTTGCAACCCCGCAACGAAGGCTCGTTGCGTTTTCACTCCCGTCTAGGTTTCGAACAAGTTGGCGAGCAAGAGTCAAAGCCCGGGCTCATCGTGGCGATGCTCGCCAAACGCCTCGTCTAACGCCACCTGTGCAACAACACGTGTTGCGCGGGTGCGTAACAACGTGACTAGTGCGTTATTTTTTTTGTGGTTGCGGCCACGATCCGGGGCGGCCGTCCATTCCAGAGTTTGCGCGCGACTTGGCAAGCAGCTCTTCGACGATTGGCCCAAGGCGAGTTGGGTCATCCACAGGGTCATGCGACGGACCGCGCACCCAACCCTCGGCAACCGCAAACGAGCGACCACTGGTTTCAAACACTCGACCAGTCACATCTTTGCTCTCGGCTGAAGCCAACCACGTGACGATTGGTGCAATCCAGCGCGGTGACTGGGCTTCACGCTCTTCGTCGGTGGGTGGTGTGGGTTGCAGGTTTTCAGTCATGCGGGTGAGCGCAACTGGTGCCACCGCATTGACGGTCACGCCGTAACGCGCCAACTCGAGTGCAGTGATGACGGTGAAGGCTGCGATGCCAGCTTTGGCTGCCCCGTAGTTGGCTTGGCCGATGTTGCCGTAGATGCCCGACACCGAAGTGGTGTTGATGATGCGCCCATCAACGGGCTTGCCGGCTTTTGATTGATCACGCCAGTAGGCGGCAGCAAAGTGTGACGGTGCAAATGTGCCCTTCAGGTGCACCTTGATGACTGAATCCCATTCGAGTTCGCTCATGTTGGCCATCATGCGGTCGCGCAAGATGCCGGCATTGTTGACCACACCGTGGAGATCGCCGAACGTATCGACTGCTGCTTTGATCAAACGCTCAGCACCATCAAACGACGAAATGTCGTCACCGTTGGAAATTGCCTTGCCACCCATGGCTTCGATTTCGGCCACCACTTGGTTGGCTGGCGAAACATCGCCACCGCTGCCGTCTACACCGGCGCCCAAATCGTTCACTACAACGTGGGCACCATGGCGCGCCAGGCTCAGCGCATGTTCACGCCCGATTCCGCGACCTGCTCCGGTGACAACCACCACTCGACCTGCACATAATTTGGCCATGACTGATCCTTTCCTGGCGTTTTCGTCAGATGTTTGACGCTGTCGCAATCTAGTCTCTCAACGCGTGACGAGACTCCTTGACGTACTGGTAATCGGCGCTGGGCCGGCGGGCGTTGCTGCTGCATTGACTGCCCACCAACTCGGGTTGAGCGTGCAGCTGATTGATAAGGCCACGTTTCCTCGCGACAAGTGTTGCGGCGACGGCCTCACGACGGGGGCTCTGCGTTTACTCGACCAGTTGGGCTTGCGCCCCGACACGGTGGCCAGCTGGAAGGTATGTCGCGATGTGAGCCTGCGTTCACCATCCGGACGCGTGATTGATTTGCAGTTACCCGACGACGGCCAATTTGCTGCCATCGCCACACGTCTCGACCTCGATGCTGCACTCGTCAACCACGCCCGCGAATGCGGCGTCGAGATTCGCGAAGGAGTCGGTTTTGTCGACATCACTCGCGATGGCGATTACCACGTGACCACCAGCGATGGCGAGGTGACCGCCCGCGTGGTCATCGCTGCCGACGGTATGTGGTCGCCCGTGCGCAAAGTGATGCAACCCGATCGTGCGCCGTACCTCGGCGAGTGGCATGCCCTGCGTCAATATGCCCACCATGTGACTGGCCCGGCCAGCGAAAAGTTGTACGTGTGGTTTGAGCCTGATTTGTTGCCGGGATACGCGTGGTCGTTTCCGTTGGCTGACGGCCGAGTCAATATCGGCTTCGGCATTTTGCGCGGCGCATCACACAAGCCCGGCGACATGAAGGCCGTGTGGGCCGACTTGTTGTCGCGCGACCATGTGCGCCAAGCCCTCGGCAGCACGGCCGTGCTCGACGACAAGTTGAGCGCCTGGCCGATTCCGGCCCGCGTCACTTCGACAACTCTGCACGTTGACAATGTGTTGTTCGTTGGTGATGCTGCCTGTGTCACTGACGTGCTTACCGGTGAGGGCATCGGCCAGGCATTGCTCTCGGGCATGCTCGCGGGCACAGCAGCAGCCGAACAGCAACCAGGTCGCGCCTACCGGCGGGCGATGCGCCAACACTTTTTTGCCGATCACCGAATGTCGAACCTGCTCGGCCGCGTGCTTGCCAACGAGCGCATGGCACGGGCCGCACTGCGAATTATTGACGGCGGTACCTGGCGCAAACAAAAATTCGTGCGCTGGATGTTTGAAGACGAGCCACGCGCCAGCGCCCTCACGCCCCGCCGTTGGCACCGCGGCTACCTCTCGTCGCCCGGTGCGTACACCAAGTAATCTCGCCACATGCGCACACGACTCACAGAAATGTTGGGAATTGAGTTTCCCATAATGCTCGCCGGCATGGGTGGGGTTTCGTATCACGAACTGGTCGCTGCAGTCAGCGAGGCTGGCGGCATCGGCACGCTCGGGGCGTCCACTATGCGCGACCACGAGCTACCCGAAGAGATGCGCAAGGTGCGCGAACTCACCAAGAAGCCGTTCGGTGTTGACCTCCTTACCGCGCTTCCTAATCAAGTGGATTCAGGCATCAAGGCAGTAATCGAAGGTGGTGCGTCAATCTTCGTTGCTGGCCTTGGTGTGCCGCGCGAGGTGATTGATCTGTTGCACCAAAAAAACATCCTCGTTGGCTCAATGTGTGGAAAAGTCAAACACGCAGTTGCTGCGGTGGCCAGCGGGTGCGACTTCGTCGTTGCCCAAGGCACCGAGGCTGGCGGTCACACCGGTCTGGTTGCCACGATTGCCTTGGTTCCCCAAGTGGTGGATGCAGTCGGTGACAAGGTGCCAGTCGTTGCTGCTGGAGGACTATTTGACGGCCGCGGTTTGGCTGCTTCACTCGCACTTGGTGCCGACGGCGTGTGGATCGGCACGCGCTTTATTGCCACGCCCGAGGCTCGTGCCGTAAATGGATACAAAGATCAGTTGCTCGCCACCAGCGAAGACGGCACCACCATCAGTCGCGCCTACACCGGCAAAACATGTCGCGTCGTGGCTAACGACTGGACTCGCCACTACGACAAAAACCCAGCCGACCTCCAGCCATTTCCGCAGCAAGCAGTTGCGTCGATGCAAGCCGGCGTCAACCACCTTGGCTTTCCAACAGGCACCGAGGTCGACACGTCACGCGAGTTTTACCCCGCTGGGCAAGGTGTCGGCTCGATCAACGATTTGGTGCCAGCCGGCGAGCTAGTGCGACGCATCGTTGCCGAGGCGTCGGCCGTGTTAGCCCGCGTTGGAAATATTCGCGCTAAATAAGTGAGCGCAATGCGCTGAGTGCAGCAACGTGGTCGTTGCCCACTGGGCTCACCGACAACATCGTCACTCCTGCAGCACGAAACGCCGCCACACGTTCGCGCACATAACCCGCTGGGCCCACCAGGTTGGTGAGCTCTAACATCTCGCGCGGCACTGCGCGGGCTGCTTCATCCTTCTTGCCGGATAGATACAGATCTTGAATCTCTGCTGCCTCTTGCTCATAGCCGTAATCACGGCAAATGTCGTTGTAGAAATTCTTGCCGCGCGCACCCATGCCACCCACGTACAGCGCCACGTTCGGGCGCGCCATGTCGAGCACCTTGTCTTTGGCTTCACCCACCAACGATTCGTCAATGGCCAGCAATCCGCCAGCCGAAATCTCAAGCGGCTTCAGCGACGGTGAACGCTTGGCTGAACCCTTCTTGAGTGCTGCGCCCCAGACTTGCTCAAACTTGTCAGGCATGAAAAACACGGGCAGCCAACCGTCGGCGAGTTCTGCCGTTGCCTCCACACTCAAATCTTTCAGCGACGCCCACCACACGGGGATATCAGCCCGCACCGGATGATTGATCAGCTTCAGCGGTTTGCCCATGCCGGTGCCTTGGCCGGCAGGCAGTGGCACCTGCACGGTCTGGCCGGTGTACGACAAACCTTTCTCACGCTTCCAGACTTCGCGACATACCTCGATGTATTCCTTGATGCGCTGCATTGGCTTTTCGTATGCCACGCCATGGAAGCCCTCGACAACTTGTGGCCCCGAGGCGCCCAACCCGAGGATGAAGCGACCATTCGACACATAATCGCAACCAGCAGCAGTCATCGCCGTAAGCGACGCCGTGCGCGAATACACGTTGATGATGCCCGTGCCGATTTCCACCCGCGACGTTATGGCCGACAAATACCCAACCTGGGAGATGGCGTCAAAACTGTAGGCCTCGGGAATCCACACCACATCCAGCCCGACTTTTTCAAGTTCGGCCACGCGACGCGCACCTTCAACGAAACCACCGGCATAACTCATCATCATCGAAATTTTCATGGTGATGAGAACTTAGTTGACTTGACGCGTGCGCCCTTCCCAATAAGGGGCGCGCAGGTCTTTTTTCAAGATCTTGCCGCTCGGGTTGCGGGGCAAAGCGTCGGCCCAGGCCACCTTCTTGGGTGTCTTGAAGCCCGCCAGTTGCGTGCGACCGAAGGCGATGATGTCGTCTTCAGTGACCGCAACGTCGGGCTTGCGCACCACGATTGCCAACGGCACTTCACCCCAACGATCGTCGGGAATACCGATGACGGCGACGTCACCGACTGCCGGATGCTTCATCAACGCGTTCTCCACCTCGGCGGGGTACACGTTCTCGCCACCCGACACGATCATGTCCTTCACGCGGTCATGGATGTACACATACCCGGCTTTGTCGGTGTAGCCAGCATCGCCCGTGTAGAACCAACCGTTGCGAATCGTCTTGGCTGTTTCTTCGGCCATGTTCCAATAACCCTTCATCACTTGCTTCGAGCGAATGATGATTTCGCCAACCTCGCCGGCGGGCAACTGTTTGCCAGTTTCGTCGACGATTTTCAGTTCAATGCCCATTGATGGCTTGCCACACGATCGAAGCAGATGCTTCTTCGGGCCGTCCACGTCGTGGTCCTCGTGCGAGAGCATCGTGACCACACCAGTGGTTTCGGTCAGGCCGTACACCTGCACGAAGTCGCACTTGAACGTCTTCAACGACGCTGCGAGCACTTGCTCGGAAATCGGAGACGCGCCGTAGGCAATTAACTTAAGGCTCGAGAAGTCGGCTTTGTCGATGTCGGGAACCATCAGGGTGAACGCCAACAGCGCCGGCACCATGAACGCGTGCGTGATGCGTTGCTGACCGATGAGTTTGACCAGTCCGGCAACATCAGTTGCTTCACGAACCACGATCGACTTGCAACCGTTGTACTGACCAGCCGTTGCCCAGCCGCTACCACCGATGTGGAAGAGCGGCATGGCAATCAAGTTGACGGAGTTGGCGTTCATCATCCACAAGTCGCGTGACGTGGGCAAGATTCCCATGAAGTTTTCGTTGGTGAGCATCACACCCTTCGGGCGACCGGTTGTGCCGCTGGAGTACAACTGGAAGGCAACGTCACCCGACTTGGCTTGAACACCTGGGTCGATTGGCTGGTATCGGTTCACCCACTTTTCATACGACTCGTGCTTGGCGTGCTCGCCGATGACCACGATCTTCTTGACGTGAGTGAGTTCACCGACGATTGCATCAAGCACCGGCACGAATTCGGCGTTGACGACAAACACGTTCGCCCGCGAGTCGTTGACGATGAAAGCAACCTCGGGAGCCGCGAGCCTGAAATTGATGTCGACACTCACCGCATTGAGCAGCGCACATCCGTAGAACACCTCAAAGTGCTCAATGGAGTTTTTGTCGAGAAAGGCAACGCGATCTTGGTTGCCCACACCCGCGGCCTTGAGTGCCTGGGCCACCTGGCATGACCGCTGATACGACTCTTGCCACGTCTGCACGCGATCACCCTGCACGAGGGCAACTTTGCCCGAGAGGTTCTTGGCATGCGTGCGGATGATGCCAGCCACGTTGGTGATGACGGGGCTCGCCGCACGCTTCACCGCTGATTTCTTGACCGGCTTCTTTTTGGCTGGCTTCTTCGCGACTTTTTTCTTCGCCGTCCTTTTGGCTGGCTTTTTCTTTACGGCTTTCTTCGCCGCCTTTTTCTTGACAGTTTTTTTCGCTGTCTTCTTGTTCGTCTTCTTCTTTTTCTTCACGGCCTTTTTCGCCGTCTTCTTCTTTGCCGTCTTTTTCTTCACGGCCTTTTTCGCCGTCTTCTTCGTGGGTGCTTTGCGTCGCTTGGTTGCCATGGATGGCAAAGGTAGTCGCTGGTGGGTCACGAGGCAACCCCAGCACCAGTTCGGCAGGGATATTGCGGTGCGCCTCCCCTAGGTTGACGATGATGTTTGGCAGCGCCCCACGCTTCATTGCTTCATCACACGGGGTGCAGGTCGTCGTTTATGACGAGACGTCAATAGCACCAGGCGGCGGAGCACCAATTCTGTTTTCGCATGCCACAGGTTTTCATGGCCGAGTATTTGCGCCAGTCGCTGCCCACCTCGCTGAGCACTCGCGTACCACCTTTGACTACCGCGGGTATGGCGACACACCTGCCCCAGCGAACTGGCCGCTGTCCTGGGATGGTTTTGGCGATGATGCACTCGCCGTAGCGCGCGACGTAGCTACTCGCAACGGCGTACGCCCCGTGATTGGTGTGGGGCATTCGATGGGTGGCGCTGGGCTGGTAATGGCCGCACTACGCGAACCACAACTGTTTGCAGCACTCGTCATCTTTGAACCGATCATCTTTCCCCCCGAGATGCGCCCGCGGCCATCTGGCCCCAACCCGCTTGCTGCGGCTACCAGGCGTCGCCGCCGAACCTTCACCTCGCACGACGATGCCGTCGCCAACTTTGCCGCCAAGCCACCGTTGTCGTCGTTGCATCCCGATGCACTTGCGGCCTATGTGCACCACGGGTTCACTCAACAACATGACGGTGTGTACATCAAATGCGACCCTGAATTCGAAGCCCAGACCTACGAGATGGGGGCAGCACACGACACGTGGCTACACCTTGGCGAGTTGCGTACACCCACGTGGGTGATGGCGGGGGCACATGCCGAGTTCTCCCCGGCCGCAATCGCCCCACAAATCGCCGAACGTATTCCGGGCTGCACCTTCGTGCGCTGGGCAGATCAGGGCCACTTTGGCCCACTCGATGACCCGGCCCGCTTTGCTTCATTCATCCGTGAGGTAACCATCGCTCTGCCCGGCAACTGACTCGGCATTGCTGACGGGCATTGCCCGCCAGCACCACACCGCACGCCTACGCTGGCGAGAGCATGCCTGCACCTAAAGCGAAGTTGCCGCGTCTTTCGCCATCGCGAATCAACACGTACATCAGTTGTCCGATGAAGTACCGATTTCAATACATCGAGTCGGTTCCCTCATTGCCCAATGCAGCCATGGTGCGCGGTTCATTCGTGCACCGTGTGCTTGAACTTCTGCTGGCACGCGCGGCCCAAGATCGCACCCTCGATGCCGTGCGCAAAGACTTCGAGATTGCCGAGGGAGAGTTTCGTTTGCGCGATGACTTTCGTCTGCTGTTGCTCGATGCCACCAGCGAAGCCGACTTCTGGGAATCCTGCCGCGAATGCGTACGCGCGTATTACCGCATCGAGCAACCTGCCACTGCCAACATCGTCGAGTTAGAAAAATGGGTGTCCACACCGCTCGGCGAATTTGAACTTGGTGGTTTCATTGACCGCCTCGAGCGAGACGATCGCGGCCTCGTGGTCAGCGACTACAAAACGGGTGCACCAAAACCGCTGCGGTTTTCTACCGACTACTTGCGACAGCTCACCTATTACGCCCTCATGTGCGAAACACAACTGAATGAAACACCTCACTCAGTGCGCATCTATTACCTCGGTGGTGGCAAAGACGAACACACGCGCGACGAACGAGTGGTCACCCAGGCGGTTACCGGCGCAACCTTGGCGGATGTGCGCGACACCGCACGACGAGTGTTCGGTGAAATCGAAGCTGGCAAGTCTTCTGGCGAGTTCGCCACCAATGTCACCAACTTGTGCAACTGGTGCGACTTCAAGCAGTGGTGTCCGGCCCACGGCGGCGACATCGCCCAGGCCCTCTCCGCAGGCACCGAGCGAGTCGCTCTACGTCGTCGCGAAGCCGGGCTGCCCGAAAAATCATGAGCGCATTCGTGGCGCGAGTCGACCGAATCGACGAGCGTCTCGATGCTGCGTTCGAGCCGTTGCGCAATTCGCGACTCCTTGTCTATGTCTTTAACACTTCCAGTGCAGTCGGCGACTTTGGCGCAATCTGGCATGTCATCGCCGTGGTTGGAGCCATCAACGGCACCCTCACCTGGCCCCAGGCCATTGCACTTGCCCTCTTGATGGGTGCCGAGAGTTTGCTGCTGAATCAAGGCATCAAACGAATCTTTCGACGCCGGCGCCCCACGGTCTCGGGCGACGACCGCTTCACTGTGCGCCGCCCAGCAACGAGCAGTTTTCCGAGCGGGCATGCCTCGTCGGCATTCTTTGCCGCCATTGTGTTGAGCGGCTGGGTGGACAGCGGATGGATGGCAGCATTCTTCGTCTTTGCAGTCATCATCGCCATGAGCCGTGTGGTGGTACGAATTCATCACGTGAGTGACATCGTCGTAGGCTCACTTGTCGGCGCATTGCTGGGCACCATCGCCTTGCAGTTCACCGCATCTATCACGTGACCACCGACGCCGACACCCGCCTCCCGCGCTTTGACGCACGCATGACCGACGCCGAAGGGCTCATGTGGCGGCTGGAGAAAGATCCGTTCCTGGCCTCAACGTTTGGCAACGTCACCTTGCTCGACCGCCCAATCAACTTTGCCCTATTTAAGGAACGTCTGCTGCGTGCCACCATCGCCGTGCCGCGCTTGCGGCAAAAAGTGCGTCCCACACCAAATGCTCTCGGTGCACCGAAGTGGGTTGACGACGAAGAATTCAACATCGACTACCACGTGCGGCGAGTCTCGCTGCCCGAGCCTGGCTCGGTTCGCCAACTCATGGATTTGGCAACGCTCATCGTCAATGATCCGTTTGAGCGCACGCGACCGCTGTGGCAATTCACCGTGGTTGACGGGCTAGCCGGTGGCCGCGGGGCGATGATCATCAAATTGCATCACACGGTGGCCGACGGCGAAGGCAGCGTCATGCTCACCCTGCAGTTCATCGACCTGGAACGCAACGCCGCACTTCCCGCGCCGCTGCCGAGCCCACCACCACCCGAGCCCTCGATAACCGATGATGATGAAACCGTCGACTTGCTGCGGTCATCGGTGAGCGACGCCTTGCGGGTTCCGATCGGGCTATTGAAACAGGTTCGCGAAGTGTTGGCCGACCCGACCCGCCTGCCATCGATTGCAACGCAAGCCAACGACTCCCTGCGCGGGCTCGTGGCGCAAATGGGCGAAGTCGACACCGCGCGATCACCGCTGTGGAAGAAGCGTTCACTCCAACGCCGACTCGAAACTGTGCGCGTGCCATATCGCGAGCTGCTCGATGCCAGCCGTGCACTCGGTGGCAAACTCAACACTGCGTTCGTCACCGCGATCGCCGATGGGGCCGGCGCGTATCACCGCGAACTTGGTGCGCCAGTCGAGTCGCTGCGCACATCAATTGCAGTAAGCACTCGCAACGAGTCGTCGGGTGGTAACGCGTTTTCGCTGGCCAAGCTGCTCGTGCCCACTAGTGAGATGCCCATCGCCGAGCGATTCAGCGCAGTGCACGAAGCACTCACCCAGGCTCGCGAAGGCACCAAGAGTGCTTCGCTCGACACTCTCGCTTCGTTGAGTACCACACTGCCCACCTCGGTGCTCACACGAATTGCCCGCACCCAGAGTCAGTCGATTGACTTCGCGACGTCAAACGTGCGTTCCTCAGGTATTCCCCTCTACATCGCTGGAGGGATGATCACCGAGAACTACCCAGTCGGGCCACTCGGTGGAGTGGCATTCAACGCCACGCTGCTGTCATACAACCATTCGCTTGACATCGGCATCCATATTGACTCTGCGGCTGTTGAGCATCCTGAATTGCTGCGCGACCACATGCAACGCGCCCTCAATCGATTGATTGCTGCCGCACCGCGAGTGACGGCGCAGGTCTCTACTGCGGGGCTGCCTACTTGGCGGCAGCGGTTGCGGGCTCGACTTTTTCGCTAAGCAGCTGACGCACGTCGAGGAGCAAGTCGGCCATTTCGGTACTGCTCACTAGTTGACGACCACCAATTTCGGTGAGTGCTTTGTCGATGACCCCAATGGCCTCGGCGATCACGATCAGGTCGTGTGAGGAACTCTTCTGAATAGTTTCAGTCATCTGGCGGGATTCCTTCCTTGGGGCTTGCTGCGCAGGCTATCCACGCTGCATTCCATGATGATGGATACGCACGTTCGTCGTAACATCGTGCTGTGAAGTTTGCTGGCTCTGTCGCTCTTGTCACTGGCGCAGGTGGTGGCATCGGTTCGGCACTTGGTGAACGTTTTCACGACGCTGGTGCAACCGTAGTGCTCAGCGACCGTGCGGATGCAGGCGTTGAGGCCGTGGCGGAACGTCTGAATGCCCGTCGCCCCGGCTCGGCCCATGTGGTGATCGCTGATGTGGCCCACGAAGAACAAAATGCGCGACTGGTAAGCGAGGCACGCCAATTGGCCGGCCGCATCGACTTGTTCTTTGCCAACGCCGGCGTTGGTCTCGGCACCGACCTTGGCTCAAGCGAAACCGACTGGTCGACATCGTTTGATGTCAACGTTCACTCGCACCGCTGGGCAGCAAAATATCTGATGCCCGAGTGGCTCGCTGCTGGGCAGGGGTATTTCGCCAGCACCGCCAGTGCAGCTGGTGTGCTCGCTCAGATCGGCTCGGCGCCCTACTCGGTTACTAAACACGCTGCGGTGGCATTCGCCGAGTGGTTGTCAATTACCTACGGCTCACGGGGCATCAAGGTGAGCTGTTTGTGCCCGCAGGGTGTGAACACTGCAATGTTGCGTGGCGGAGACCGCCAAGGCATCGATGCAAATGCTGGCAACGTGGTGCGCGCCGCCGGTGTGGTGCTCGAGCCGGCCCAAGTTGCCGACGTGGTGCATGATGCACTCGTCGAAGAGCGCTTCTTTATTTTTCCGCACTCCGAAGTTGGCGACTACGTAAAAATCAAGGCCACTGAACACGAGCGATGGCTGGGCGGCATGCGCAAGCTGCAGCGTCGCGTGTTCGGCGTCTAGCGCTACTCGCCACCCTCTTCCCCACTTCGAGGAAGTCGACCGCGCGGCTACAGGTGTTTGGTCGCTGCTGCGAATTCGCGCCACTGTCGCATCGGCAGAGCAGCAGGGTCGGCGTCAAGCACTTGCAGGCTCACATGCGAAGCACCAGCATCAAAGTGCTGCTTCACGCGGGCGACTACTTGATCCATCGTGCCCCACGCAACGATGGCATCCACCATGCGATCACTCGGTGGTCGCTGCTTGTCGCCGAGGTCGTCGTCGGTGTAGCCAAGTCGTCGCAGATTGTTGGCATAGTTCGGCAGACGAATATAAGTAGCCATGAAGTTGCGGGCAATCTCGCGTGCTTTCGTCGGGTCGGTCTCCAACAGCACTGCTTGTTCAGGTGCCAGTGCAGGCCCGTCGCCCATGGTGTCGCGAGCCATCTTGGTGTGTTCAGGCGGGACGAAATATGGGTGCGCGCCAAGACCCCGCTCGGCACTGAGCGCCAACATGCGTGGGCCGAGCGCAGCCAACACACGCCGCGGTGCAGTTGTTGGCGCAACGGCGGCGTACAAACCTTTGTCCATTTGGTCGAGATACTCGACCATTGCGGTGTACGGCTTGTCATAACGGGTCTTGTGCAATTTGGTGGCCATATGTTCATGACTGGCCCCAATGCCGAGAGTGAAGCGTTCGCCAAACGCTTCAGTGAGCGTGCGCCAACCTGCTTGCATCGTGACTGCTGATCGCGCATACATCGACGCGATTCCCGTTGCCACCCCAATGCGTTGCGTGCCTGCCAACAACAATGCACACGAAGCAAATGGCTCACGACCCACTGCCTCGGGAACCCAAATACAGCCGTAGCCGAGTTCTTCAAGTTCACGGGCTGCTTCTTGGGCTTTGCTCATTGGCTGCAGGTCAAGAGCAAATGTCCAGATGCCAACTCGTCCCAGGCCATGGTTGTTGGGCGATGAAGATGTCATGCCCCAACCGTACTTCGGCAGCGCATGCGCGGGGTGCTGACACACAGGTCAGCGATGATGCACCGAACCAAGCACCTCGGTCTCGTTGTCGCTGCAGTGCTGATTGCTGGTTGCAGTGCGACGCAACCGACTACTGCAGTTTTTTCCCACATCGAGGTGGTTGAAGTAATCGACGGCGACACGATTCGCGCCCAGGTTGCGGGCACCACCGAAACCATTCGCCTGGTTGGCGTTGACACCCCCGAAACCAAACACCCGACCAAAGGCGTGCAGTGTTTCGGCCCACAAGCCACCGAGTTCTTGACGACGATGTTGCCCCCAGGCACCAGACTGCGAATTGAGCGCGACCAAGAGGCCCGTGATGCCTTCGGCCGACTCTTGCTCTATCTCTTTCGCCCCGTCAATGGTGGCGAATTGTTCGTCAACTTTGAATTGGTGCGGCGCGGATACGGCAAACCATTACATATCGAACCCAACTCGCGTTATCGCGACGTATTCGTAGCGGGTGCGTTTGAAGCCCAGCGCAACCAGCGTGGGCTGTGGAAATGGTGCAAGTAGCGTCACGCTGTGCCCACCGCGTCGTTTCGTTCACTCAACGAAGCACTTGGCCACCCTGACGATGCCAAATTGGTGGTGCTGAGTTGTGATGATCTCGGGGCGTTCCACGCATCCAACGAAGGTGTTTTGCAAGCCATGCGCACAGGTGTCGCCACATGCGCGTCGCTGATGGTGCCCGCCCCTTGGGCGCGTCATGCCGTGCAGCATCTGCAACCCGGCGATGACATTGGTGTTCACCTCACCTTGGTCTCTGAACATCCCGAATATCGCTGGGGCCCGCTCACCTATGCACCATCACTGCAATCAGGTGACGGTGGATTCCCTTCCACACTGGATGACCTCTGGGAACACGCGGATTCCGAAGAGGTGTTGCGCGAATGTCGAGCCCAAGTCGAACGCGCGTTGTTGTGGGGTGTCGATGTAACACACTTGGCGCCTCATTTGACCTCCATCACCTTGCGGCCAGAATTCTTTGACGTGTACCTCGAACTCGCAGCCGAGTACCGCTTACCGATTCGGCTGCCATCCTCCATTTCGCTCAACGAGGCCGGCTTCGACTTTCGTGGCCTGACCCGCGATGAAGGTGTGCTCTTCCCCGACCACTTCGACCATGACTGGTCATCGGGTAGCCGTCAACGGGTGCTCGACTCAATTAACAAATTGCAGTCAGGCGTCACCGAGATTCACGTGCAACCTGTAATTGACTCACCAGAGGTGCGCGCGCTCGGCGATGTGTGCCTGGGCTGGATTGATGACTTGGCGCTCATTACTGGCAGCGAAGTGCGCGAAGCACTCGCTGCAGCGGGCGCAACCTTGATTGGCTACCGCCAGATCAGGGACGCGATGCGAGCCGCTGGATAACCGCGCTCACTTCGCCCGACTGCAACAATGCAAACAACGCACCTGTGCTTCCTTGTGCTTTTAATTTGCCCTGCATATACAAACTTGTGGGGTCAAGGTGGGCATCGCTGGCAGCAACCGAAATCACCACATCAGCATCATCTGGGCCGTGGACCACTTCGTCTTTTTTGCCGAACGCGACTCGAAACTGTACGTGCTCAAATCTACGCGTGTTGCTCACGACGAAACTCGGATGCCAGCAAACAAATCATCTTCGTACTCGCCGGCCGCACGTTGGCTCTTCACCAATGATCGCGCCAGCACCCAATCTTCATAGGGGTACACGGCAGCCAACTCAGCATCACTCAGCCCGAACCAGAATGGTTCGTTTTCATCGACCTGGGTTTTGTGTGCCCGCAACGCACCAGATCGCGCCCAGAAATAATCACCAACATCGAGACGCGTCGTGATGCGATCATCAAGATTCGGTCGCTCGAACCACTTTTCGTCGTATGGTGACGAGCCGCGCAGCCGCAGCAACTCTTCGTGCACAGCCGTGAGTCGGGCCCGCGACCACACCGAGTAATACATCTTGAGTGGCTGCCACACCGGCCCATCGTGCGGATACCACTTTTCGTCACCAGCCCGATCGAAAGCCAACACACTGATGTCGTGCACCTTCAGATGATCAGGGTGCGGATATCCGCGCTGGTCGTCGCCGTAGGTAATGATCACCTGCGGTCGTTGGGCGCGAATGATGCGCACGAGCCGACCGACGGCTTCGTCGATGTCGGCCATGTGAAACGACGCAGGGTTCGCATTGGCGGGCGACTCGGCCATTCCTGAATCGCGATAGCCAAGCATCTCCACGTGCGAAAAGCCGATCACCTTGGCAGCAGCAGCCAACTCGTGTGGACGCATTGACTCGAGCAACTGGCGACTGGCCTCATCCGACAGACCATGAAAAGGCTGACCGGGCTCTTTGAGCGCCGGGTTGTTCACATCACCCTCTTCGCCGCCCGTGCAGCACACCAGCACGGTGTGCACGCCTTGTTGTGAATATTTTGCCAAAGTTGGCGCACCCTTGGATGCTTCGTCATCGGGGTGAGCGTGCACCGTCAGAACGCACAAGCGTTCTGTGGATTCCGCCTGCCACCCCATGCGCTGACGCACGCTAGTACGCGATACCTCGTACTCTGTGATGCAATGAGTCAGTCGCGGCCACACCACTCCACCCGCCAAGTTGGCGGCGCTGCAGCAGGCCTGATGGCAGCACTCGTTCTCATTTTGGGGGCTTGCTCGCGTGATGGTCGCACGTTGGCGCCGGCGTCACCCGAACAAACTGAATCCATCGCCATCGCGCCCGACGAAACTGCGCAAGCGCTTCAACCGAGTGACGCATTCAATGTGAGCGGCCCGTGGGTCGAAGGCGCCGACATCGACCTGACATACACGTGTTATGGCCGCAATGTTTCGCCACCACTGCAAATCACCGGCCAGCCCGCTGGCACCGTGACCTTGGCCGTGCTCCTGCACGACGTCGAGACACCCGAGCGGTTGTTGTGGACAATGGCCAACATCACTGGCGGCACCGTAGCCATCGGCGAAGGCGCCACACCACCCGAAGTGGTCGTCGCCACGAACAGTGAGGGCAGCGTGGGTTACGCACCCCCGTGTCCGAGCAAAGGCGAGCGTCGACAGTTCTTGCTCACCGTGTTTGCCATGGACAAAGTCATCGATCTTGCGACAGTCACAGGCCCCAGTGGTGGCGTCGATGCGGAGTTGCTCCTGACTGAAATCGAGATGAGCACGTTCGACCTAGCCGAGAGCACCTTCTACGTTCAGGCTCCGTGAGTCAGTCGCGGGCCATGCTCCCGCTTGGCGGGCACAAAACCTGAAATACTTGGCGTATCGATCGCGCGCTCGCTTCGCTTCCTGTCGCACTTTGCGAAACTGACGTAGCCGGTCGCCTGACGGCGGCCAACGACGCCTTCCGCATGCTCGCGTTGGGTGGTGCCCCACTCACGCTCGGTGTTGCGCCGTGGGCGCATGCTCTGCCCGCCACGCGCGCCGAACTCGAGGCGCGGTGGATTACCACGCAGGCCACGTCCGACGCATTCGTTGCCCATTTTCGGTTGAACAACTTGGATGGCAGCAATGTCGTAATTGCATTTTCTGCCGCGCCAATTCGTGATGCCAGTGGCAACACACTCCGTTATGTCGGCACAGCCCAAGACATCACCACCATCGCCACCCACGATCGACTCAACGACCAACTCGTTGGTGCCCTCGATGCCGCCAGCGATGCCATCGTGGTGTTCGACGCCAACATGCAACTCATGTTTGCCAACCGCGGTGCCGCCGAGGTGCTCGGCATCACCGACACCACGAGCACGAGTGGTGGCAGCGTCATTAACAACGGCAATGAGGCAGCCACCACGTTTTTTGATGCAGTGCGCAACCAGGTGCCGCGCGATGTGCTGACTGGTGGCGTACACAACTCTTGGTCAGGCGAGCTCGGCCATCGCAGCCCTGATGGGTTCATGCGCACGCTGTCACTCACCCTGCATGTGGTGCGCGGCGCAGATTCCACCGTCGAGCACTACTCGGTGATTGCCCGCGATATCACCGAGCACAAACAACTGCAAACCGAACTACAGCGACAAGCCACTCACGATGAGTTGACTGGTTTACCCAATCGAACGCTTTTCTTGCGGCGCGTGGCTGAGGCGCTCGACCGCAGCCGCACGTTGCGTCGTGGTGTCACCGTGTTGTTTCTCGACTTTGATGGTTTGAAAAATGTCAACGACACAGTCGGCCACCGCTTCGGAGATCAACTCATCGTGAGCGTTGGCAAGCGCCTCGTCACTGCCACTCGCCCATCCGACGTCGTGGCGCGATTGAGCGGCGACGAGTTCGCCGTGCTGGCCGAAGGTGTGGGCGACGAATCACTGGCACTCGAGATTGCCGAGCGATTGCGCGCCAGCATCACGGGCCAACACGTCATTCACGGCGTCGAAGTCACTTCAGGTGCCAGCGTCGGTGTTGCAATCGCACCACTCACGCTCTTGGATGAACAATCACCGGCCGATGCCGCACTCACATTGTTGGTAAATGCAGACACTGCGATGTACCGCGCCAAGCAACGCGGCAAGGGTCGCAGCGAGATGTTCAGTGAGGCAATGCGTACCCAGGCCCGCGACCGCCTCACATTGTCGTCACAACTCGAGCGTGCATTGGCCAGTGGCGAAACGGCTGTGGTGTACCAACCCATTGTTTCCATTCACACCGGTCGCATCGTGGGAATCGAAGCATTATTGCGCTGGAACCATCCACAGCGCGGGCTCATCACCCCACCAGCGTTCCTTGAAGTTGCCGAAGAGACCGGCGCCATCGGCCCGATCGGCGATTGGGTCATCGGTCAAGCGGCCAGCACGTTGCGCACACTGCTCGATGACAACACGCTCGAGCGTTCGGTAGCCGTGCATGTCAACGTGTCGCCACGTCAGTTGAGCGATGTGGGGTTCGTTGAACGCACGACCAATGCGCTGGCGGGTGCGGGTGTCGACATGCGGCAACTCGTTCTTGAGTTCACCGAATCCACCGCCCTGGCCGGCAACCCGGCGGTTACTCGCAGCCTCAATGCCCTGTCGCGGCTCGACGTGCGGCTGTCAATTGACGACTTCGGCACGGGCTATTCGTCGCTGGCACACCTGCGTGACTTTCGGGCAGCCCAACTCAAGCTCGACGGCACATTCATTCGCAACATTGGTCGAGAAAACTCCGATGACCCGATTGTGCGCTCCATCGTGCAACTTGCCCATTCGCTCGACATGACCGTGGTTGCCGAGTGGGTGCAGTCGGCCGAACAGCTACAACGTTTGCGGCTCTTGGGTTGCGATCATGCGCAAGGCCACCACTTGTGTGAACCAACTGATGCAACAGGCATCCGTGAATTTGCCCAACGCACGAGCGCAGCAACGAGCGAGCCGGCCCGTCATTCAGGCGGCACTGGTGCTGGCCCACTGCCGGCGTAGAACGCCAAGACGGGCCCAGCCGACTCGGCAATCCGCAGAACCGAGTTGCCGCGCACGGTGTCACCGAAAGTGTCGAGTGAAAAGCGACGCAACTGCCCTGCTGCAGCAGGTCGCATCAACTGCGCAAACTCCACCATGTCAAGCCGTTCATCCACCAAAAGTGCCGACGTTGCCCCACGCATCACTGCGCCGGCGCGAAACGGGTCGCTCAGCGTGCGGTTCACTGCAGTTTGCATGAGTAATGCGGTAAAAAGTCGCTGACGTTTGCCACGACCAATGTCTGAGGTGCCGTCCATGCGCCACTGCCCATCGACTTTTTCCTCAAAGAACCGACTGCGGGCATAAGCCAGCGAGTCAACCCCATCCAAGTTTTTGCAACCAGGGCGAATGTACAAACCAGTATTGCGATCGCGCGTCGGATACTCGACACAAACGGTGACGCCGCCGACAGCATCGACGAGCTGTTTGAAACCCTGAAAGTCAATTTCGAGATAATGATGAATCGGTATACCGAGGGCACGGTTGATTGTGCGCACCACCACCGCTGCACCTTCGCGATACGCGACATTGATTCGCTCGGTGTTTTCACTGTCTCCGATCGTCACCCACAAGTCACGTGGCACCGACATGAGCGAGATGATTCCTGTTGACTTCTCGACATTGACCACAATCAAGGTGTCGCTGCGGCGACCCTGCACGTCGCCCTCGCCACCGACGTTGGCAAAATCTGGGTCGCTGGGGTCAGCACCCGCCCGCGAGTCTGAACCCACAACAAGAAAGTTCACGAACTGGTCATTCGGTTCAGCCAACACCGACGTCAATGAAACTTCGCGTGGCACGTCGGCCAACGAGTCATCGAGTGCTCGGGCGACGCCCATGAACCCGGCCGCACCCAACAGCACCACAATGGCCACGGCCACCAGCCAATTTTGTTGGCGTTCCCGCCTGCGGCGGGCTCCGAACTCGTTTTTCATTCCTGTCTGAAGGTACAGCGCCTAATGGGCACGCAAGTGCACCACATCGCCGACGCCAATTTCATGCAACTGCATGTCATCGCTACGCACCAACAGCCGTCCAGCGTCGTCGAGATCTTCAGCAACGCCAACCACGCTTTCACCGGCGTGTAGCTCCACTCGAACGCGCTGGCCCAACGTGGCCAAGGCTGCTTTGTGTTCAGCATGAAGCTCGGCGTCGCTGCGCACCAGCCGCGTGTCAATCTCGTTCAGCATCAAGGCCAACAGCGCAAGCGGCGTGACCGAGTCCTTGGTCACTGCTCTGTCACGCAGAGACACCGCATCTGGTGGCGACCAACCGACGTTCACCCCAATGCCCACCACCACAAATCGATCGCGCGGTGCACCAACCGCGAGCAAGCCACCCAACTTTGCCCCATCAATCACCAGGTCGTTGGGCCACTTCAACGCAGGTGTTACCCCACTCAAAGCGATACAGGCAGCGCGGCCGGCAAGTGCCACGATCCGCGAGAAACGAAAGGCATCCTCGTTTTCGTAACGGAACAGCAATGACGTGAGCAGATTCGAACCGCGAGTTGCCTCCCAAGTGCGATCCAGCCGACCTTTGCCAGCCGTCTGAAAGTCGGTGACAAACACGCTGCGATGTGGTGCCCCGTTGTGGGCCGCAGCAACGGCATCATCATTCGTCGAACCTGTTTCGGCCACGTGCTGCACCGACCAACCCGATGGCCACGTGGGCAAAATGGGAAGCGAACTAGGATTTGATGCGTTCGGAACTGAAGTCACTGCAACACGAAGATAGGTCCTAGTGCCCAAGAAAATCTTGATTGCCAATCGGGGTGAGATCGCCGTCCGTGTCATTCGCACGGCTCGCGAAATGGGCATCGCCACAGTTGCGGTCTATTCCGAGCTCGACCGCAACGCCCTACATGTGCGCCTGGCCGACGAGGCCTATGCCCTGGGCGGCGAGACTGCTGTGCAGAGCTACCTCAATACTGACGCCATATTGAACGTGATTCGCCAAAGCGGGGCCGACGCCGTGCACCCGGGCTACGGATTTTTCTCCGAGAATGCCGACTTTGCCCAAGCCATCACCGACATGGGTGTCGCCTTCATCGGGCCACCACCTGCGGCAATCGTAGAAATGGGCGACAAAGTTTCTTCGCGCAAAGCCGCTCTGCGCGGTGGCGCACCCATCGTGCCGGGCACCACCGAGTTCGTGCATAGCGCAGCCGAAATTGTGGAGTTTGGCGAAAGTAATGGCTGGCCGATTGCAATCAAGGCTGCATTCGGCGGCGGCGGACGCGGCATGAAAGTGGTCAAAGATGCAGCATCAGTGCCCGAAGCGATGGATTCTGCCAAGCGCGAGTCGAAAGCTTTCTTCGGCCGCGACGAAATCTATGTCGAGCGCTACCTCACTTGGCCCCGACACGTTGAGGTGCAGTTGGTGGGCGACAAACACGGCAACGTGGTGTGGGTCTCGTCGCGCGACTGCTCTGCCCAACGTCGCCACCAAAAACTCATCGAAGAAGCCCCAGCGCCAGCACTGCCTGACGGTGTCGAACAAGCCATGGGCGAAGCTGCCGTCAAAGCTGCTCGGGCCGTTGGGTACTACAACGCCGGCACCGTTGAGTTCATCTATCAAGATGGCGATTTCTTTTTCTTGGAAATGAACACTCGGTTGCAAGTAGAACACCCCGTGAGCGAAGTAATCACGGGCATCGACCTGGTGGAGTGGCAGATTCGCGTTGCAGACGGCGAAAAGTTGCCGATGACGCAAGAGCAAGTTAACGCCGCTCGCCACGGACACGGCATCGAGATTCGCATCAATGCCGAAAACCCGGCGGGTGGCAAGTTCCTACCGTCGCCTGGCACCATCACCACACTCAAGGTGCCCGACGGTTTCGGTGTGCGATTTGACAGCGGATACGAATCTGGTGACACCGTGAGCCAGTACTACGACAACCTCATCGGCAAACTCATCGTGTGGGGCAAAGATCGCCCGACTGCAATCGCCCGCACGATTCGTGCCCTCGACGAGATGCAGGTCGAAGGCGTGCACACCACGATTCCTGCCGACCTTGCCATTCTGCGCCACCCCGACTTCGCTTCAGTGCAACACAGCACCAAGTGGGTCGAAGAAAAGCTCGACTTGTCAGCTATCGCATCGCAGACACCTGCGGGCGAACCACCAGCGGCTGGATTGGTGGAAAAAACCACCACGGTCGAAGTCAACGGCAAACGATTTGAAGTTCGCGCATGGGTGCCCGAATCTGGCGGTGTGGCCGCATCGGGTCGGCGCACGCCACGTGCATCTGCCGCTGCCTCCAATGCCGTTGCCACGGGTGACGTGGTCGCCCCAATGCAGGGCACAATCGTAAAAGTCCTCGTTGAAGTCGGCCAAGAAGTGAAGCCTGGCGATGCAGTCGTGGTGCTCGAGGCAATGAAGATGGAAAATCAATTGCAAGCCGACAAAGCCGGCACCGTCAAGGCGATCAATGTGCAGGCCGGCGACAAGGTTGGCGCAGGCGATGTGCTGGTCATCATCGCATGAGCGACGAGACGAGTCCACCACAAACTGGAACGCCAGAATCCGAAGGCACCAATCTCGAAACATACCGACAGCGTCGCTTGGCCGAAATCGAACACCTGCGCACCACTGGCACCAACCCGTATCCCTACCGCTTTGATCGCACCCACAGCCTTGGTGAGATTCGCGCCAAGTACGGCGAGCTGCCTGCAGGCAACGAGACCACCGATGCCGTAGCGGTATGCGGTCGCATCATGTTGAAGCGCGACCAGGGCAAGTTGCTCTTCATCACCATTCGCGATCGTTCTGACGACATGCAGTTGTTCGTCAGCAAGTCAGTGGTCGGCGACGATGTCTTTGACTCCATCAATTCGCTCGACCTCGGCGATTGGGTCGGGGCCCACGGTGTGGTCATGACCACGCGCAAGGGCGAGCTATCGATCAAGACCGCGACGGTGCAGCTGCTGGCTAAATCATTGCGCCCAATGCCCGACAAATGGCACGGCTTGTCGGATGTCGACACGCGTTTTCGCCAGCGCTATGCCGACCTCATCGTCAATGCCGATGCCCGCCGTGCGTTCGAAATTCGCCACGCCATCGTTTCCAGCGTGCGCTCCACTCTTGGGGGTCGCGGCTATGTAGAAGTCGAAACCCCCGTGCTGCATGTCGAGGCTGGTGGTGCCCACGCTCGACCATTCGTAACTCATCACAACACGCTCGACATGCAGTTGTTCTTGCGCATCGCGCTCGAGTTGCACCTCAAGCGACTGATCGTCGGCGGCATGGAGCGCGTCTTTGAAATTGGTCGCGTATTCCGCAATGAAGGAATCTCGACCCGACACAACCCAGAGTTCACGATGCTCGAATCGTACGAAGCATTCGCCGACTACCACGACATCATGGAGCTCACTCAGGCCATCATCGTTGACGCTGCCCGCGCATCACTCGGCACTACGGTCATCGATATCGGCGGGGTCGCCTGTGACCTCACTGCGCCATGGCCGCGCAAACGCATGATCGATCTGGCCAGCGAAAAAGTCGGTCGCGAATTGCACCCCTCACAACCCATTGCCGATGTACGCCAAGTGGCCACCGACAACGGTGTGAAGTGGGAGCAACGCTGGGGTGCTGGTCGCATCATCGAAGAAATCTTCGCCGAAAAAGCCGAAGGCGATCTCCACCTGCCCACATTCGTGACCGGCCACCCGTTAGAGATCTCACCCCTCGCCCGCGTCGACCGCAACGACCCGTATCTCACCGAACGTTTTGAGTTGTTCGTGCAGGCGCGTGAACTAGCCAATGGTTACAGCGAGTTGAACGACCCAGTCGAACAACGCAAACGCTTTGAAGCCGAGCAGCGGGCCAAAGAGGCTGGTGACGCAACTGCTGGGAGCGTTGACGAAGATTATTTGCGCGCCCTGGAGTTCGGCATGCCACCAACGGGTGGCTTGGGTGTTGGCATTGATCGTCTCACGATGCTCTTGGCTGGTGTGTCGACTATTCGCGAAGTTATTCTCTTCCCCACTCTGCGCCCCGAGGCCAGCGAATGACCCGCGCTTGGGGTGTGGGCACCACCACGGTCTCATCTGCTGGGGTCGTGCTCGACGCGCACTACCGCCATCTTGGTTGGGCAGATGCGTGTCCGCCTGAGCAGCGCAACACGTTGGCGGCGCCCGCCCACGATGCGCGCCGTGGTGTGGAGATCATTCCTGTGGTCACCGAAATCGACACTGCGGTTGCTCCGCAAGATGCCGCCGACGTGTATCTGCGACTGCACCTGCTGTCGCACCGACTCGCCAAGCCGCGCAC
>JBBANT010000002.1:28372-52766 GCA_040401815.1 Ilumatobacteraceae bacterium | reverse complement strand
ACCCTCGGGGCGTCAATGGTCGAAGGCCGCATCTCGGCGGGTGTCATCGTCGGCAACGGCAGCGACATCGGCGGTGGTGCATCAATCATGGGCACGTTGTCGGGTGGTGGCAAAGAAATGATCACCGTTGGCGAGCGATGCTTGCTCGGCGCCAACAGCGGTTTGGGCATCAGCCTTGGCAACGACTCCATCATCGAAGCCGGCTTGTACATCACCGCTGGCACGCTGGTGCGACTACCCGATGCCACAACGGTAAAAGCCCGCGAACTCTCGGGAGTGTCCAACATGTTGTTCCGCCGCAACAGCACCACTGGCGCAGTCGAAGCCGTCACCCGCACAGGCAGCTGGGGTGGCCTTAACGCTGCGCTACACAAAAACTGACATGCAGTTCGACGAATTCGCTGCCTTGGTGCGCGCGCGACGCACCAACCTGATGATGGATCGCGAACGCGACGTTGACACGCAACTGGTGCAACAGCTATGTGAACTCTCCACTTGGGCGCCAATCCACAAACTCACCTGGCCCTGGATTTTTGCCGAAGTGCGCGGCGAAGCACGACTTCAACTGGGGGCCACCTGTGCCGAGGTAATGAGTCGCCAAGGTGAACCCGAACCACGGGTAGCCAAAACGCGTACCAAGTTTGCCCGCACACCAGTGGTGCTCATAGTGGGCAGCGAGATCGGCGATAGCGACTTGCGCACCACCGAAAATCGCGACGCTGTTGCAGCAGCGGTGCAAACACTGCTCTTGGGTGCCACAGCACTCGGGCTGGCAAGTTTTTGGTCGTCTTGTCCGAAAGGCGCCGAGGCCGACGTGGCTCGCTTCAGTGGTTTTGCACCAGACACCGCAATTGTTTCGATGATCTACCTGGGATGGCCGACAGATACGCCCAAGGGTTTTGAGCGGCCTGCACCGCGAATCAATCGCCTCGCCTAAGCGTCAGCCGGGGCGATGCACGCCGAACACATCGCGCAAGGCGTCACTCACTTCACCGAGCGTGGCGTTGGCCTGCAGCGCAGCCTTCATTGGGTACAACACGTTGTCACTGCCGCGTGCTGCGGCGCGCAAATCTTCGAGGCGAGCCGTGACTGCCGCTGCATCCCGCTTGGCTTTGAATTCAGTCAGGCGTGCCACTTGGCTGCGTTCACGCTCGGCATCAATTTTGAGCACGGGCATATCAGTGGCTTCATCGGAGGTGAACTTGTTGACGCCCACAATCGTGCGCGTGTTGTCATCGATTGACTTGGTGTACGAATACGCCGCCTCGTCGATCTCGTCCATCTGGAAGCCAGCCTCGATGCCGTTGACCGCGCCACCCATGGCGTCGATCCGCTCGATGTATTCCCACGCCAGGCGCTCGACTTCATCGGTAAGGGATTCCACGTAATACGAACCAGCCAGCGGGTCGGGGGTGTCGGTAATGCCACTTTCGTATCCGATGATCTGTTGGGTACGCAGGGCAATACGCGCTGCTTCTTGCGTGGGCAAGCCAAGCGCTTCGTCGTATCCATTGGTGTGCAGGCTTTGTGTGCCACCCATGACAGCAGCCATGCTCTGCACCGCCACACGCACCACGTTGTTGAGCGGTTGCTGGGCAGTCAGCGTTGCACCACCGGTTTGGGTGTGAAACCGCATGAGGTGACTCGCTGGGTTCTTGGCCCCAAACCGTTCGGTCATGATTCGATACCACATGCGACGACTTGCCCGGAATTTGGCGACTTCCTCAAAAAAGTTGTTGTGGCCGTTCCAGAAAAAACTCAGGCGTGGGGCGAACGCATCAACATCTAGCCCGGCGTCGACCGCTGCCTGCACATAGGCAATCGCATTCGCCAGAGTAAATGCCAACTCCTGCACAGCCGTGCTGCCGGCTTCTCGAATGTGATAGCCCGAAATGGAAATCGTGTTCCACTTTGGAACGTTCTTGGCACAGTAGGCAAAAACATCGGTGATGATGCGCATCGACGGACGCGGTGGATACACATACGTTCCACGCGCGATGTATTCCTTCAGCAGATCGTTTTGAATCGTGCCGCTGATTTCGCTGGCCGGCACGCCGCGCTCTTGTGCAACAAGCTCATACATCAACAGCAAAATTGCTGCTGTCGAGTTAATGGTCATCGACGTTGTCACCTTGTCGAGCGGCAGGTCGGCTAGCAGCGTGCGCATGTCGTCGAGCGAATCAATGGCTACGCCAACCTTGCCCACTTCGCCAGCAGCCCGCGGGTGGTCGCTGTCGTATCCCATCTGGGTGGGCAAGTCGAAGGCACACGACAACCCGGTCTGACCGGCTTCGAGCAAAAACTTGAATCGCTGGTTGGTGTCAGCGGCACTGCCAAAACCTGCGTACTGACGCATCGTCCAGAGTCGGTCACGATGCATCGTCGGGTAAATACCCCGCGTATACGGTGCTTGGCCTGGGGCCCCAAGACGAGCAGTCAAATCGGCGCCTTCGGCGTGGGTCAGCGAGGCACTGTCATACAACGGCTGCACCTCGATGCCCGAATCTGTGCGTTTGCTGGCTTTCGAGTCGACCATGCAGAGCCCAGACTACGAGCACCGCACGTGTTGACTGCGTGCTCTGCGTATCCGTCGCACCTGCCTAACCTTGGGATATGGCTATTACCGAACATGCAGGTGCCACCAAGATCATCGACGGCATCCCCCTCACACCCAAAGAACTCATCGACATCGGCCCCCAGCCGAAGCGCACCATCGAAGAAGAGCGCACCGAGCGCAAACAGAAACTGGCCGGTGCCTTGCGAGTGTTCGGGCGACTGGGCTTCGGCGAAGGCGTCGCCGGGCACATCACCGTGCGCGACCCCGAGTTTCCGGATCACTTTTGGGTAAACCCATTCGCTCGCAGCTTCAGGCTCATGCGAGTGAGTGATTTGATTCTTGTCAACCACGATGGCGATGTTGTTTATGGCAATGCGCCGGTCAATCGCGCGGCTTTTTGCATTCATGCTGCGATTCACTCGGCGCGTCCTGACGTGATCTCAGCAGCCCATGCCCACACGGTGTATGGCAAAGCGTGGGCCTCGCTTGGCCGCAAACTCGACCCAATCACGCAAGACAGTTGTTATTTTTATGACGACCATGTGGTCATTGCCGAACAAGGTGGCGCAGTGGTGATGGAGCCCGCAGCTGGCGAAGAGATTGCAGCGAAATTTCCGAAGGGCAAGGCTGCCATCCACCAAAACCACGGGTTGTTCGCCGTTGGCGCCACCGTTGACGCCGCTGCCTACTGGTTTTTGTCAATGGAGCGCACGTGTATGGCCCAGATCATGGCCGAAACCGTTGGCACACCAAAGTTGATCCCACACGAGATGGCCACCTACACCAGAGAACTCACCGCACATCCACTTGCTGGATGGTTGAACTTCCAGCCGCTGTGGCAGGAAATCTGTCGCACCGACCCGGATTTGTTCGACTGACTTCGTCACGCAACCCACTCAACACCGCGCCACCTGAGGCGCTCTTTGTTCTGTCGGGCATCAGTCAATACGTTGGCGCCGTCATCGCGGTGCGACTGTTTGAACAACTCGCCCCAGCGCCATCTGCTTGGTTTCGTGTCATTAGCGCAGCATGTTGGCTGTTGTTGTTTTCCGCCGGCAATTTGCGGCGCGGTGGGCGATTCACTCGCGAACAACTGAAATCGGCCGCGCTCTTTGGGGTGGCTACGGCATTAATGAACCTGACGTTCTATATGGCCATCAGTCGCTTGGATCTAGGCAAAGGGGTGGCCATTGAATTCATTGGGCCAATCGCCGTAGCAGCACTCACCACCCGCACCCGTCGTAACGCTGCATCACTGGTATTGGCAGCAGCCGGTGTTGTCGTGCTTTCGGGCATCGAGATCGACAACGAGCCACTCGGTCTGCTCTTTATTTTTTTAGCGGCATTTTTCTGGGCGATCTACATTGTCATCGGTGCCCGTGTGGCGCAATATGACCGCGGCGTGGCGGGGCTTGGTATCGGGTTGGCTATCGGAGCAGCAGTGATTGCACCGTTCGGCATCGTGCAGAGCGGGCCTGCCTGGAGCAACCCGACGTTGATTGGGTGGTGCGTGCTCGTCGGACTGTTCTCCAATGCCGTTGCTTACGGAATCGATCAGTACACCCTGCGCCGCATTCCTGTGCGGCGATTCTCGGTGTTGTTGGCGTTGCTTCCAGTAACTGCAACAGTGTTCGGATTTTTCTTTCTTGACCAAACACCTTCACTTCTTGATTTGCTCGGCATCGCACTTGTGTTGGCTGGTGTGCTCGTGCAACAGCGCGACACATTGACGCGCACCGAACCCTTGCTTGATTAAACCCTTGCCTGACTGAACCACACGTCGTCCCGTAGACTCAAGAGTCAAGCGGGCGAAGGAGATCTACTTCACCATGCGTTCCCCCCA
Source organism: Ilumatobacteraceae bacterium (assembly GCA_040401815.1). GTDB lineage: Bacteria > Actinomycetota > Acidimicrobiia > Acidimicrobiales > Ilumatobacteraceae > F1-60-MAGs027. The sequence continues at coordinate 48,366 of JBBANT010000002.1, read as the reverse complement.
ACTGCGACGTTTGTTCGCCTATGGCATTGTTGCCATCGTCGTTGCGTCACTCGCCCCTGCCTCGCCACCAGCCCAGGCTGCCGAAGGCCAACTGCCGGCGGCCTACATCATTTACGGTCGGGGTTTCGGCCACGGTCGTGGTCTCAGCCAATACGGTTCGTACGGGTGGGCCACCACCTACGGATGGTCGTGGCAACAAATTTTGGACTTCTATTACGGCGGTGCCACCGGCAATGTGGTGGCACCCATTGACAACCCCAACGACACCATTCGGGTATGGCTGAGCGCAATGAACAATCTCCAAACTGGGGTGGTTGCCGACGTGCAAAATGCAGTGTTCCTGGAGGACCCGGTGCCAGGTCGTCTGTGGACTTCTCTCGTGGCCCGCGAAGTGAGCCAACGGGTCTATCGCGTGTGGGGTTCGACCTCTCGTCGCTGCACGCTGTCGAGTCAGGACCCAGTCTCCGTGGGGTTCGAACTCATTGGCGATGTGGCCGAAGGTGCGTCGTTCACCACCCAAGTTGGCCAAGACCCTGCGGCTGCACCAACACAAACCATCGGGCTCTGTGAACCCAAGTCTGATCGTGCCCATCGCGTTCGCTATTACCGCGGCATCATTCGCGCCGTCAACAACCCTCGCAACGAAAACCGCACCATCAACGTGACCACGATGGAGAGCTACTTGCGCGGTGTCGTGCCGCGCGAGTCGCCTGCATCATGGGGAGACACCGCAGGTGGTGCAGGCATGAATGCCTTGCGTGCACAATCCGTCGCAGCGCGCAGTTATGCATCAACCGAAAATCGCTATGTCGGCTTGGCAAACACCTGTGACACTCAGGACTGCCAGGTGTATCTCGGCGCCGCCCTACGCGAAGGCGTGAGCGAACAGCCCTACAGCCTCGAAGACCCGCGCACCGATGCAGCAATCGCCGAAACCACTGGTGTGGTGATTCGGCGCGCCAACGGCGCAGTGGTGCGCACCGAGTTTTCATCAAGCAACGGTGGGCGTACTGCAGGCGGCATCTTTACCGCCCAACCCGACCCAGGTGACCTCGCTGCCAACTCGTCGCTCATGACATGGACTCGCAGCGTGAGCGCGGCACAACTCCAGCAGCGGTACCCACAAATCGGCACGCTCACCGCGGTGACCACTGCCAACGACGGCCTCGGTGGTGATTGGAATGGATACACCACCGAAGTGACCATCACCGGCACCAGCGGCACGGTAAAGATGTCGGGCTGGGCATTTCGCACAGCGTTGGACTTGCCAGCCCCGTGGTTTGGCGTCACGCCGGTGTTTCCTGCAGAGTTCGAGGCTGCGCCCGTGGGTCGCATCTTGTTGATTGGTGACTCGATTGGGGCCAGCATCACTGCCGAGTTCGCTGGCATTGTCGCGCCGGCATATACCAACGTGGATTTCCAGGCGGTTCCAAATCGTTGCTTGGTCGGCTCGGCATGCGTGCAACCGTCGGTCGGCCTGCCCGATGCACCAGCGATCATCAGCGCACTCACCTCTGAAACGATGCCCACCGTTGCCCTGCTGCAATTGGGCTACAACGACAGCCCTGCAACGTTCTCAGCCGACATCGATCAAGTGGTTTCGGCGCTGAATGCTCGCGCCGTGCAACGTGTGGTGTTCGTCAACCTCTCCACACGTCGCGCTTCGGTGAACTACACGGCATCCAACGATGCACTCATCGCAGCCACGCAGCGCTACCCCAACGTCTCGGTGCTCGACTGGAACACCTACAGCGCTGGCCCCGATAAGTCGCGCTGGTTTAGCGACTCGGTGCATCTCACCAGCACGGGTCGAGTGGAGTTTGCTTTGTTCTTGCGCAACCAACTCGACGAACTTCGACGCGCTGGTTTGATTACCGTCGGCAGTGGTGGAGTCATCCCGATGGCGGTGCCGATGGTGGCTGGTGAACGCGGTGAACCGGTCAAGGCATTACAAGCAGCACTCAATGCCGCACTTGGTCTGAAGAAAAAGCAGCGCATTGCAATCGATGGTGCTTTCGGCAAGGGCACAGTCAGCGCACTGAAACAATTTGAAGAAACTGCTGGTTTGCCGATTGACGGCATCGCCGACGAGCAGGTGCTGGCAGCACTAGGCGTTGACCACACCACGTTTACCATTGCTCGAGGCGCCAATCAATCCTCGGTTGTTTCAATTCAAAAGGCTTTGGCCAACGTGTTGAAGATCAAGATCCGCGCCGACGGCGTGTATGGCAGTGGCACGGCCAAAACGGTGTCGCGTTTTCAGAAGTCGGTTGGCCTCAAGCCATCCGGCGTGGTGGATCGCACCACCTGGATGGCGTTGCTCAGCGCTTCGGCGCAGCGCTGACCCCATCAAAGCGACGCTGCCAAGCGGCATCGCTCACCAACGATGGGTATGCGGCGCGATACTCGCGCTTTAAGCGGCCGTAGCTGCGTGCCAACTGGCCGATAACACTGAACACATCACGCCATAACGCCACAAAGCGCGCTCGATCGCGAGTGCACACGAAACCCTCGGGGAGTCGGTCGTGGCGATACAAAATGCGGTCGTGACGCAGCGCCAAGCCCACTGCACGCGAGTCGATCGGTGCGGTTCGTAGCGCTGTGCTGCGTGCGCCAGCAGGCAACAAGAACCCACCCAAAAATGGCACCGCCAAAATGAAGCCGATGAGTCGCACAGGTTTGGGCAGTGGGGTCGACATCGGCACTGCAGCGTGTTCAACGCTGAGTGGTGCCGGCTTTTCTTCAGACACTTGGCGCAGTTCATCGTGCAATGCAGTGTGATCGACTTCGGCGAGTGCTTGTGGGCCGGCAAGAAACGCGCGCATGCCACGAATCATGTACTCGGCACTTGAATAGCGAAACCCAAACAGGTTGCGAAAACTCAACGCCAAAAATCGTTGAGCGAGGTGCCACCAGCGATGGCGATCAAAAACCAGCGTGTCAATGGTGGCGAAATTGCGCATCTCGTAAAACAGCGACGAAGGGTTGTTCTTCAGGTGAAAGTCGGCGTGCCATACGGCTACCCCGTTCAAGGCCACAGTGTGGCGCCCCGTATGCATGAGCCCGAAGGCGACATCGTCACCACGCACGAACACTGGCAGCGGGTTGTCGCGGGTGATGTTGATCGGAAACGCGGTGTACCACCAAGCCGAATACGCAAAGCGGCGTTCTTTGGCATCACGCAGCACCAACGAACGTTCGCGCAAGTCGTCTTCTTGGCCAAGGGCCCGCAGTGGATACAACGAGCGCCAGAGATACCGGCTGCCGGATTCGAATTGCATCCACTGACGCTCTTCGCTGATCATCGCACCATGCACGCACAGCTGAGAGTCGCGGGCATAGGCAAACAGGGCCACTGTGCGCACGAGTGATTCAGTTTCTAAGTTGATGTCATCATCCATGAACAACACGTGCGTGGCCCATTGCTTTTCTCGCAGCCACATGAGCCCGCGCGCAAAACCACCAGCCCCGCCGAGGTTGCGGTTGGGCACCACGGTCAAGTCGTCGCTCTCGGCTTGACCAAAATCCACATTGTTGGCGTTGTCCACCACCAGCACCCGCACTCGTCCTCGCAAGGCGTCCAGCCCGCGCACCAGATTGAGCACCTTGGTGACAGTAGGAATCACGTAGGCCTGGCGGTTAAACGTGGTGATCGACAAACTGAGCCGCACGTCGCGGCCTCCCGCCACATCCGTGTGCCACTCCACGTGTTGCACACGACAGACGCCAGTGGCCAATATGCGCACATACAACACTCCCCACGTGGCGGCACGCAGCGAGCCCACCGCCAGGTCGATTGGTTCGTTGGTCAACTCTGCACTAGCAATTACTTGCTCGCGCCCGCGGGTAACGGCGACTACTTCAGCGCGACCCACGCCGGTTGCCACCACTCGCACCGCAAGCCGATCAACGGTCGTGAGCCGACGCCAACGCCCGGCATGGAACACGCCAAACGATGTGTCAAACGACAGCACACCGCCTGCGCCAACCTCTGCCGACTGGTCGCCGCGTTGCACCGCACCTGCCTCGCGCACGTACAGCAGTGGTTCAGCAAAGTCGTGGTCGGGCAGCAGCGAACGCTGCAACAGAAATTGCATCACCGCACACTCATCCGAGCGGGTCGACCACAAACGCCGGAATCGCCCGGCCTTGCGCGATTGCTTCTTGCACGACTCGGGCAGTTTGCAGGGCTTCGTGAATAGTCACATCCATGTCCAGATAACGGTAGGTGCCAAGGCGACCAAGAAAGGTGACACCTGATTCGGCGCGGGCCAAGTGCACATACTCCAGCAGTTGGGCTTTTTCTTTCACCAACCGCACCGGATAATACGGTGTGTCGGCCTCACCACACAGACGGCTGAATTCGCGATACACCACCGATTGCTCGTGGCTTTCCCACGGGGCGAAATGCTTGTGCTCGGTGATGCGCGTGTACGGCACCTCGGCATCGCAATAGTTGACCACCGGGCAGCCCTGAAAGTCTCCATCGACAACCTCGGGTTGAAAATCCAACGTGCGATATGCGAGTCGCCCGTGCTCGAAATCAAAATAGGCGTCAATCGGGCCGCTCCAGAATGCGTGGTCGTAGGTGGCCAGTTGGGCTCGTGAGCACCGTGTCGACAAATGCACGGTCACATTCGGATGATCCAAAATCGCTTCCACGATTGGGGTGTATCCGTGCAGGGGTATTCCCTGATACGGGTGGTTGAAATATGAATCATCGGCGGTGAACCGCAGCGGCAAGCGCGCCAAGATGCTGGCTGGCAGCTCTTGCGGATCAACACCCCACTGCTTGCGTGTGTAACCGGCAAAAAATGCGTCGTACAACTCGCGCCCGACCAAACGCAGACCTTGTTCTTCGAACGACTGCGGATTCGTAATGCTGGCGTCGGCGCGGGAGTTCACAAAGGCTTCTGCTTCGCTCGAATTCATTTGTGTTCCAAAAAAAGCATTGATGAGACCCAGATTCATCGGCATTTGATACGCCTGGTCGCCCACCATTGCCCGCACGCGATGGCGGTACGGCTGAAACTCACCGAAGCGCTGCACGTAGTTCCACACCTCTTCGTGCTGGGTGTGAAAGATATGTGGGCCATACACGTGCACCATTACCCCGGTCTCGTGGCGGCGGGTGTGGCAGTTGCCAGCCACGTGGTCGCGTGATTCAAACACTTCGACGACATGACCCGCTTCAGCGAGTTCTCGCGCAACAACTGCGCCAGAAAAACCTGCGCCGACAATGGCAATGCTCAACGGCACGCCCTAATGCTACGAGTTAGTGCATCCACGGCGCGCAAGCGCCATCCAGGTCGCGTACTTGAATTCGGTCACGATTCTCATAAGTCACCAAGTTGTTTGGGTCTTTGCGCAAGTTAAACGTGCGGAAGGTCATCTCGGTGGTGTCGATAGCCAGAATGCGACCGGCCAGCGAGTCGCCCAGATCCAACAACAATTTGATTGTTTCCAGCGCCTGAATCGAACCCACGATGCCCGGCAAGACCCCGAGCACGCCTGCCTCGGCACAACTTGGGGCCATTTCTGCAGGCGGTGGTTCAGGCACCATGTCGCGATACGTCGGGCCGCGCAGCGGATGAAACACGCTGACCATGCCCTCGAATCGGAAAATTGAGCCGTGCACCACAGGAATGCCCAGTTTGACGCTGGCATCGTTCAACAAATAGCGCGAAGGAAAGTTGTCAGCACCATCGACGATGACGTCGTAGCCAGCGATGATGTCCATGATGTTGTTGGCTGCCAAGCGCGTGTCGTAGGTGACCACATCGACATCGGGGTTCAACATGGTGAGCGTCTTTTTGGCCGAGTCCACTTTGCGATCACCGATGCGATCGATGTTGTGCAAAATCTGGCGTTGCAGATTGCTGGCGTCTACTTCGTCCATGTCAACAATGCCGATGGTGCCCACGCCGGCTGCTGCCAGATACATCGCAGCAGGTGAACCAAGGCCACCGGCGCCCAGCATCAACACCTTGCTGGCCAACAACTTGGCTTGACCTGCCACACCAACTTCTGGCAACAGAATGTGACGCTGATATCGATTGCGTTGTTCGGCACTCAGTGCCACTGGTGTCGACCACGCCCGGCCTTCGTCTTTCCATTTGCCGAAGCCGCCGGCCATGCTCACCACATTGGTGTAACCAAGTTCTTGCATCGTCTCAACGGCAAACGCGCTACGCACGCCACCTGCGCAATACACCACGACTGGAGTTGATTTATCAATGATGCGAGTTTCGATCTGCGCTTCGAGGTGACCACGAGGAATGTGAATCACAGCAGGCAGCGCACCTTGTTCGAACTCGTCGGGCTCACGCACATCAAGCACCACCGACCCTGCAGCAATGTGCTGCGCAGCAGCTGCGGTGTCGACTTCGGTAATGGCCGCTTTGGCAGCCGCTAACAGGTCACGAAAAGTCGGCACCCTGGAAATGCTATCTGTCTGGTCGGGATTCAAGTTCGGGCCCTGAATTGGGCCTAACGCTCGGTTTCCACCCCACACAGCTTGGGTAGCACGGTGGAGATGTCCCCCGTCACGATTTCGTCAGCAAGTGCATCCATGTCAGTCGGGCCGCCGTTCACGATGACGATTCGCGCCCCGTTGGCTTTGGCCCGCGGCACACAATTCGCAGCCGGCCGCACCCCCAGCGTCGAGCCGACTGCCAGCAACACATCGCAATCTTCACTGGCGCGAAAGGCGGCATCGATCACGTCGGGCACCAACGGTTCTTCGAACAAGATTGTGTCACTTTTCAACACACCACCACACAGCAAACACTTGGGGTCAGGGTCGCCCTCAGCCACACGCTGCAAAGTTTCATGCATCGGGCGCTTGTCTTTGCACTCCCAACAAATGGAGCGATGCAAGTTGCCGTGCACCTCGTGCACTTTATGTGCAGCGATTCCTGCTCGTTGATGCAGGCCGTCGACATTTTGCGTTACGATGGCGCGCAACTGCCCGCGCTCGTCTAAACGGCACAAAGCCTTGTGTCCATCATTGGGTTGTGGGTCGTTGTTGATCCACTTGGTGCGGTTCTGCCAGGCACGCATGCGCAGCTCGGCATCATTTAGATAGTGGCTCAACGTCGAAGCCCGCTCGGCGTCGGGGTTCTTGGTCCACAGGCCGTTCGGGCCGCGAAAATCTGGGATTCCGGATGCGGTCGAAATTCCTGCCCCAGTCAACACGGTGATGCGCTGTGCGGCAGCCAGCACGACTTCTACCCGAGCCACGGAGTTGGTGTCGTCAAGAGACATCTGCCTAATCAGTGTGCCATTTTTCTGCTGCCGGGCACACACCTAGGTATGAAACACAGCGACATCAGCAGCACAGCTACTCCCCGTATCCATCTCACTGTCATTCCGTGGCGCGACCCGATTGTCGAATCACGCGGGTTTGGCGTGCGCTCCGACTATGTCGAGTGGTTCTGGCTCCCCGTGCTTGGGCCATCGGCCACGTGGCTTGTGCGACGCATCGACTTCGGCTTTGACGACTACCCCACTGGCTATGTGCTCGACGCCCAAGTCACTGCGCGAGCACTCGGCATCGCAGCACGCGATGAAACGGGCACCATCTTTGGCCGTGCCGTGTCACGGCTACAGATGTTTGGTGTCGCTCACACGCTCGGCGATTCGCTCGCCGTGCGACGCATCCTGCCCGAGGTATCGCAACGACATCTGCAACGGATGCCACCACATCTACGCGATGCGCACCCCGCTTGGTTGAGTACTCGCGCTTTGGCGGCGTAAGCGTCTAGCGGCGGCGGAAGTTTTCAGCCAAGTTCACCAGCAATCGCGTGCCATAGGCGGTAGCACCGCGCTGCAGCCAACCGGCATCGCTATCTGCCCACATTGGGCCAGCGATATCAAGGTGTGCCCACGGGTGGCCGTCGGTGAATTCGTCCAAGAACAGTGCCGCAGTAATCGCGCCTGCTTCGCCACCACCGACGTTCTTCATGTCGGCGATGTACGAGTCAAGCATTCGACGATACGAACGCTCAAGCGGCAGTTCCCATGCGTCTTCATCCGTGGCTTTGCTGGCGGCCATGACCTGTTCGATGAAGCCAGCGTTGTTGCCCATCACACCCGACATCTTTGGCCCAAGTGCTGCTGCGCACGAACCCGTCAGGGTGGCAATGTCGACGATTGCATCTGGCTCTTGTTCGGCAGCCAACGACAGACCATCGGCCAAAATCAAACGGCCCTCGGCATCGGTGTTATGAATCTCGACGGTTTTTTTGTTACGCATCGTGAGCACATCACCCATCGCCATGGCGCTCCCTGACGGCAAATTGTCAGTGCACATGAGGTAGGCGGTCACCTGATTTTTGCAACCGAGGGCCTTCAACGTGCTCATTGCAGCAAGCACCGCAGCAGCGCCGCTCATGTCGGCCTTCATCATTGCGTGGCTCGGGTTGCTTGGCTTCAAACTGATGCCACCCGAGTCGTACATCACACCTTTGCCCACCATGATCAGGTGTGGTGCCGACGACTTTTTGGTTTTACCGCCGGCTTTTGTTTTTGCGCCAGCCTTGCCCGGGCGATACACCAACTTCACCATGCGCGGTGGGTTCACACTGCCCCGGTTCACCCCGATGATGCCGCCGCAACCCATGGCGAGCAACTTGTCTTTGTCATACACCTCAACCCGTAGCCCGGATTCGGATGCGATTTGTTGCGCACGATCGGCAAACATCTTGGCCGTCAAATGCGCCGGTGGCATGTTGGCAAAATCACGCGCCATGCACACTGCTTCGCCAACAACAGCTCCACGTCGCGAACCATTGGCGGCAGCACCAAGCGACTTGGCATCAACCACGAGCACGACGGACTTCAACTTTGACCCGAACGACTTATCCGACTTGAGCGCACCATAACGATGAGCTGCCAACATCACGCCCTCGGTAACTGCCTGGGCAATCTCGGCACGGTCGCCCCGCCCGATGCCGGCCAACGTCGTCGACAACGATGCGTGCTTGCTCGCCGCTCGTGCCAAGGCGGCTGCAGCATTGCGCAAATCGTGAGCTTTGGCCGAGTTAGCAACCCCTACGCCCACGGCAATGAACACGGTCTTACCGCTCGATGGCACGACGAGCGTCTGGCCAATTTTTCCCTCGAAACCTGCGGCCACCAGTTGCGGGCGCGACAAACCGAGCTCAGCGGGCACCGCTTTGTCTGACGTGACAGGCACCCCAATCACTTCTGTCTTGGGAACTTCGCGCGCGACGCTGACAACCAACTGTGAGTGTTTCATCACAACAGCCTAATTGCCGGCTTCCAGGGCCGGGTTAGTCGAGTACGACTTTCAACAACGAGCTAGTCGGTCACGCTGCGCACCGGCAGCGACTCACCCTCTTGCCAACGGGCGAGAGTCCAGAGTAAGTCGCTCAAGCGGTTGAGATACGGCCCAGCATGCGACGGGGCGGGCGCTGCGGCGATGGCATGGCGCTCAGCGCGGCGCACCACGGTGCGTGCCACATCAAGTAGCGCAGCAATCTTGTTTTGACCAGGCACTACGAACTCAGACGGTGGAGTGAACTTTTCATCGAGTGCGTCGATCATGTTTTCAAGATGGCTCACCATGGCGTCGGTGACCCGCGACTTACCGTCGGTCAATTTGTGGCGATTTTCTGGCAAGGTTGCCAACTCGGCCATCAACACCCACATGTCGCGCATGATGTGCACGAGCACATCATTGAGTTCGTTTTCGCGGCCAAGCTCGGCGCGCACCACGCCGATTACTGCTTGCGCTTCATCGACTGCACCGTAAGCCCGCGGCAAGGCCGAGTCTTTTGCCACACGGCCCCCATAGAAAAGCCCCGTGGTTCCATCGTCGCCAACTCGGGTATAAACCTTTTCGCGTGCCATGACAAGTGAACGCTACTTGTCTTAGCCTGAGGAGCACGATGCCAGCCAACCGAAAGTCGGATTATCTTGCGGCAGTCAACGAACGGGTGGTCGTTTTTGACGGGGCATTCGGCACCTACGTACAGGACCAAAACCTGTCTGCCGACGACTTTGGTGGCGAGCACCTCGAAGGCTGCAACGAACTGCTGGCAATCACCCGACCCGACCTCATCGCTCAGATGCACGAAGATTTCCTCAAGGTCGGAGTCGACGCACTCGAGACCGCCACTTTTGGTTCATTCTCAACGGTGCTTACGGAGTACGGCATCGCTGACCGCGCCTACGAAGTCACGCTTGCCGCAGCACGCATTGCCCGCGAAGTGGCCAACTCGTACGAGTCTGACGGCCGCTCGCGTTTTGTAGCCGGCAGTGTCGGGCCAGGCACCAAATTGCCGAGCCTCGGGCATATTTCGTTCAACGAGTTGCGTGACACCTACGAAGAACATGCGCGCGCACTCATCGAAGGTGGTGTCGATTTACTACTGATCGAAACCTGCATGGATCTGCTGCAGATCAAGTCAGCAATGCAGGGTGGCCGGCGGGCCATGAAGGCAATGGGCCGTGAGGTGCCCATTCAGGTGCAAGTCACGATGGAAACGACCGGACGCATGTTGGTGGGCACCGAAATCGGCGCGGCCCTCAGCGCGCTTTTGGCGATGAAGCCGGCTGTTATCGGCATCAACTGCGCCACTGGCCCCGCCGAAATGCAAGAGCATCTGCGTCATCTCTCGCAACATTGTCCGATTCCGATCAGTGTGTTGCCCAATGCTGGTTTGCCGAGTGTGGTCGACGGCCGCACGCACTACGACCTCACGCCAGCACAACTAGCTGAGTTTCATCGACACCACGTGCAGGAACTTGGCATCAACGTGGTGGGTGGCTGCTGTGGCACCACACCCGAACACCTGCGCCAAGTGGTCGAAGCCGTACGCAACATCACCCCACTGCGTCGCACGCCGCAACAAGAACCAAGCGTTACTTCGCTGTACTCGCCCGTCATGCTGAAACAAGACAACAGCGTGCTGTACATCGGCGAACGTACCAACGCCAACGGCTCGCGCGCATTCCGCGATGCAATGTTGGCCGCCGATTGGGATACCTGCACCAAGATGGCCACCGAACAGATTCGCGAAGGTGCTCACGTGTTGGACGTTTGTGTCGACTATGTCGGCCGTGATGGTGTCGCCGACATGGCCGAAATTGCTGGTCGCTTCGCCAGCCAAGCCAGCGTGCCCCTCGTGTTGGACTCCACCGAACCACAGGTGCTGGAAGCAGCGTTGCAGTTGGTGGGTGGTCGTTGCATCTTGAACAGCGCCAACCTCGAAGACGGCGAAGAACCCGGTCGACGCATGGATCGCATCTTTTCGCTTGCCCGCGACTATGGCGCTGCTGTTATTTGTTTGTTGATCGACGAACGTGGCCAAGCCCGTGATGTGGAGTGGAAGATGGAGATCGCCCATCGCCTGCACAAGATCGCGACCGAGCGTTATGGGTTGTCGGCTACCGATTTGATTTTCGACCCGCTCACGTTCCCGCTCACCACGGGTGGCGCCGATTTGCGTCGCGACGGCATCGAAAGTATCGAGGCGATTCGCCGCATCAAACAAGAAATCCCTGGTGCACTCACGGTGATGGGCCTTTCCAACGTGAGCTTCGGCATCAACCCGGCCGCCCGCCAAGTGTTGAACAGTGTGTTTCTTGATGCCTGTGTCAAAGCGGGCCTTGATGCTGCCATCGTGCATGCCAGCAAGATTCAGCCCTTGGCGCGCATTAAGCCCGAGCATGTCACGTTGTGTAACGACATCATCTTCGACAAGACCACCGACACCTATAACCCACTGCAACTGTTGCTTACTGCTTTCGAAGGCGTGCAATCAGCCAAGCAAGAAAAGCCCGACCGCAGTGGTTGGCCGGTGCGCGACCGCCTGCGGCAACGCATTATCGATGGAGAACGCGACGGCCTCACCGCCGAACTCGACGAGGCGCTCGGCGAGGGCATCAAAGCCCTCGAAATTGTCAACGACGTGTTGCTCGATGGCATGCGCGAAGTTGGCGAACTTTTCGGCTCGGGTCAGATGCAGTTGCCATTCGTGCTGCAAAGTGCCGAGACGATGAAGATGGCCGTCAGCCATCTCGAGCCGCACATGGATAAAGTCGCTGGCTCATCCAGCAAAGGCAAGTTGGTGCTAGCCACGGTAAAAGGTGACGTGCACGACATTGGCAAAAACCTGGTCGACATCATTTGCACCAACAATGGCTACGAGGTGCACAACATCGGCATCAAGATTTCCATCAGCGAAATGATTGCCAAGGTGCAAGAAGTCGACGCCGATGCCCTCGGCATGAGTGGTCTGCTCGTGAAAAGCACGCTGATTATGCGCGACAATCTCGAAGAACTCAACACCCAGGGCCTGGCGCGAATTCCAGTGATCCTCGGTGGCGCAGCACTCACCCGCAGCTACGTCGAGCGTGACCTGCGCGAGGTGTACCAGGGTCGAGTGTTCTACGGTCGCGACGCGTTCGAGGGCCTGCACACTCTCGACAAGTTGATGGATATGAAGCACAGCGGCACGGATGACCCCGACTTCGGGCGCATTCCCACCGGTCGTTCGTTGGCTGAGCGTCGGGCCCCGAAAGAGACACCGACCAATGTGCCGCGGCGCTCACCTGAGGCAGCCGTCGATAACCACGTGTTCACGCCGCCATTCATCGGCTCGCGCGTGATGAAAGGCATCAGCCTCGACGAGATCGCTGAGTACATAAACGAAACGGCCTTGTTCCGCAACCAGTGGCAATACCGACCACTCGAGGGCGAAAACGACGAAGACTTTAAGACACGCATTCGACCAGAGTTGCGCGAGCAGCTGGCACAAGCCAAGGCGTCTGGCATTTTGGTGCCTCAACTCGTGTACGGCTACTTCCCCGCCAATGGTGACGGCAACGACGTCGTGATCTGGACCGACGAGTCACGCACCACCGAACGGATGCGCTTTTCGTATCCACGCCAAGACGAAGCCCCGTATCTGTGCATCGCCGACTTCTTTCGCCCGATTGAAAGCGGCGAAGTTGACTACGCCTCGTTTCACATCGTGACCATGGGGGCCAAGGTGAGCGAGGCCGCTGCTGAATTGTTTGCCAAAAACGAATACCAAAAATATCTCAACATGCACGGCATCGGTGTAGAAATGGCTGAAGCGCTTGCCGAGTACTGGCATCATCGCATTCGCAGTGAGTGGGGCTTCGTCGACGAAGACGGCCCGAACCTACACGGCTTGTTCCGCCAGCAGTATCGCGGCGGGCGTTACTCGTGGGGTTATCCCGCCTGCCCAGACCTCGAAGACAACGCAAAAGTGGCCGAACTCCTCGAAGCTGGGCGAATCGGCATCGTGGTGAATGAAGAAACAGGTTGGCAATATCAACCCGAGCAAACCACCTCAGCAATCATTTGTCACCACCCGCGCGCCAAATATTTCGTTGCCCGCTGACTCAGACTGAGTGCGACTTCTCCCACGCTCGGGCCAGTGCTGCGTATTTTCCACCGAGTACGACTAGTTCGTTGTGCGTGCCCACTTCGGCAATGCGCGCCTGATCAACTACGACGATTCGATCGGCGCGCTGCACGGTGGACAAACGATGCGCCACCACGATGGTGGTACGCCCCTGCATGAGTCGCTCGAGTGCGGCTTCGACCTCGGCTTCGGTGCCCGGGTCGAGATTCGATGTTGCTTCGTCAAGCACCAACACGGCCGGGTCGATGAGCGCGGCGCGACCGAGCGCCACGAGTTGTCGCTCGCCAGCCGACAGGCGCGTGCCCCGTTCACGCACCTCGGTGTCAAGCCCTTCGGGTAGTCGTTCAAAATGGGCCAGCACGCCGAGCCGCTCGAGGGCGGCTTCGACTTCGGCATCCGAGGCGGTGATACGCGCCAATCGAACGTTCTCGCGAATCGTTCCGTTAAACAAAAACCCTTCTTGCGGCACCACCACGATGCGCTCGCGCAAGCTTGCGTGCGTGCCCCGGCGCAAATCAACGCCGCCGTAAGTCACGAACCCCGTTGTTGGGTCGTATAAACGCGACATCAGTTTGGCCAAAGTGCTCTTGCCTGCACCAGTTGGCCCGACGAGTGCAATTCGTTCGCCATCACGCACTGTGAAATCAATGTCTTGCAGCGCAGGCGTGGTGCCGCTGGCGTAGGTGAAGCCCACCGCGTTGACCACGATGTCACCACGATTCGGCAACACAACAGCATCCATCGCTTCGTCAACCTCGGGAGTGGCGTCAAGAATTGCGAACAACTTATGCAGTGCAGCGGCCGCTGACTGCACGCCGTTGTACAACTGCGACAGCTGTTGCACCGGGTCAAACAAACTGGACAACAACAAAATGAATGCGACGACGGTACCTAGCGAGACCGTGTCACGATGCACCAACCAACCCCCGATACCCACCACGAGAGCAGTGGCGACTACACCCGAAAGCTCGACCAGACCGAAGTACCAGGTGCTGATACGAATACTGCGCACATGGCTGTCAAATAGCGAACGATTGGACTCCTCAAAACGCTTGATCTGGTGATCTTCTTGGGCATAAGCCTGAATCACACGCACGGCCGCAATGCCCTCTTGCAATGTGCCGAGGTTTTGCCCGACTCGCTCGCGCACCGTGAGATACGCCGTGTTTGAATCGCGTTGAAACTTCACCGACGCAATCACGATGACCGGAAACACGATGAGCACGACCAAAGCCAGTTCCCACGACAAGACGAACAACACAGCAAGTGCCAACACAACCAAGAAACCGCTCGCCAAAAACTGCAGCAGCCCCCACTGAATCAACTCCCCCATGGTTTCAATGTCGGCCGTCATGCGGGCCACGAGCACTCCGGCTTTGTTGCGGTCGTAATACGCCAACGACTGGCTCTGCATTGCGGCAAACACTTTGAGCCGCAGCTCGCGCAGAAACGACTCGCCCGTGCGATTGAGAAACACGTACTGCATGCGGCCAAAGACATACGCCAGAGCAGTAATTACGAGGTACAACCCAACTGAAAGATTGAGTTCGAACAAATCACGAGCCCGAATGCCGGCGTCAATACCATGGCGCACCAAAATAGGTGCTGCCAACGTGGCACTGGTGGTGACCACTACACAACCCACTGCTGCATACGCAGTGCGCTTGAACGGTGCCGCCATTCGCATGACGCGCAACATGACCCGCCGTGTCTCGGACTTATCCAACTGATCTTCAGGGGCGACACCCCCACCCATTTGAAACATCTAGTCGACCACTGAGCTTTCGTCTACGAATGACGCCAATACTTCGCGGTACCGCTGACTGGTTTCAAGCAGTTCGCGGTGCTGGCCCACTGCGGCAACCGCACCGTCGTCAATAAATACGATGCGATCAGCCAGCGCAATGGTGCCAGGTCGATGAGCAATAACAATCGTTGTGCGACCCTTCATCACTGTTTGCATGGCATCGCGAATTTCGTGTTCTTTGCTCGGGTCGACTGCACTTGTGGCGTCGTCCAACACGAGTACCCGTGGGTCGGCGACGATGGCGCGAGCAATGGCCACACGCTGACGCTGACCACCACTCAGCGAAAAGCCGCGCTCGCCAATCGGTGTGTTGTATCCGTTCGGCAGCTGCAGGATGAACTCGTGTGCGCCAGCCAATCGTGCTGCGCGCTCGACGGTTGCCTGATCGGCATCTGGTTTGGCAAAAGCGATGTTGTTGCGCACCGTGTCGTTGAACAAAAATGTGTCTTCAAACACGACTCCCACATTGCGCCGTAACTCATGAACATCCAACCGCCGCAGATCGATGCCGTCGAGGGTGATGCGTCCGTTGACCACATCATAAAAACGCAGCAACAATCGCACGACGGTGCTCTTGCCCGCCCCAGTGGCACCGACCAGGGCCACCGATTCACCAGGGGCGATGGTCAACGAAAAATTACGCAAGATCAGATGGTCTTCGCCGTATCCAAATGAGACGTCGTCAAACGACACAGCACCCACGGCAGTTGCCGTCTCGCGAGATGGGAGTGCGTGTGACCGTTCGGGGCTTTGTACGGCTGGCTCGGTAGAGAGCACCTCTTGTACGCGCACGAGAGCGGCGGCAGCACGCTGACCAAGCGCCACCATCATCCCAATGTTGCGCAGCGGCCAAACCAGCATGGTGAGATACACGTTGAAGGCCACGAGATCACCGATGCTCAAGTCACCATTCACCACTCGATGGCCGCCGTAACCGAGCACAGCAATCAGGCCAAGAGACGGCAACAAATCGATGGCCGGCAAAAAGCGACTGCGAATACTGGCTGCGTTGAGTGACACTTCGCGAATTCCATCTGCTTCTTTGCGCAACTTGTTGAACTGCACACTTTCCGTGCCCAGACCTTTTACTACGCGCACACCAGAGACGCTTTCTTCAACCACGCTGGCCAACTGGGCCTGTTTGTTTTGCACGGCCAGCACAGCCGGATGAATGCGGTTCGAAAACCTTCGCGATGCCACATTGATGAATGGCAGTGGAGCCAAAGCAACGATTGCCAGACGCCAGTCGGTGAATGCCAAAATCAAGGTCACCGCAAACAGTTGGCTCACATTGCTGAGGGTGATTGGAATCATCACCACGAACTGCTGCACCTGCTGCAAGTCGCTTGATGCTCGACTCATCAGTTGTCCGGTCTGGGCGCGATCGTGGTAACCCACGTGAAGCCGCTGAATATGGGCAAACATGCGCTCCCGCAACAACGTTTCGGTCCATCGACTTTCACGAAATGCCAGATAACGCCGACCAGCGGTCAACAAACCAGTGGCTAGGCCAGCAGCAGCAATAAACAACGACCACGACAGCAGTGCACCGTTGCGTTCAATGCCTTGATTGATTGCTGCTTTCGTAAGTTGCGGCACAGCAACTTTGGCTGCTGTCCACGTAATACCGATTGCGACGCCCAGCACCAATGCCCGCCGCTGATTCATCAGCACCTGCCACAACAGCTGCCACCCCAAGTTGCGTTGCGCACGCGCTTGCTCTTCGGCCTCGCCTTTGGAGGTTGCGGCGGCGTCGGGGTCTACAGCAGTTACAGTCACGTGGCCGACGGCGCGAGTGATTCAACAGCCGACCAAAAACTCACTTCGGGATCAAAAGCCAAAATTGCCAGCGACGACGTGTTGACACCGTTGGCGAAATAGCGGTCAATCTTCGCGCGGCATTCGGCTGGCGAGCCATGCACCACCAAGTCGTCAACTACCGAATCTGGGATGGCAGCCAATGCCGCCTTGCGATCGCCGCCTTTCCAGGCGTCCCACATCCCGGCAAGTGCCTCGCCGCGGCCCAGCCAACGATGAAACTCGGCGTACACCGGCACGTTGAGATACGCCGCGATGGCAAACCGCGCACCAGCCCGCACTACGTCGGCATTTTCACTCGGACACACAAATATGCGCGCAACAATCTCTTTGGTTGCGGGGTCGGCGCCTGCGGTGCGCGCTGCGTCGTGCACCACCTTGGTTACCGTGCGCACGTCGTCTGGTGACAACCAGTTGATGATGGCACCATCGGCTTCGCGACCCGCAAGCCGCAGCATTCCCTCGCGAAGTGCCGCGACCAGAATCGGTGGCTGCACTTCGGGTCGCACACCCAGACGAAAACCATCGACTTTAAAGGTGTCGTATTGTTTGGTGACTTTTTCACCCGTGAGCGAATCACGCAAGAAGCGCACCACATCCCGCACTTTTTTGTACGGGTCAACAAATGGCACACCATTCCAGCGCTCGACAATCACGTTGCTCGACGAGCCGACACCGATCGCAAAGCGACCAGGTGCAGCATCAGCCAACGAAGCCACACTTTGGGCAAACAACGCCGGGCTGCGCGTGTACGCCGGCACGATTGCCGTGCCGAGTCGCAACCGTGGCTCCCACGCCGCCGCCATCGCCAGCGGGGTAAATGCATCGGCGCCATCTGCTTCGGCAGACCAAATGTCGCTGTAGCCGAGATCCGACAACTGTCGTAACTGTTTTTCGTGAGTGTGTAAATGACCGGGTAGTGGCACGGTCATGCCGTTGCGACGCTGCACGGGTTAATTCTTCCACTTTCGAGCGATGCAACTCTGACTGGCGGTAGCCAGCAATGTGCCGTCTTCGGCGAACATCTGGATGGTGCCATGGGCAAAACCGCGCTGCACCGACTCGATCTGGATGTCGAGCAATACCCAGTCGGTTGGCACCAAATGGGCAAACCGAATGGTGTTGTCGAGGCTGTTGCCACCCGCGCGCAGCCCCAACGCTTGGCCAGCGGCCATCGGCACAAAGTCACCAAGAATTCCGAGTGCTGCAGCATCAATTCCGTCGACGAGCGACTTGATACGCACCCACATGATGGTCTGGCCGTCCCCGGGTGTGCCATCGAGTTCATCAAGATCTCGGCCTTTGGCAATACGCATATCAAGGGCTTCCATGATCGAGTTCGCATGGGCTGCACGCAGGGTGCGCGGTCGAGACTCGCTTGGCGAAACCACCGTGGGCATCGTGACGAACTGGCCTGACGCAGCAAAATCGCGATCACCGAGGGCAGCGTTGACCGTGAGCACTTCGCGATCATCTACTCGACACACCGCTCGCGCCTGAGTGACACTGCTACCCGACACGGCCACAGTCACATCAATCTGCACGTGCTCATCACGTTTGGCATACGACAAATACTGCGCCGTGGCCCACGTGCATCGTCGTTGCGACACCGTCTCGAGAGCAGCGATTCCGGCGCCAAGACCGGCCCCACCAAACAAAAAGCCACCACTGGTGGTGAGTTGCGGCACGACGGAAAGCGAAAATGTGGTCTCTGACTGCTGCACAAGCCCAAGAAATGCGCGGGAGTCCATCGATGACAGGCTAACGACGCGAGCGTCATACGATTGGGGCGTGGGTGATACTCCTTGGCTGGGCGACACGGTTTCACTCGTCGAAGCATTTCGTCGTGGTGAACGCTCCCCCGTTGAAGAGCTCCAAGCGACGTACGACGCAATAGATGCCAGCGACCTCAACGCGTTTTGTTTTCTTGATCGCGAACGTGCGTTGGATGCCGCACGCACAGCCGATGTGTCACTGCCCTTCGGCGGCGTACCGATCGGCGTAAAAGAGTTGGAACGCAACCTTGGTTGGCCCGACACTGACGCCAGTTTGGTATTCAAAGATCGCATCGCAGACTCGACCGACACCATGTTGTTGCGCGCACGCGCTGCTGGTGGTGTGTTCGTTGGTCAAACCACTTCGAGTGAGTTTGGCGGTGTGAATCTCACGCGCACGTTGTTGCACGGTGCCACACACAACCCATGGCAACACGGCCGCACCCCAGGTGGCTCGTCGGGAGGAAGCGCTGCTGCCGTGGCCGGCGGTTTGGTTTCCATCGCGACTGGTGGTGACGGTGGTGGCTCGATTCGCATTCCCGCTGGCTTCACTGGGCTAGTTGGCTTGAAGGCAACGTATGGTCGAATTCCGCGCGGGCCTGGCGCCTCGAACGGCAACCTCACCACCACCACGGGATGCTTGACGCGCAGCGTGCGTGACACAGCCCGCTGGTTTGATGTGTGCAACGGCCACGAAGACCACGACCCGCTCAGCCTGCCGCGCGTCGACGGCTGGGAAGCAGGTCTGGGCAGCGTGCCGACGCGTGGGTTGCGGGCAATCATCGTTGCCGATTGGGGCTCAGCAGTTGTTTCGCCTGCCATGTGGGCCGTGCTCGAAGAAGCCGGCGAACACCTCATCCGCATCACTGGCATGCAACGTGTCGACGGTGTCAACACCGCGCTGCCGCGATTGGGTGCCGCTTGGTCAATAACTGGAATGGCAGCACTCGCGTTTGAGTTGCGCGATCATTGGCCCGCTTGCGCCGACATGCTCACCCCAGAAATGCGTTACGGCCTGCAACACACACAAGATTTGTACGGCACCGAAGCACGTGGCAAGTTCGAAACTCGTCGCATTGAACTCAACCGCCGCATGGCCGAAATTCTTGGCGAAGTCGACGTCATCATCACCGCCAGCAACCCTGATGTTGCTTTCAACGCACAAGGCCC
>JBBANT010000002.1:14655-28272 GCA_040401815.1 Ilumatobacteraceae bacterium | reverse complement strand
CCAAGAAACACTGCACCCACAATCAATCGCACGAGCCACAACGCATCAGATGGATTGTCAACAGACAAAGCAGCGACACCAACACCCACAAACCCGGCAACCGTAGCCAAACGATCAAGCACGGTGTCGCGTCGCGCAAAGCCAACAATTGCCAACGAAACAAGCACGAGCGCCGCCACTTCACGGATGATGATTCGATCTAAGGCAAAACCAAGTGCAGCCCCGCCCAAAGCGATGGTGGCGTATACGCCACGCAGCAACTTGGCGTAACCAACCGAAATTTCACCCGAGCGAAAGGTGAACCACAAGAACAACATCCCACCGCTCGCCCACTGCAACATCACCGTTGCAGCGTCGAGTTTCACAAAATAACCAACTCACGCGGGGTGGAGTTCATTCGCAACGGGCCATTGGCAGTAGCTACCACGATGTCTTCTAGTCGCATGCCCCATTTGCCCGCCACGTATATGCCGGGCTCAACGCTGAATGCATGCCCTGGTGCAATCGGCAGATGATTACCGCTCACCATGTAGGGCTCCTCATGAGCCTCCATGCCGATGCCATGACCTGTGCGATGAATAAAAAACTCGCCCCACCCTGCGTCGGTGAGCACTTGGCGCGACGCGGTGTCCACCGATTCGCAGGTGGCACCCACTTGGCCAGCCATCACGCCCGCTTCTTGGGCTCGTTGCAGATCGCTCCACGCACGTGCGACATCTGGCGGCGGCTCACCAATGTGCACGCACCGCGTGATGTCGCTGCAATAGCCGTTCATCGTGCCGCCAAAATCGCACAGCACGATGTCGCCGTGGCGAATCATCCGCGCACCCGCATGGTGGTGTGGGCTTGCTGCGTTCTCGCCAGACGCAACGATGGCGAAGTTGACCACATCATGGCCTTCAGCAAGGAGTCGTGCCGAAATATCAGCCGACACCTGCGCTTCGGTTCGCCCGACGAGTGGTATCGCCCCACTTTGCAACTGGGCTGCCACTCGATCAGCAGCAGCACCAGCCGCCACGAGTGCTTCGATCTCGGCGGCGTCTTTTTGAATTCGCAGCGGACCAACCACGTCGACTGATCGCACGAACTGTCGACCCCCAAGATGCTTGAGTAACTCGACCAAGAATCGGGCCCACATCTGGTCGCCGATAGCCACATTTTGGGCTGTGCCAATCAAACCCGCCGTAATGGCAATCGGGTCGTCGGTTTCGTTCCACGCCACCAGGTCAAACACTGTTGCATGATGCTCAACGCGCGGTGCTTCAAGACGTGGCACCACGAGCGTGGCACGCTCGTGCGTAACAACCAAGGCCGTCAAACGCTCGAGCGGCATGGCGTGATAGCCAACAAGAAAGGGCAGATCAAAGCCCACCGACACCACCAGTGCGTCAACGCTCTGGCTGCGCATCTCGGCACGCACCCGTGCCAAGCGCTCGGCATACATCGCGGGGCCCGCAGTGGTGATGTTGCGATGATTCATCGGCGCACCAGTACGGGCATCGCAACCGAAACAGCAACGGGTGCCACCACAGCGACAACGCCAGCGTCAGCGGCTGCTTGCTTGGCGTGATAACTCGAACGTGTCAACGGGCTGGATTCCACATGCGTAATGCCCAACGATTCTCCGAATGTCTTGTAGTGCGCAAACTCGTCGGGGCTAGCCCAGCGCACAACCGGCAAATGGTCATTGGTCGGTCGCAAATACTGACCGATGGTGACGATGCTCACGCCCACGCAGGCTAAGTCAGCAAGCAATGACTCCACTTCGTGAGTCTGCTCACCCAGCCCAAGCATGAACCCCGACTTCGTTACCAGCCCAGCGCGACGCGCACGAGCCAACACCGACAGGCTGCGTGCATAACCCGCCGACGGCCGCACGGTTCGCTGCAGTCGGGCCACTGTTTCGATGTTGTGGTTGAACACATCGGGGCGGGCGTCAAATAGCAACTGCAGCGATGCGGTATCACCTTTGGCATCTGACACCAACGTTTCGATGGTGGTGCCCGGGTTGTGGTGGCGAATCTGGTTGATGCACTCCGCCACGTGGCCGAAACCACCATCGGGTAGATCGTCGCGCGCCACCATGGTGAGCACTGCATGTTGCAGACGCATTTGTGCCACGGCCGAAGCAACACGCAGTGGCTCGTCGACATCGGGAAGATCAGGTTTGCGGGTGTCGACCAAACAGAACCCGCAGGCACGCGTGCAGCGTTCGCCCAACACCATGAATGTTGCGGTGCCATCGCGCCAACACTCTGACAAATTTGGGCAACCTGCTTCTTCGCAAACGGTTACCAGATGTGCTTCGCGCAGAATCTTTTTGGTTGCCAACACTTCTGCACCATGCGACACGTGCGGGCGTAGCCACTCGGGTTTGCGCTCATGAATCTGCAACCCAACAAAATCTGGTTCGTACTCCCAAGCCACATCCGCTCGGTCGGTCGTGCCCCAGCGTTCGCTGGCCAACCGGGCCACCACATCAGCAACTTCGCGCAGGGTTGCTGTCGAGCCCTCTTCGCGTAGCGATGTGACTGGCCATTCGCCAATGCCACACGGCACGATGTGTTCGCGCATGTAGCGCAGGTCGGGTTCAACATTCAGAGCAAAGCCGTGCATCGTTCGCCGAGCGGTGGCCCCGCGCGCCACACGCACCCCGATGGCGCAAATTTTGCGGGCCCGTGGCGTGCCGGGTTCAATCCAAACACCCGGGTAACCGGTTTGACGACCAGCAGCCACACCCAATTCGCCCAGCGAATCGATCACCAACTGCTCGACGCTGCACACATAGGCCGTGATATCTGCGGGCGAGGCGTCACCATGCTTGCCCGGCAACGAGCGAATCGGATACACCACTAATTGTCCGGGCCCGTGGTAGGTGATGTCACCCCCGCGATTGACACGCACCAAATCGGCGCCGACTTCGGCGGGGTCGCACTTCAAATTTGTCACGAGATCAGCCGATGCCCCATAGGTAAACACGTGATGATGTTCGAGCATCAACAAATAGTCGTCTGTTGAATGGGCGAACAATCCCTCTTGCAACGCAAGGGCGTCTCGATAGTTGACCCGCCCGAGCCAACGTGCGCGCATGTTAGAGCTCCGCTAACCAATCCTGGGTTTCAAGATTGAGTTTGACTTTCGCCAAGAAATTTGCCGCGTATGCGCCGTCAAAGGCACGGTGATCCCAACTCATGGCCAAGTTGCCAACTGGATGAATGGCGATGCTCTCTGATCCATCTGGCAATCGCAACGCCACCGGCTTGCGCACGATGGCATCGGTGCTCATGATTGCCACCTGTGGTTGGTTGATGATTGCCATGGTCAAGACCGAGCCGGCCGAACCATTGTTGGAAATCGTGAACGTGCCGCCGGAGATTTCGTCTGGCGACAACTTGCGATTGCGCGCTCGTGTTGCGAGGTCATAAATTTCGCGGGCAATTGCTCGCAGTCGCTTACCCTCGGCGCCACGCACCACCGGCACCAACAACCCCTGATAGTCGAGGTCCACCGCCACACCGAGATCGATGTACTTGTGCACCACCAACGTGTCGCCGTCGATGCTCGCATTCATATGTGGGTAATCGGCGATGGCGTCGATGATTGCGCGGCTGATAAATGGCAAATACGTAAGCGAAAAACCTTCGGCAGATTTAAATGAGTCTTTAACGGCGTTACGGGCCACGTCAACGTTGGCGTAGTCAACTTCGACGACGCTGAATGCGTGTGGCGCGGTGCTCTTGCTGGCCACCATGTGGTTGCCAGTCAGTCGGCGAATTTTTGACAACGCAATGACTTCGTCACGGGCCCCGACCACCACGCGTGCTGGTGCAGGAGCAGGAGCTGCGACTGGTGCTGGTGCTGCAACTGGTGCAGGTGCTGGCGCTGGTGCCGGTGCAGGAGCAGGCGCCGCAACGGGTGCAGGTGCTGCGACTGGTGCAGGAGCGTTGCGCGTCAATGCGTGCGCGTCGATGTAGTCGAGCACGTCTTCGCGCGTGATGCGTCCACCCGGGCCCGTGCCCGCCAAGGCCTGCACATCGATCTGATGTTCATTGACCAAGCGACGCACCACTGGCGACAACAACAAGTTGCTTGCCACGCTTGCCCGTGCTGCAGGCGCAGGTGCAGGTGCAGGTGCGGCGACAACAGGAACTGGCGCTGGTGCAGGAGCTGGAGCAGGAGCGGGCGCTGCGACAACAGGAACTGGCGCTGGTGCAGGAGCAGGTGCAGGCGCTGCGACAACAGGAGCTGGAACCGGAGCTGGTGCCGGAGCTGGCGCGGGCGCAGCCGCACCACTCGCAGCCCCCACGACAGCAATCACTGTTCCAACGGGCACGGTGTCACCTGCAGGCACGCGAATTTCCGTCAACGTTCCGGCAATCGGTGATGGCACTTCGGTGTCTACTTTGTCTGTTGACACCTCAAACAGTGGTTCGTCAGCCTTTACAACATCACCCACATTCTTAAACCAGCGCGTAATGGTTCCTTCAGTAACGGTTTCGCCGAGTTGTGGAAGGGTGACGTCAGCCATGGTGTGAATGCTCCTGTGTTAAGCGTTAATGCTTCGACCCGTAAGGGACATGACGGTTTCGCCGAACAACTCCGTCAGGCTCGGATGTGGCTGGAGGAATTCGGCAATCTCGTCGACCGTTGCCTCCCAGTTGACTGCCAGATACCCGCCGGATAATTGCTCGGTGACCCATGGGCCCACCATGTGCACGCCGAGCACTTGGCCAGCACGCCCGTCTCGATCTTTTTTGGCAATGACTTTGACCAAACCGTCGGGCTCGCCGAGAATCATCGCCCGTGAGTTCGAGCGAAATTGATGCTTAGCCACCACGACGTCGTGGCCTGCTGCCCGCGCTTGTTCTTCTGATGGGCCGGCCCAAGCAACTTCGGGATGGCAATAAATCGCCCAGGGCACGCGGTCATACATCACCGGATACACCTTTTCGCCGCGCATGTGCTTGACCGCCACAATCGCTTCGGCATAGGCCACGTGCGCGAGTTGTGCGGTAGCAATCACGTCTCCGACGGCGTACACATTTGGCTCAGCAGTTTGGCAATAACCATCAACTTCAACAAAGCCGCGTTCGCTGACTTTTACCTTGGTTCCGCTCAGACCAAGTTCATCGGTGTATGGCTGGCGACCGACAGACACCACCACTGCGTCGACCTCCAACGTGTCGCCCGAACCAAACGACACCGTGGTGCCACCTGCAGCGTTTGGAGTGTGGCCGGTGATTTTCACGTCGGTGCGAATGTCGATGTTCTTTTTTTTGAACGTCTTGACCACCACATTGGCCACGTCATGATCAAGGCCTGGCAACACCTTGGGTAGCCCCTCCAGAATGGTCACTGCTGCGCCTAAATCAGAAAGACACGAAGCAAACTCACAGCCGATTGCACCCCCACCAATCACTGCGATGCGCGCCGGAATTTTGTCGAGCGCCAACACCTCGTCAGAAGTCATGATCGGCCCGCCCACATCAAAACCTGGGATGGTGCGCGGCACCGAGCCGGGTGCCAAAATCACGTTGGTGCCAACGAGCGTGCGCGTCGTGCCATCAGCGGCACGCACCGTGACGGTGCGGCCTGCCCCGAGCGAGCCACTGCCCAGCAGATAGGTGACTTTCTTGCTCTTGGTCAGACCGGTCAAACCTTTAACCAAGTTGTTGACGATGGTTTGTTTGCGGGCTTGCACCACAGCAAAGTTCACTGCCGGCGCAGTTGCTTCGATACCGAAATCCTTGGCGTGCGCCACATGTCGAAACACGGCAGCACTTTCTAGAAATGCTTTGGCGGGGATACAACCGCGGTTGAGGCAGGTGCCGCCGATCGTGTCTTTTTCTACGAGGGCTACCTTCATGCCGGCTGAGGCCGCGTAGAAGGCTGCGGCATAACCTCCTGGGCCGCCGCCTACGACGACGAGATCAAATTGTTCGCCAGACACGTATATAGACGGTAGCCGTTCGGCAGGCTTAGGCGCCCAACCACTGAGATTTATCGCCGTCGCGCGTGAACACCAGTGTCGGTGTGCCGACTGCCACGACGAACTCGAGCACGCACGTGATGCTGCTGATGCTGGACACACACTGCGACGATGCCTGCGGTGTGGTGATCTCGCCGTTCGCCAACATCGACCAGCCATCAAGTGGCGAACTTCCCATTGGCACAGCAGCGAAGTTGTCCATGGTGATTTCCGCCAACGTTTGCTCGGCAGTCACCTGCAGACTGCTCACCGTCACATCAAGGCCACCAACCTGCACCGTCGAACCGATGGTGTACAACCGCGGTGCTTCCTGCGGCTCATTGGCGGTCTGCAACAGTTTTGCGCTGCCGGCAACAAGGATCAGCAGCCCACAAACCAGGCTGGCGATGATGAGTTTTCGTGTGCTCACCTCGTTGAGCGTACGCTGAAGTCAACTCTTATGGGTATTCGCAACTACCTCAGCCGTGGTTCACAGACCAAGGACGAACTCATTTCCGAACGCCTTTGCGCAAAGTTTGGTGAACTACACATGGTGACATTGGCCGACATGCCGATGCGTCGGCGTGTCGACGTATGTGGTGAGATTCGTCGCATGAGCGTCAAGCCACGAGCCGGCGTTCCCGCCGTCGAAGTAGAAATCAGTGACGGCACGGGCGAAATTACCGTCATCTTCAGCGGCCGCGAACGAATTCCGGGTATCGGCCACAATCGCGGGCTCACCGTGTCGGGGGTTGCCCACTGGGAAGGTAAACGTCGGGTGATGTTGAACCCGATCTACCGCTTGCTTCCGAACCCCGGCCAGTAAAGCGCGTGGAGCTGCTTGCTGCTTTAGCCCACCAACAGTTTGGCGACTGCAGCCTCAGCGTCTTCGGTGATGAGCGCCATTACTTCGTCACCCGCGCGTAGCACGGTGTCTTTGGTGGGCACCATCACCCGCTCGGCACGCACGATTGCCACGATTGTTGCACTGCGGGGTAGCGCCAAATCTGCCAGCGCGCGATTGACCGCTGGTGACGACTCGGCAAGGGTCACCTCAACGAGCTCGGCTTTGCCGCCTTTCAATTGCATGAGGCGAACAAAGTTGCCGACTGAGGTTGCCTCTTGCACGAGGCTCGTGATGAGGTGCGGCGTCGACACCGAAACATCGACACCCCACATCTCGTTGAACATCCAATAGTTCTTCGGATTATTGGCGCGCGCCACCACACGGGGCACACCGAACTCTTGCTTGGCCAAGAGCGAGATCACCAAGTTGTCTTCATCGTCGCCAGTCACCGAGGCAACGACATCGGCGTCACGGCACCCGACCGCGTCGAGCACCAAATAATCACAAGCGTCACCAAAGTGCCATTCAATGCCTGTTGATTCAGGCCGCGACTGATATTCGCGAATCGTTTTGCGATCGTTGTCGAGAATCGTCACGGTGTGACCAGCGTTCACCATCTCGCGCGCTGTATAGCGCCCGACGCTGCCACCCCCGGCGATGATTACTTTCATCGCCGCTCCCCTGGGCCCTTGGCCAAAAACGCATCAAGTTGAGCGACTTCGTTGCTCAACACAGCGATGTACAACACGTCGCCCTGCTGCACGATCACATCGTCGCTGGCAAGCAGCGCTTTGCCGAAGCGACGAAACCCAACCACCTTGGCCGGGCCGCGGTCAAGTTCTCCGGCTCGTTCACCAACCCAAGCGTCAGCGGCATTGCGCTCGACAAGCACCAATTCAGCACTCGGGTCGGTCCACTCCACGGATGGCCGATCAGTCATGATGCGGCGCATAATTCGCTCTGCAGTCCACTTCACTGTGGCCACGGTGGCGATGCCGAGGCGTTCGTAAATCTCGGATCGCTTCGGGTCATAGATACGCGCAACGACGCTTTGAATGCCGAACCGCTCGCGGGCCACTCGGGCAATCATGATGTTGGAGTTGTCGCCATTGGTGACTGCCGCAAGGGCGCCAGCGCGCTCGATGCCTGCAGCAATCAAGATGTCGGGATCAAAACCAATGCCAACGAGGGTCTGGCCGGCGAAGTCGTCACCAAGTCGCAGGAACGCATCCGAGCGCCGATCTACCACTGCCACGGTGTTGCCAAGAGCGCACAGCTCGCGGGCCAACGTAGAGCCCACACGCCCACAACCAACGATGACGACGTGCACGAACTACCATCGTACTTCGCAACTCGCGTGTTCGAGAAAGCGTCGGCTCATGGCACCAACCACCAAAGACAACCGCACCGGATTCGCCCGCTGGAAGGGTCGTCTCGTCGGCAAGCCCATTGCCAACAGCGAAGATGCCCATCATCGTCTAAAAAAGCGCGTTGCACTTCCAGTTTTTGCCAGCGATGCGATCTCGAGTACGGCGTATGCAACCGAAGAGATTCTCATTGTCTTTTTGACTATGGCTGCCATCGGTATGTCCGCCTTCGACAATCTCGTGCCAATTTCGATCATGGTGGTTGTTCTGCTGGCCATCGTGGTCAACAGCTACCGACAGACGATTCACGCGTACCCGCAGGGTGGTGGCAGTTACATCGTTGCCAAGGACAACCTCGGCAAATATCCGTCACTCGTATCGGGCGCCTCAATGCTTGTGGATTACATCCTCACAGTTGCAGTATCCGTTGCCGGTGGTGTTGCCGCCATCGTGTCGGCCTTCAACGGTTTGGCACCGTACCGCGTCTGGCTCTGCGTTGCCTTTATCTTCCTCGTCACGTTCGCCAACCTGCGCGGTGTACGCGAGTCAGGTGCGCTGTTTGCCCCTCCTACGTATCTCTACATCGTGAGTCTGGGTGCGCTAATTCTGGTCGGTTTGTACCGCGTATATTTTCAGGACCTCGGACCGATAGCCCACACGGGAGTAGTCGAGCGCGAATTACTCGAAGGACAAAAAGCACTCACGTTATTTTATTTCCTGAAAGCATTCTCTTCGGGCGCCGTCGCATTGACGGGCATTGAGGCCATCGCTGACGGAGTGCCCGCCTTTGAAAAGCCTGAGGCAAAAAATGCTTCACGGACGCTCATGCTGATGGCGGTCATTCTTGGAACTTCGTTCTTCGGACTGAGCCTGCTCGCCCAACAGCTTGAACCGCTCAAAGATCACGAGGGGAAAATACGCGACACCGTTCTGGCACAGTTAGCCGAGCAGGTCTACGGCGGTCGCAATATCTTTTTCTTTATTACACAATTTGCAACATTCGGCATTCTCATTCTCGCTGCGAATACCGCTTATGCCGACTTTCCGCGGCTCTCGTCCGTAATCGCCAAAGATAGTTTCCTCCCTCGACAATTTGCTAACCGCGGAGACCGTCTCGTTTTCAGTAACGGCATCATTGCCCTCGGCGTCGCCGCGTCAGCATTGGTAATTGCCTTCGGCGGCATCGTGAATGCCCTCATCCCGCTTTATGCGGTCGGGGTATTCACCGGCTTTACCATCAGCCAGACCGGAATGTTTGTCCGTTTGGTGCGATTGCGCGAAAAATCATGGCCACTCATGGCATTCTTCACTGGCATCGGTGCGCTCACCACTCTTGCAGTCGCTCTAGCGGTCGTAATCGTGAAATTCACCGATGGTGCCTGGATTCCAGCTGTGGTCATTCCAACAATGATTCTGATTTTCACATTCATCAACCGTCATTACATGCGAGTTCGAGAGTTCCTCAAGGTTGCAGAGCAGGTCGTTCCACCTTTCCGAACTCACTTCGTGGTGGTGCTGGTTGGCTCGATTAATGCTGGCGTCGTACAAGCGGTGAAATACGCCCAGAGCCTGAACCCAGATCGCCTCTTGGCTCTCAGCATCGTGGGCTCGAACGAAGAGTCGGCTGAATTGCAGCGCGTCTGGGCACAGAGTTTCCCCAACGTTGCCCTCGACACCACCGTTGATGACTACCGCAATCTCACAGAAAAGGTTCTCTCGGAAATTGAACGGCTCGACGGCCTGCAGTCAGATGACATCGTCACTGTCGTGATTCCAGAGTTCGTCACCAGCCTGCGTTCGCAGTGGTTACATAACCAGTCGGCTTTGGCTATCAAGGCCCGATTGCTCTTCCGCCCGAACACTGTCGTGACATCAATCCCCATCGTGATTCCCTAATTCGACAGTTGCGTAATTTTCGGTAGTCGGTTCGGGCGTAGTCTGACCACATGCGAATCGTCGTCTCGGGTGCCAGCGGGCTTATTGGCTCGGCTCTCGTACCTCAGCTCACTGCTCACGGCCACGACGTGGTGCGACTGGTGCGTCGCCCCGCCAAGTCAGGTGAGTCGACTTGGGACCCATCCCGCGGCGAGATCGATGCCACTGTTATCGATGGCGCTGACGCCGTCATTCATTTGTCGGGTGCTGGCATCGGCGACAAGCGATGGTCTAACTCGTACAAGCGAGAAATTCTCGACAGTCGCGTGAAGAGCACCAAGCTCTTGGCTTCGGTCATCGCTGGCGCTGCCAAACGGCCGTCAGTGTTTTTGTCGGGTTCGGCCATCGGCATCTACGGCGCTCGAGGTGACGAGCCACTGCATGAAAATGCATCCGAAGGAACCGGGTTTCTGGCCGACGTGTGCAAAGCGTGGGAGGCCGCTGCCATCGGTGCCGGCACGCGCACGGTGTTGTTGCGCACAGGAATCGTCTTGTCACCCAAAGGTGGTGCACTGGCGAAACAATTACCGCTGTTTCGGGCTGGTCTCGGCGGCAAGTTCGGTCGCGGCAACCAATGGCAAAGTTGGATCTCGATTGACGACGAAGTTGCTGCAATCGAATACCTACTCACTGCCAATCTGCAAGGTGCGGTGAATCTCACAGCGCCCGCACCCGTGACGAGTGCCCATTTTGCTGCTGTGATGGGCAAAGTGTTGCGCCGTCCAGCCGTGCTTGCGGTGCCGTCCATCGGGCCAAAACTTCTGCTTGGTGGCGAACTTGCTAACGCGTTGCTCTTCACTGGGCAACGTGTGATTCCCGCAGCATTGAGTGACGCCGGTTTCGAGTTCAGCCATCCCACTTTGGAAATTGCATTGCGCGCTCTATTGCAAAAATGATTCCGCAGCCGGTGCGTCAGTGAGCCAACTCCCCGTTCGTGCCGATGTCGCCATTATTGGCGCCGGTTTGGCCGGGCTTGCTGCGGCACGCCATTTACATGGCAGGTCGCTCAATGTGGTGGTGCTTGAAGCACAAGACGATGTGGGCGGACGAATTCGCACTGACCTAGTCGACGGCTTTCGTCTTGATCGTGGGTTTCAAACACTGCTGACTTCGTATCCCGAAATGCAACGCCAAATAGACACTGACGCACTTGACCTGTGCAAGTTTGCACCGGGCGCACTCGTGATGATGCGTGGTCGCTCATACGAAGTGAGCGACCCGTTTCGTGCGCCACGCTCGCTGCTGAGCACAGCGCGCGCACCCATCGGCACCATTGCCGACAAAGCGCGCATTGCCCTGTTGCGCGCGCGCACGTTGCGGGGCGACCCGCGCGAGTTGCTGCGCGGACAAGACCTACCCACGGTTGTGGCCCTGCGGCGAGCCGGATTTTCACAAGCAATCATCGACCAGTTTTTCCGCCCGCTGTTCGGTGGCATTCAACTCGATCCGTCGCTCACCACATCGCGACGCATGTTCGACATCATCTTTCGCAGCCTCGGTGCCGGTGACGCAGCTGTGCCCCGCCTGGGCATGGGCGCACTGCCGCGCCAGATGGCTGACCGCCTGCCTGGTCTCGTACATCTCAACACTAAAGTGGCTTCACTCGACGGGCGCACCGTGGTTACGAGTGATGGTCGGCGTATCGAATGTCGCGCGGTAATCGTTGCTTCAGATTTACCATCTGCCCGCGAACTCGTTGCGTTGCCCGAGCGCGAGTCGCGCCGGGCGGGTGCGGTGTATTTTTCCACCGACAAAGCACCCACCGATTCGCGGCTGGTCATCCTCGATGGCACCGGCAAAGGCCCGGTGCTCAATGCCGCAGTAATGAGCAACGTGTCATCTAGCTATGCGCCAGCCGGCAAGCACTTGGTGGTCGCAGCACTTCCCGATGTAATCGACGGCGACTTGGCCGCAGTCGCACGCAAGCAATTGCGCACGTGGTGGGGCCCTCAGGTCGACGCTTGGGTGCATCTACGCACATACCGCATTGCTCATGCTGGCGTCGAACAACGCCCACCGTTTCACCCGAAGCGCAATATTGCCCTCGGCAATGGTGTGTTCGTCTGCGGTGATCATCGCGATACGGGCTCTTCACAAGGTGCGCTGTTTTCTGGCCGACGTTGTGGCGAACTAGTGGCCGGCGCACTCGCCTAGCGTCGTAGGCATGACAAGTTCCCCCACCAGCGAATCCCCCGCCCACGATGCGGCTCGCAAGACGGTTTCGGTATCGCAATTTGTGCCGGCGACACCACAACAGATTTTTGAGTTGCTCGCAACACCCAAGCGCCACTGCGAAATTGACGGCTCGGGCACCTTGCGCGGCGAACTGAGCGGCCCGGCGCGATTGTCGCTTGGTGCCAAGTTCGGAATGTCCATGCGACTACATATTCCCTACCGCATCACCAACATCGTGGTGGAGTTCGAAGAAGGAAAACAGATTGGTTGGCGCCATTTCGGCGGCCACATATGGCGCTACATTTTGGCGCCGGTCGAAGGTGGCACATTGGTGACCGAACAGTTTGACTACAAGCCCAATAAGGCCAACTGGTTTTTGCGGTCCATGAATGCGATCGTGAACAACGAAGTAGCGATGCGCAAGACGCTCCTCAATTTGGCGAAGCAATTTTCCTAGGCGTACGTTTCGACCACACGATGATCGCACTGCCAACGGGTTTTACCGCTCGCACCGCTAATTTTGGCATCAAAGACGCTTCGCCCGACTTCGTCGTTGTGGTTGGCGAGCCTGGCACTGTTGGTGCGTCGCTGTACACCAAAAGTCGATTTGCTGGTGCCAGCGTGGTGTTGAGCCGCGAGATGGCAGTACACGGCACCACTCGCGCCGTTGTGGTGCTGTCAAAAAACTCAAACGTTGCAACGGGTGATGAAGGCTTGCGCAACGCGCGCGAAATCGTCGATCAAGTAGCCGCCCACTACGACATGTCACCGCGCGACCTAGTGATTGCGTCAACGGGTGTCATCGGTCGGCAATATCCAATGAACAAAATTCGTGCTGGTCTACAAACCCTCGGTGACGTTGCCATCACCACCGACGCCGAGCAGGTGGCGCGGGCGATCATGACCACCGACACCCGACCAAAGATTGCTGAGGCACTCATCAGCGGGTCGGCGGCGCGCATCGTGGGCGTAGCCAAGGGTGTGGGAATGATCGAGCCCGACATGGCCACCCATATTTCGTTGGTATTCACCGACGCAGCGGTGTCACAATCTGATCTCGAAACAGCATTTCACCATTGCGTTGATCACACCTTCAACCGAGTGTCAATTGATACCGATACATCCACCAGTGACACGACCGTGTGTTTGGCCAGCGGTACTGCCGGAACAGTTGATGCCCCTGCTTTTGCCGCGGCACTGCACGAAGTGTTGCTGTCGCTCACCAAGCAAATTGCCCGTGATGGCGAAGGTGCAGAAAAACTCATTGAAGTACGTGTCGACTCGGCGCGTGACGATGAACAGGCCGTCACCGTGGCCCGCGCAAT
>JBBANT010000002.1:0-14555 GCA_040401815.1 Ilumatobacteraceae bacterium | reverse complement strand
CCGCCACTGTGTGGGGCTGCGACCTCACTGCTGGTTACGTGCGCATCAACGCCGACTACACCACCTAGGCAAGCAGCGAGTCGAGCCACGTGAGGGTGGCGGCTCGATAGTCGTACACACTCTTGTAGCGAGCAACGGCATCAGGTAGTCGCGCTACAAGTTCGCGCAGGGCACCGATTGCCGCAGGCCCTCGCTGCACATAGGTGGCCAGTGGCTCTTGAAACCCGCGGATGGTAAACAGCACACCCTTTGTGCGTGGCAGACGACGCAACGTTTCGCGCTCGATGCGAATCCATAATTCCGACGGATGATCCACCAATTGTCGGCCCGGTGCAAAAGGCTGAAACAGCGCCGGATGATCTTCGAGTGTCCAATTTGACCGCCACACCGGCTTGTCAGGTGATAGCCGGGTCAAGGTCGTGTCGACAGCAGCACCAATGTGTTCGGCGTACAGCGCCACAGGTTTGTGCACGGCCAACATGTCGTGGCCAATTTTGTCGGCCAGTCGCCAACGACTCGGCGAACACACCACGCCAGCCACGAATGGCAGCTGCTCGACATCCCCCGCAGCAACTGATCGCAACACAGTCAGATCATCAGGCACGGCGAGTGCGGCATCCACGAGTGCGTCGACGCCGGTTCGGCTCGTTGACTTGCCGGCCCACGTGAGCACGAGTTCGGCGGCTTCTTGCGCTACATCGTGGCAGTCATCACGAAACGACACCACCTCGTCGCGCCGGTCGGCGATCAGTGTTCGCTTCATGGCCAACGTGGGTTCCCAGTCCGCGTCGCGCACGAACCACTTGGCAACGTCTAGCGGCTTGACCCCCACGCGATGGCGGAATGCGTCACCGACCACCTGCGGAAGAATTTCATCATGTGGAATCCGGGCAACGTAGCCCGCGTTGACATTCGACGACGCAGGTGCCGTGTCAAACGGCGTGAACGGGTCGCGGTGCGTTACAAATGCGGCGCGTGACAAAACGGTTTATTTCGGTGGCATACGAATGCCGCCGTCGACACGAATGGTCTCGGCGTTCATGTAACTGTTCGTGATGCACTCCATCACCATTGAGGCAAGTTCTTCTGGGTCACCGAGGCGCTGTGGGAACAACACACCTTTTTGCAGGTTGCTCTTGAATGCTTCGCTCGAATCACCCTGACCATAGATAGGTGTGTCAATTAGTCCCGGTGCGACAGTGTTGATACGCACCCCGATTGCTGCGAGGTCGCGAGCGATGGGCAGGGTCATACCCACCACACCACCCTTGGAAGCCGAATACGAAGCCTGACCGATTTGCCCGTCAAAGGCTGCGACCGATGCGATGTTGACGATCGCGCCGCGCTCGCCGTGGGCCAGTGGCTCGTTGCGGCTCATTGCGGTGCCCACCACGCGAATGCAGTCAAACGTGCCCACCAGGTTGATGGCAATAACTTTTTTGAACGCGTCGAGGTTGGCGGCTGAGTCAACCGTGCCGTCTTTGCCAACGGTGCGTTGTGCCCAGCCGATGCCAGCAGAGTTCACGAGTGCGCGAATCGGGCCCATCGATGTGGCCATCTCAACGGCGTTGATGATGTCTTGAGTGTTGGTCACGTCAACTTTGCAGAAGGCTCCACCAATTTCTTTGGCGAGGGCTTCACCTTTGTCGGCCTGCAAGTCGGCGATGACGACTTTGGCACCTTTCTTGGCGAGCATGCGAGCCGCGGCGGCTCCGATGCCGCTGGCTCCTCCGGTGACGATTGCGCTTGAGTTGGTGAGTTCCATGGCGGCGAACGCTAGCGCACGCGCTCGATTGCAGCCACAGCCAGAACATCAACGAGTTCGTTCATGGGGTCGCCCGTGTGGCCACGCACCCAACGAAATGTGATGTCTCCGCGTTCTCGCACCAAGTCGATGAGCGGCTCCCACAAATCCCGATTGGCCACAGGTTGGCGTTGACTATTTTTCCAGCCGCGGCGCAGCCAACCTTGCCACCAGCCCTCGGTGAAACATTTGACGACGTACTGGCTGTCTGACACCACTTCGATGGGGCCGGGCTCGGGTGCCAACGTGAGCATGGCACTCAGCACCGCCTGCAACTCCATGCGCTGGTTCGTGGTGGCGGGTTCGGCGCCACTGTCGCTCGTTTCACCGCGTGGTGCAATCGCCCATGCCCACCCACCAGGCCCCGGATTGCCCGAGCACGCGCCGTCGGTGTAAACGGTGCGCAATATCGGCGTCATCAAGCCGCAACCTTAGTCGTGCGAGAATAGCCACATGCTGTTTGATGGTTCGGTACATCAGCTGCCCGACACTGACCCGCAAGAAACTCAGGAGTGGCTCGACTCGCTTGATG
Source organism: Ilumatobacteraceae bacterium (assembly GCA_040401815.1). Lineage (GTDB taxonomy): Bacteria > Actinomycetota > Acidimicrobiia > Acidimicrobiales > Ilumatobacteraceae > F1-60-MAGs027. The sequence continues at coordinate 12,219 of JBBANT010000002.1, read as the reverse complement.
CAATCGTCGACGTGCAAGGCAAGAATCGTGCCCGATACCTGCTGTCGCGTTTGCTCGAGCGCGCTCGTGAAACCCAGGTGAGCTTTCCAGCCACCGTTTCCACACCGTACGTCAACACGATTCCTGCCGAACACGAACCGTGGTTTCCTGGTGACGAGCATCTTGAGCGGCGTATTCGGGCCTACATTCGCTGGAACGCCGCCGTCATGGTCGTGCGTGCCAACACCGCGGCCGAAGGTATCGGCGGGCACTTGTCGACGTTTGCATCATCTGCGTCGCTATATGAAGTTGGCTTCAATCACTTCTTCCGTGGCAAAGACAACGGCCAAGCCGGTGACCACGTGTACTTCCAAGGTCACGCTGCACCAGGCGTGTATGCGCGGGCATATCTTGAGCGTCGCTTTGAAGCCGAAGACCTTGATCATTTCCGGCGCGAGATTGGGCGTGGCGGCCGAGGGCTGTCGTCGTATCCGCACCCACGATTGATGCCCGAGTTCTGGGAGTTCCCCACTGTGTCGATGGGCCTCGGGCCAATCACAGCGCTGTACCACGCGCGCTTCAACCGCTACCTCGAAAACCGCAAGTTGGATGACACATCAGAAAGCCGCGTGTGGGCATTTCTTGGCGACGGCGAATGCGACGAACCCGAATCGCTCGGCGCGATTTCGTTGGCATCGCGCGAGCACCTCGACAACTTGGTCTTTGTCGTCAACTGCAACCTCCAGCGCCTCGACGGCCCCGTGCGCGGCAATGGCAAGATCATCCAAGAGCTCGAAGCAACGTTTCGTGGCGCAGGTTGGAACGTCATCAAAGTGGTGTGGGGCTCGAAGTGGGACGAATTGCTGGCCCGTGACGTGTCGGGGGTGCTGCTCAACAAGATGAATTCCACGGTGGATGGCGAGTTTCAGCGCTACACGGTCGAAGACGGCAACTACATCCGTGAAAACTTCTTCGGCCCCGACCCACGCTTGCGTGAAATGGTGTCGCACCTCACCGATATCGAACTGCAAGCGCTTCCCCGTGGCGGCCACGACTACCGCAAGGTGTACGCGGCGTTCAAGGCAGCGTCCGACAACCTTGGTTCGGGCCGCCCCACGGTGATTTTGGCAAAAACCGTTAAGGGCTGGACTCTCGGCCCCGAAATTGAAGGCCGCAACGCCACCCACCAGATCAAAAAGATGAACGTCGAACAGTTGCGTGTGTTGCGCGACCGTTTGCACCTCAACGACGAAATCACCGATGAAATGCTCGAGGGCGAAGTGGCGCCGTATTATCGCCCACCAGAAGATTCGGTTGAATACCAATACTTGATTGCTCGCCGACGTGCGCTCGACGGTTTTGTGCCGCGGCGCATCGCCACCGCACGCCGACGGCTTACTCTGCCTAGCGACGACGTGTTTCGCGAGTTTGATACTGGCAGCGGCCAGCAATCCGTCAGTACCACGATGGGCTTCACACGCCTGTTGCGCAACTTGGCGCGCGATGCCGCGTTCGGCGAACGCGTCGTGCCGATCATTCCTGACGAAGCGCGCACATTCGGCATGGATTCGCTGTTTCGCGAACTCAAGATCTACGCCTCACAAGGACAAAAGTACGAACCCGTCGACCACGACTTGTTATTGACCTACGCCGAATCCACTTCCGGCCAAATTCTTGAAGAAGGCATCACCGAAGCGGGCAGTCTGGCCAGCTTCATCGCTGCTGGCACGGCATATGCCACACGCGGTATCGAAATGGTGCCGTTCTACACGTTTTATTCGATGTTCGGTTTTCAGCGAGTGGGCGATTTGATTTGGCAAGCCGCGGATGCCCGCACGCGTGGGTTTTTGCTTGCCGCCACCGCCGGGCGCACCACGCTGATGGGCGAAGGTTTGCAACATCAAGATGGTCACTCGCTCGTCTTGGCCAGCACCGTGCCGCCATGTCGCGCCTACGACCCGGCTTTTGCCTACGAAGTTGCCGCAATTGTGCGCAGCGGATTGCACGAGATGTACGGCGAAGTGCCTACCGATGTGTTTTATTACATCACGTTGTACAACGAAAATTATCCAATGCCACCCCGCCCGGCAGTTGCCGACCTTGATGCTCAAATTATGCGTGGCCTGTACAAACTGAGCGATGCCGGGGCCGCTAAGCACCATGCCACGCTGGTGTTTTCTGGTTCGGCGCATTCTGCTGTGCAAGCCGCAGGGGTGGAATTAGCGGCACGCTGGGATGTGTCGTGTGATCTGTGGTCGGCGACCTCGTACAAAACCTTGCGCGAGAACGCTCTCGATGTTGAACGCTGGAACCGTCTGCACCCAACTGCGTCACCGCGCCAAGCCGACGTAACGCGCTTACTCGACGATGGGGTCGGCCCGGTGGTGGCGGTAACCGACTTCATGCGCATCGTGCCCGAACAAGTGGCCCGCTTTGTGCCAAGTCGATTGTTCGTGCCGCTCGGCACCGATGGCTTTGGTCGCAGCGACACCCGCGAAGCGTTGCGTCGCCACTTTGAAGTCGACATGCCGCACATCGTGGTGGCAACTTTGCACGCACTGGCCCGCACTGGCGAAGTAAAGCCCGAGTTAGTCGCCGACGCGATTGCCCACTACGGTCTAAATCCAGAAAGTATCAATCCGCAGTATGCCTAAACAAAGCTCCAGCGACCTCTACGTCACGGGCATTGTCAAAGCCGACCGGTTGCTGCAGCGTGACGGCACGGCACTGCTCATCGGCATGTTGCTCGACCAACAAGTGCCAATGGAATGGGCGTTCACTGGCCCGCACACATTGACCGAACGCTTCGGCCATCTCGACCCCCGCAAGTTTGCGGAGATGGATGTCGAGCGATTCGTTACACGCTGCTGTGAAAAGCCTGCGATTCACCGCTTTCCGGCGTCGATGGCACGACGCATTCACGAACTGTGCGGCATCATCGCCGATCAGTACGCCAACAAGGGCGCCAACATCTGGAAAGACGTCGACGATGCGAGCGAACTGTATGCCCGCCTGCGAAAGCTGCCCGGTTTCGGTGACGAAAAAGCAAGAATCTTCATTGCCCTCTTGGCCAAACGCTTTGGCATCGCCCCTGAAGGTTGGCAGAAAGTGGCTAAACCGTTTGGCGACCATCGCATGCGCACGGTTGCCGACATTGATTCGCTTGAAGCCTTGCTCAAAGTGCGCCGCTTCAAACAACTTGAAAAGGCTCGTGATCGCGACAAACAAAGTCGACCGCTAAAAAAGCGTTAGCCGTATGACCATCCTCATCACTGGCGGTGCTGGCTACATCGGCTCGCACACTGCCCGCCTGCTCACCGAGCTGGGGCGCGATGTGGTGGTGCTCGACACGCTCGAACGCGGCTACCGAGATGCACTCAATGACATCGACCTCGTGGTGGGCGATATTGCTGATCAACGCACAGTGGGCAAAGTGTGTCGCAAATATCGCGTGGAGAGTGTCATTCACTTTGCGGCCTATAAGGCCGTCGGCGAATCCATGACTGAGCCGCTGCGCTACTACCAAAACAATGTGGCAGCCTCCATCAGCCTGGTGGAGTCACTGCTTGAAAACGAAGTAACGCGCATCGTGTTTTCTTCATCGGCCGCGGTGTACGGCACGCCCGACACCGCCCCTGTTAACGAGGATGCACCCGTGCGACCCGAAAGTGTCTACGCCCAAACCAAAGCCGACGTCGAACGCTTTCTTGGCGCGAGTGATGCTGCGGGCTTGAAGTCGGTCTGCCTGCGTTATTTCAACGCGGCCGGCGCCCACGAGTCTGGCGACATGGGCGAAGACTGGTCGGCCACCGAGAACCTGGTTCCGGTCGTCATGAAAGTGTTATTCGGTGCCCAGGAATCACTGCAGGTGTTTGGCGACGACTACCCCACTGCGGATGGCAGTTGCGTGCGCGACTATGTGCACGTCTCAGATCTTGCCGATGCCCATGTGAAAGCGCTCGACTATCTGGCTTCTGGCGGCAAGTCGCTGATCTGCAACGTAGGCACTGGGCAAGGCACGTCTGTCAAACAACTCATTGCGATGACCGAATCGGTTACGGGTCGCGCGCTGCCACACCACATCACCGGCCGTCGCGCCGGCGACCCCGCTGCGGTGTTTGCCGACCCCACGTTGATGCGCGCCGTTTTGGGGTGGCGAGCCACGCGAGATTTGCGCGAAATTATCTCCAGCGCGTATCGCTGGCACGAGCGTCACCCTGACGGCTACGACCGATAATCACGCAGCAATAAATCTTTAACGCTGGCGGTCGAGCCAACCAATCAACATTGCAATCGCCCGTGGGTCGTGACGCAACCGATGCCCACCACCAGGAATGATGTGCAACTCAGCACTGCCGTGCGCTTCGGCGATTGAACGCGAGTCACTTTCGGGCACCAACTCGTCTTCGTCGCCGTGCATGAGCAGCAATGGCCGCGGTGCCAGTCGTCGAGCCGAATCAACTGGTCGAAAGCGTCGCAGTTCGCGGCTCCACTCGTCGAAGTTTGGCGGAAACGACGGGGTGCGCACGGCGCCAATCTCTCGCGTGTGTTCGAGAAATCGTCGTGGTTGATCGGCCCAGTCGTCGAAGTCGGCGCGTGGCCCGAGCAAAGCGCATCCACCCACACGTGGGTCGTCGGCCGCTACGCACAAACCGAGTGACGCACCCGTGTTGGTGCCCAACATCCACACTTGCGTCGGTTCAGTCACGGCAACGAGGTGATCAATCGCAGCACGCAAATCTTCGATCCAACCTTGCAACGAAAAGTCGCCTTCACTGAGACCACACCCACGAAAAGTAAACGTCATACCCGCCCAACCCAATTCGTTGGCGATGCGATCAACGAGTTCGGGAAACGAACTTGCCGAGTGCCGCGCATCTTGCGGACCAATCGGAAACCCGTGACACAACAACACTGCGGGCCGCGCCCCGCTACGCGCCGAACCCGTGGTCAGATAACGCTGGAGACGCCAAGCACCGCTCGCAAACGAGCCGTTCACGCGCGAGCGAGCCGATAACCGCGGTTTCGGGCTTCGGGCAGCGTGTCGGGGCCGAAGCAAAGACCAGAGTTGGTGTTCACGATGTCGTCAATGATGGCGGGTTCAGTCCACGTGTCAAGGTCATACACCAGTTGGGTGCGCTTGTCGCCCAGAAAACGGGTGTGTTCAAAACGTCCAGGGCGTTCCACGTCATAAATCTAACCTAGGGTTCGGGTATGGCGACGGTGGATTTCTACTTCGACACCATGTGCCCATATGCGCACCAAACCTCATTGTGGATCCGCGAAGTACAACGGCTGACTGATCTGCAGGTGAATTGGAAGTTCTTCAGCCTGGAGGTCATCAACCACGTGGATGGCAAAAAGTTTCCGTGGGAGCGCGAGCTGGCCTACGGCTGGACACCGTTGCGCGTCGCTGCCTGGTTGCGCCGCCAGAGCAACGACCTTTGCGGTGCCTGGTATCTAGCCAGTGCACATGCCTTGCACATCGAAGGTCGACGCCCCTACGAAGTCGACACTGCTAACGAACTCTTGGCGTCAATCGGTGCGCCCAGTGAAACATGGCAAGCAGCCCTCGCTGACCCCACCACGCATGACGATGTGCGACGCGACCACGAGCATGCGGTGAGCGCACTTGGCGGTTTCGGTGTGCCGATCATCGTGCCGCAAACAGGTCGGGCCATCTTTGGCCCCGTCATCGTGCCCGCACCCAGCGGTGACGATGCACTACGACTGTGGGACATCGTGCATGGCGCATCACAGTTCCCACATTTTTATGAATTGAAGGTGCCCAAGACGGCTGACGACCTCACCCACATCGGCAACGCGTTCACCCCATATCTGCGCACGCGTGAGTGGAATACCGTGCAGAACCCAGCGTTATGACCCGCCCTACCGCTCTCATAGATCTATTGCAAGACGTCTGGGCTTCGCTCGATTCGTTGCTCGTCACACTCGATGAAACCCAGTGGAAGACGATGACCGAATGCCCCAACTGGACAGTGCAAGACACCGTCGTGCATTTGCTGTCGTCTGAACGTGGTCTGCACGGTGAACCAGCCACTACTCACCGCGCCACGAATTTGACGCACGTGAAGAACCCAATCGGTGAATTCAACGAGCATGAAATTGACGCGCGACGCAGCCGCACTGGTGCCGAAGTGCTTGCCGAGTGGCAAGACATTCAAGCCAAGCGACGGAACACATTCGCCACCGCAGGTGATGAATATTTCGCTCGCGAAATGATGACGCCTACCGGCCCCGGCACATTCGCCGATTTTCTGCACATTCGCGTGATGGACGCCTGGGTGCACGAGCAAGATATTCGTCGTGTGTTGCACCAACCTGGCAACGAAGGCGGGCCCGCAGCCCAACACAGCATCGGCCGTTTTGCTCGCTCGCTACCCATGGTGGTGGGCAAACGGGCCGCAGCACCAGATGGCAGCACAGTGCGCATCGACATCACCAGGCCAGTTGCGCGCACATTTCACATCGCCACCAACGCTGGCAAGGCTGCTCATGTTGATAGCGGTGTAGCAGCGGCGACCAGCCCGATTTGCGCCATCACCCTTGATAGCAACACCTACGTTGCGCTGTGCTGTGGACGACAGTTTTTTGCATCCGGTGACCCGCGCGTCAACATTGCGGGTGATGTTGCACTTGGCGAACGTGTCATGGCCGGCTTCAACGTGATGATCTAGCGGAGTCTCAGTGATTTCACCGCGTGACAACCATGAAGTGCAGCGTCTACTTGCGCAGTGGAAGCAAATTGACGACGAAGCCGAGCGGGCTGCGACCGCTCGTCGGCACCACGTGTTGCAGACCAGTGGTCGCCCCGTGGATGAATACGCGTTTCGCGAAAAACCCAACGACTGGGTGCACCGCGATTGGATGCGACCAATTCGATTTGTGTACCGCAATATTCCTCAGGGCTTTCGCCTGCAAGTCAAAAAGCGCTTGGCTAAGTAAATGTCTAGTTTTTTGTTTGTCACTAACGCTGTCGATGCATCACCCGAGGCACTCGCCGTAACCGCGAAGTCACTGCGTCGCCTGGGCTTCACCCGTCGCCCGTGGTACCTCGCCAATGGGCCTGCAACACTGCAGCAGTTTGCCGGGCGGCGCATCAGTATCGGCGACGATGAGTCGGCCGAGTGGGTGGTGTTCGTTGCCGCGGGTGATGTTGTTGAGCGCGACTCACTACACATTGCAACCACCATCGGGGCTGGGGTCGACGTGTTGTATGGCGATACGCGCCACGCCATCAAACGCGGTGATCGCCTGCCCACGTTTCAACGTCGCCCCTCGTTTTCTCCCGAGCGACTGCGCTCACACGATTACATCGGTGAGTTCATCATGGCTCGACGCTCGGTGGTGAACGCCGCAGGCGGTCTTGAATTGCTCGCCAACGCAGGCTCGCACGATCGCAATTTGCGACTGACCGAAAAGGCGCAACACGTGTTTCGCTCACCCGTCATTTTCAACGTAACCCCCAACCCCAACTTGCTGCCCGTTGCCGACCAAGTGGCGGTGACCGCGCACCTGCAACGCATTGGCATCGCAGCAACGGCGATTCTCGACCCCGCTACCCCGGCCGTGCGGGTGGAGCGCACGCTCAAGCGACAGCCAAAAGTTTCGGTCATCATCCCCACTCGCGGCAGCAGTGCAGAAGTGCGTGGCGCAACTTTCCCACTGGTGGTCAACGCGGTACGAACGCTGATCGAGCGTTCCACCTATCAGAACCTGGAAATCATCGTGGTGGCCGACACCCCCACACCACCAGAGGTGCGTGCCGAGCTTGCCCAGATTGGTGGCGACCGATTGTTGATCGTCGATTACGACAAAGCGTTCAACTTCGCTGCAAAAAACAACATTGGTGTTGCCCACTCCACTGGTGAGTTCATCTTGTTGCTCAACGATGATGCCGAAATCATCTCACCCGATGCACTGGCCACCATGCTGGCAATATTCGAAGATGGCAAGGTCGGCATTGTGGGGCCAATGCTCTATTTCGAAGATGGCACCATCCAAAGTGCCGGACACGTCTTTACCCCCGACCCCACCGACATGTATCGCTCACAACCTGCCGACACTCGCGGCGCGCACAACTACGTGCGAGTGCAACGTGAAGCATCAAGCGTTATCGCTGCGTGCCTACTCACCTCGCGAGCAGTATTTGATGCAGTTGGTGGGCTCAGCACGCAGTTTCCTGGCAACTGGAACGACATCGATTTTGCCCTCAAGGTGCAGCAGGCTGGTTATGCGGTGATCTTCACCCCGCATGCCAAGTTCTTCCACTTCGAGTCAAAAACCCGCGTTGCCCTGCGGATTGAAACAGAAGTTGCAAAACTCGGCGGTCGTTGGGGCGACATTCTGGATGACGACCCGTTTTTCAACCCACATCTGCAGCGATTCATCAATGTCTGGCGATCCGACTTTCACACCGACCGCAGCTACGAAGATGCCCTCGGGCCCACGGCACCAATTTCTTCGAAATAAGCCAAGTGCGCCTGCACCACTCGCACGGCATCAACATCGTCGAGCAATTCAATCTGCAAGCGCTCAGCCTCGCCGAGCAACCATGCGGTGATGGTGTCTTCACTGACCACTAGTTCGTCGTCGATGTCTTGCGGGCGATCGATCACGTCTCGTGGCTGCAAACCCTTGGCGTGCAGCCAGCGCATGTGGGCAACCAGCAGCTGTTGTACTTCATCGAAAGTAAGCCGCGCCTGCGACTCGGTCGGTAGTTGGGCAGCCACGAATGCCACCGCATCATCCAACATGTAAACGGCCCGCGGGGCCACAGCATCTAGGCGGTGCGCCTCGCGACCGATGGACACAGCGGCAATAACGAATACCACCAGCGCCGACAGCGCAGCGAAGAGCAGCGTGACGGAGTTCAGATACCGATTCGCTGCGCGAGTTGCTCGCGATGGTAAGCCGGGTCACCAAACAACAATTCGCTCGACTTGGCACGCTTGAAGTACAAGTGTGCCGGGTGCTCCCACGTGAAACCGATACCACCGTGAATTTGAATGTTCTCGGCTGCAGCGTGGAAATACGCCTCTGAGCAATACGCCTTGGACAACGAAGCCACCGAGGCAAGCTCGTCGTTCATCTCGCTCGCACACCACATGCCGTAGTACGCCGCCGACTTGGCCGACTCGACTTCGAGCAACATGTCGGCGCACTTGTGCTTGATGGCCTGAAATGAACCAATCGGGCGGCCGAACTGCACACGCACCTTGGCGTATTCCACCGCCATGTCGAGCACCTTTTGTGCTCCACCAACTTGCTCAGCAGCAAGAGCCACGGCAGCAAGGTCGAACACTTTGCTCAACACTTCCCAGCCCTTGCCTTCGGTTCCGATGAGTTCGGCTTCGACACCTTTGAATTCCAACTTGGCTTGCTTGCGAGTTTGATCCATGGTGGAAAGTGCAGTGCGGGTGAGACCCTTGGCATTGCCCTCGACAGCAAACAGCGACACGCCCTTGGCTGTGCGAGCTGCCACGAGGATCAGCGATGCGGTGTGACCATCGATGACGAACATTTTCGTGCCGTCAAGCGCGAACTTTGCACCCGAACCTTTGGCTGCCATCGTGATACCGGCTTCATCCCACTTGCCTGATGGCTCGGTGGATGCCAGCGTGGCGATGGTCTCGCCAGCAGCGATGCCTGGCAGATACTTTTTCTTGGCTGCATCGTCGCCGCTTTGCAGCAATGTGTTGGCTGCCAACACCACAGTTGCAAAATACGGGGCACACACCAACGCGCGACCCATTTCTTCGAGCACGACGCCAAGTTCAACGTAAGAAAATCCCATGCCACCGAACTCTTCGGGGATGTGCAAACCCATGAGGCCCATCTGTGAACCCATCTGCTCCCACACTGCTTTATCGAAACCTTGTTCGGTTTCCATCTGTGTGCGTACGGCTGTCTCTGGCGACTTGGAGTCGAGGAAGGCGCGGACGGTCTTGCGGAGTTCTTCTTGTTCTTCGGTAAAGGCAAAGTTCATGCCATGCATACTGTCGCACGCGCGGCCAAAATCGCCAATCGGAGGCCCAAACGCCCTTTTTCTGCCTATAACGCTGGGTTTATTGGCCCGCATCTATTAGCCCGTGTTTATTAGCCCGTGCCAGACTTGGCGCCATGAGCACCCTGCACTGGCAGAACGCCGACGTGGAGGTGCACAAAGTGGTGGTCGGGCCCTTTGAGAACAACGTGTTCGTGGTGCGCTGTCGGGCCAGTGGTGAAGCAGTGTTGATCGATGCAGCCAACGAACATGAACGGCTACTTGAGTTGTGCGACGCGCTCGGCGTGCGCCGAGTGCTCGAAACCCACGGCCACTGGGACCACATTCAGGCCGTGGCCGCCATGCGCGAAGCGGGCTACGAAGTTGCTGTCACCGCACTCGATGCACCGCGGCTCAAAGACGTCGGCTACGACGTGTTTCTCGATGACAAAGAAGTAATCGAAGTCGGACGCTTGCGCTTGCACGCCATTCACACCCCGGGCCACACCGAGGGCTCGATTTGTTTTCAGGTTGCCGACACTCCGCTGTTATTCACTGGCGACACGCTGTTTCCGGGTGGCCCGGGCGCCACCAAACTCGATGGCGGCGATTTCCCCACCATCATCACTTCGATTAGCGAGTCGTTGTTTGCTTTTCCTGACACCACTTTGGTGTTGCCTGGGCACGGCAGCGACACAACCATTGGGGCCGAACGCCCGCAACTTGATGCGTGGATCACCCGCGGCTGGTGAGTCACAGGTGTCATAGCGGGCCACGCCCGACCACACCCATCTCTACCCAGCGGGGCGTGCGCTATGCCACCCGCTAATTTCCCCTATCGGCGTAGGGGAAATTGCCCTGTGCGAATAGCGTTGCGGAGGTGAGCGAGGCTACACCTACCGTCGTTGATGCCCGCGAATTATTGCGCCTCACCGATGTGCACGCCAAGGCCATCGAAGGCGACCACGACATCTTGCGCGGGTTCAGCCTCACCGTGCGCGAAGGCGAGATTCACGCCATCATGGGCCCCAACGGTTCGGGCAAATCTACGTTGGCGAGCACCCTGCTGTCTTCACCTGCGTATGAAGTAACAAGTGGCACGATCGCGTACAAAGGCGACGACATTGCCACATGGTCCACCACCGAACGTGCCCAGCGGGGAATCTTTTTAGGTTTTCAGTATCCGCAAGAGATTGCCGGGGTGTCGGTGTTGCAGTTTTTGCGTCAGGCATTGTCGGCGCGTAAAGGCATCGACTTGTCGATTCTTGAATTGCGTCTGGCAGCCATGGATTGGATGAAGCGTCTCGGCATGGATTCGGCATTCATTGACCGTCACCTCAACCAAGGGTTTTCGGGTGGCGAAAAAAAGCGCAACGAAATTATGCAGATGGCAATGCTCGAGCCCGACTTGGCGATTCTCGATGAGACCGACTCGGGCCTCGACATCGACGCCTTGCGCATCGTGGCCAAGGGCATCCGCGAAGTGCGCGCTAAGCGACCGCAACTTGGCATCGTGGTTATCACGCACTACCAACGACTGCTCGACGAACTGCAGCCCGACTTCGTGCACGTGTTGGTCGACGGCCGCATTGTGGCGTCTGGTGGCATGGAACTTGCCGTTCAACTCGAGGGTGCGGGTTACGACTCATTCCGCGGTGAGCCCAAATGAGCCTCGATGTTGGCGCCATTCGGCGCGAGTTTCCGATGCTCGCCAAACACATCAACGGCAAGCCGGTGCACTATCTAGATAGTGCCAACTCGTCGCATAAGCCCAACTGTGTGATCGACGCCATGTCGACATTTATGCGCGAGGCCTATGCACCAATCGGACGCAGCTCGTACACCTTGGCGGCCGAAGCGTCTGCTGCCTACGAGGCTGCCCGCACCAAGGTGGCCAAGTTCATCAATGCCCGCTCGTCGCGTGAAGTGGTGTTCACCAAGAACGCCACCGAATCATTGAACTTGGTGGCCCAATCGTGGGGTCGCAGCAACCTGGGCAAGGGCGACGCGATTTTGCTCACTCACATGGAGCATCACGCCAACATTGTGCCGTGGCAAATGCTGGCCAAAGAAAACGGTTTTGAAATTCGCTGGGTGCCACTCACCAAAGATTTCCAACTCGACTTGTCGTCGCTTGATCAGCTGTTGCAGGGCGTGAAAGCATTTTCGTTTACCTCAATGTCGAATGTGCTCGGCACCATCAACCCCACGCGCGAACTTTGCGCTGCAGCACA
>JBBANT010000001.1:103662-114382 GCA_040401815.1 Ilumatobacteraceae bacterium | reverse complement strand
AGTCACTCATCAATCACTTCCCTGACATCAGTCGGTGGCGAACAACAAGTGCTCCCACTCTTGGGCCAAGTCAGCTCATTCGTGGGTACAAGCATTTACCTATGCGTTTCGCATAACTGCCATTATCAAAACAGTGAGCGCTACACGCGCTTGAGGTCGGTGACGACGCCACCTGCGACACGAACGATGTCTGCTGGTGCCGCACCGAAGTTGTCGTTCCATGTTCCCGCAGCAGCCCACACCTCGTCGTATTGCAACAAGTCGGGATCAACAAACACACGCAGTTGAGTGCTGTGACCAAAGGGAGGCACGCCGTTATTGGCTTTGGAAACCTATTGCTCCAGGCCGAACCATGGCTCGCAAGACAAGTCGGCTTCAACGAGCGCCTTGTCCTCGGTGTCAGCGATAGAGACATCGCGCGCAATCGCCAAGTGGTGTCGGGCCTGCTCCGCAATTCCCAAGGCAGCAAATGAACGCGCCAATGCCTCGTGGGCGTAGGCAAGATCGAAATCCACTAGGCCGGCAGACTCACACACCGCCAGGCATCGCCGGGCATGGTGGAGAGCCAGATCACCGTTCTGTTTCACAGCCCACACCCGCGACAACAACCAGCTTGCTCGGGCCTCGTTCGATGGGCTTGTGCCCTCGGCACGCTGCCAGTGATAAGCGGCCGCGTACGCACGCCGAGTCATCTCTTCGAAATCATCGTCTGAGATCTCTGTCAGAGCTTTGCCAAGTATCTCCCAGGTGGCGTTGTTCGCGTCCACTGCGAGTTTTCTGTGTGTCGCAGGGTCGATAGACATGATCACATTCTGCCACGACTCAACTGTGGCGTCAGCCGCGCTTGAGGTCGGTGACCACACCACCGGCAACACGAACAATGTCATTCGGGTTCGCACCGAAGTTGTCGTTCCACGTTCCCGCAGCAGCCCACACCTCGTCGTACTGCAACAAGTCCGGATCAACGAACACGCGCAGTTGTGTGCTGTGACCAAAGGGAGGCACGCCGCCAATCGGAAACCCTGTCGCCTCACGCACTGCATCAGCATCAACACGCGAACACTTCACGCCACCCGCGGCCGCTGCCAACTTTTTTTCGTCTAACTGATTTGCACCGCTCACGTATGCCATCACGATCTCGCCATCAACCGCAAACACCAGGCTCTTCACGATCTGCCCAACCAAAACCCCAATGGCGTTGGCGGCATCTTGCGCAGTTTTGGTGCCTTCGGGAAAGCGTCGCGTGGTGATTTCCAAGCCCAACGCGCGAGCCGCCTCCACCACACGCACCACGTTGGGATGCAGATCGCTCATTGCTCCCCCGTCGTGGCTGGCCCGGCCAGCGAAAAAAACATCACGCCAATCAGCGAGCAAACGCCTGCTGCCAGATACGACGCGCGATAGCCCCCGGCGTTGTCATATAGCCATCCTAAAAGAATTGGCCCTGCGGCGGTTCCGGTGAATGAAATCAAACCATGTCGAGCAACGATCCGTGGATAATCGAGCACGCCGAAGCGCTGCACAAACAACAACGACTGCATCATCAAGATGACACCAATTGTCAACCCGAAGCAGGCGACACTGATGAGCAGAGGCACTCGGGTGTCGGAAACCGCCACGAAGATAAGTGAAAACCCCTGAACAGCCGTGATGCCGATGGTAAATCGCGTCATGTCAGTTTTTGCAATGATGCGACTGCCACCAAAACGTCCGAGGATGGCAAACAGCGAAAGCACGACTGTGGCGAACGTTGCCGTGCCACGATCGGTGCGCTCTTCGATCAACTTCACAAGTTGCTGCACACCACCAACTTGTGCACCGAATGTAAAGACGAATGCCACCGTGACCGCAATGAAAAACCTGGTGCGAACCGCTTCGGCTAGCGGCGTGCCCTTTACGACGGGTTGCTCGCCTGGCTCGACCCGTGCACCGTCGGGTCGCCAGCCGTAGGCGTGCGGGAATGGCCGCATGAACAGCATGGTGATGGGCACGGTGCCAACGAACCAAATGAGCGCAAGCCACGCCGAGCCATCGCGAATACCTTGCTCGTCGAGAATCCATTTGATGAACGGGGCGACGAAAATTCCGCCAGCAGAAAGGCCCGTGGTTGCAATTGCTATGGCACTCGCCCGTTTGGCGTGAAACCATCGGGTTACCACGGTGGTCACGGGGCCCACCCCCGATGCCGACCAGCCCAGAGCAAAGGTGCCATACACCACAAACAGTTGCCAGCGCTCGTTGACGAATCGCATAGAAAACAATGAACCCGTGGCAACGATGGCGCCAGCCACGATCATGATTCGCACATCGCGTTTGGCGATGAACTTGGCGATTGACAAACCCGAGACACCACCAACAAGAAAAAAGAACGTGGTGGCAAGCGAAATTGACGACACCGACCAGCCCAACTCGCGACTGAACGCCTGCAAATACACCGCCAACCCATAGAAGCCAACGCCAGAAGAAAACGTAAGCAATGTGAATGACGCGACCAAAATCCAACGCCCAGGAAACTTCTCAGTGCTGGCGAATACACCACGCGTGTTTGTAGAGGTCATAAGTTCGCGCTTGGCGCGCTCTCTACGAGAGCACTTCGTTGATGCGTTGAGCGAGTCGGGCGTCGCGCTCGGTAATAACACCGCCTACGTCGTGTGATCGCAGCGAAATCTCGACGACATTCCAACTGTTCGACCAATCGGGGTGATGGTCATGTTCTTCAGCGATCTCAGCGACCCGAGTCATGAATGCAAAGGCTGCGGCAAAATCGGCAAAGGTCAGGCGACGGTGGAGCGCGCCATCGACCACGTCCCAGCCGTTTGGGGTTGGGCTGGCGGTGTTACTCACCCACGCGAGCGTAGGTCAGTTCAATGGTGCGTGACACGCCACACGGCTGGTGTTGCGCAACTCCAACTCGGGGCGATCACTCACGCACCTTGCTGCCACATCGGCGGGCAACGTTGCGCGAATCTGACAGCGCGTGTGGAATCGGCACCCACTTGGCGGGTTGGCTGGGCTAGGCAACTCGCCTTGCAAGATGATGCGCTTGCGCACTCGCTCGACTGCTGGGTCTGGAATCGGCACAGCCGAGAGCAACGCCTGCGTGTATGGGTGTTGCGGCCGCGCGAACACTTCGTCGACTGGGCCCGACTCCACGATGCCGCCCAAGTACATGACCGCGACGTCATCGGCCACATGCTGCACCACGGCGAGGTCGTGTGAAACAAACAAATACGACAGTTTTAATTTTTCTTGCAACTCTGCCAACAGGTTCAAAACTCCTGCACGCACGCTTACGTCGAGCGCTGACACGGGTTCGTCAAGTGCTAACACCTTTGGGTTGAGCGCGAGTGCTCGGGCAATCGCGATGCGCTGTCGCTGACCGCCGGAAAACTCTGCTGGGTACCTGCTGGCATGGTCGCGCTGCAAGCCGACGAGCTCGAGCAACTCCATCACACGCTGGTTTTGCTCGGCCTTGGGCATTCCGAAGTTGTCGAGCGGCTCAGCGATTGCGTCGCCAACTGGCAGACGTGGGTCGAGTGAGGCAAACGGATCTTGGAAGACAATTTGCAGATCTTTACGCATCTCTAGCCGTTGCTTTTTGGAGAGTTCGGCCACATTGCGACCCAACACGGTGATGGTGCCGGTCTCTGGCGCCACCATGTTGAGGATTTCGAGCAGCGTGGTGGTCTTTCCACAACCCGACTCACCGACCAAGGCCAAACTGCGACCTTCGCGCAGCGTGAGATCAACGCCGTCCACCGCAAACACCGAACCGACACGTCGCCGCAACACAGAACCCTTCATGAGCGGGAAGGTCTTTCTCAGGCTGCGAACCTCAAGGGCCACCACATCACTGAGTGACTGCGACACAACATGTTGTTTACCCTCGACAAACAACTTGCCTGATGACTGCAACCCAGCAATCTCGCTATGTCGCGTGCAGGCAATCATGCGCGTGGGCGAAAGCGCCACGAGGTCGGGAATCTTTTCATCACACTGCGGTGCAGCCGCAGGGCAACGTGGTGCAAATGCACAGCCCGGGGGCAATGCCACTGGTGATGGCGGCGCACCATCAATTGATGTAAGTCGACTTGAGCCAACTGCATCGACACGCGGGATCGAACGCAGCAGACCGATGGTGTAAGGCATCGCGGGCGATGCATACACGTCGTCAACATTGCCGAGCTCAACAACTTTACCCGCGTACATAATGGCAACTCGGTCGGCCAAACCGGCCACTACACCAAGGTCGTGTGTTACGAGCACTACGGCAGCACCCGTCATGTCGCGCGCGGTTTTGAGCACATCCAGAATTTGTGCCTGCACGGTTACATCGAGCGCGGTCGTTGGCTCGTCGGCCAAAATCACCTTCGGTTGGTTGGCAATCGCCAGCGCGATCATTACTCGCTGACGCATGCCACCAGAAAACTCGTGCGGGTACGACTGAGCGCGTTCGGCTGGCCGTGGAATGCCGACAATCTCGAGCAGTTCGACTGCTCGAGCAAGTGCAGCTTCCTTAGAGACGTCACTATGAATATGGATTGCCTCGGCAATTTGCCGACCGATGGTGTGCACGGGGTTGAGCGCCGAAAGCGGGTCTTGAAACACCATGGCGATGTCTTTGCCGCGATACTTCGACATTTCGTTGTCGTTGAGACCAAGCAGGTTGACACCGTTGTAGATGATCGAACCGGTGATGGTGGCGCTTTCGGCAACCAGACCGATCATTGAAAGTGACATCACGGTCTTGCCCGAACCAGACTCGCCCACGATGCCGAGCACCTCACCGGCCCGAATATCCAACGACACATTGCGCACGGCGCGAACGATGCCTGCTTCGCTCGGGAAGGTGACCGACAAATCGCGAATTTCGATGAGGTTGCGTTGCGGGTCGACGGTAGTCATTTAGATTTTCTTGCTCTTGGCTGAACCTGGGTCGAACGCGTCACGCAGGCCATCCCCGATAAAACTCACTGAGAGCACGGTTAACACCAACGACAGCCCTGCGAACATGAACAGCCACGGATACGTAAGTGCTGCCGCCGTACCCTCGGCAATGAGCGTGCCGAGCGAAACATCGGGGGCCTGCACACCGAATCCAAGATACGACAATCCTGTCTCGGCCAGAATCGCACCGCCAACGTTCAACGTCGCGGCAATGATGATGATGGAAGCCATATTGGGCAACAAGTGCCGCACGATGATGGTGGACGTTGGAACCCCCATGTACTTGGCTGCCCGAACAAAGTCACGCTCACGCAAGCTGAGCGCCATGCCCCGCACCACGCGCGACGTGATCATCCAGTCAAAAATGGTAAGGCCAACCACCAGCAACAGCCAGGATTTGCCCTGGTAATACCGCGACAAAATCGAGAGAATCAGCAGCGACGGCAGCACCAGCAACAGGTCGACGAACCACATCAAAGAACGGTCGATCCGACCCCCGAGATAGCCAGCCACCGAGCCCACGAAGGCGGACAGCGAGGTGGAGAAGATGGCAACGAGAATGCCGATGATGAGGGACTTCTGCAAGCCGCGCATGGTTTGCGCAAACACGTCGATTCCGGTTCCGGTGGTGCCGAACCAGTGCTCACTGGATGGCGGCATCAACAAGTTGTCGAAATCGTTCTCGTAGTAGTTCCACGGCGAGAAATACGGAGCAATGAACGCTCCGACGAAAATGACGGTAAGTACGACCAGTCCGAACACTGCAGGACGATTTCGTAGGAAGCGGCGCCAGATGAGCGTGCGGCGCGAGAGACGCTCCACAACCACCTGAGATTCGCTGACGGCACTCGTCATCAGGACGTCCGCACCCGTGGGTCGAGGGCCGCCAGCACGATGTCGGCAAGGAATCCGGCGAACAACACCAACATGGCGGTGAAGGTCACGATCGATGCAACGGCATTGATGTCGTTCTTGCCGACCGATGCAATGAACCACTGCCCCATTCCGTACCAACCATAAATGGTTTCGGTGAAGGCGGCACCGGCAACGAGCAACCCGAAGCCATATGCGAAGAACGTTGCCATCGGCGCAATCGCCACCCGAAGTCCGTGACGGAAGAGCGCATCACGCTTGTTGAGCCCCTTCGCACGCGCAGTACGAAGGTGATCACTTGCCAACACGTCGAGCATGGAGTTGCGCTGATAACGGGAATAGAACGCGATGCTGCCGAGCGCGATGGACAACGTCGGCAACACGAGGTGCTGCAGACGATTCACCGCGAACTCAAACGTCGAACCTTCGAAACTCGACGAGTACTCACCTTGCGTGAACAGCACTCGAGTTCCGATGGCATCATTGAATTCGATCGCACCCAACTTGAGAAAGATCGCCAACAGGAACACTGGCGTCGACAACAGCAGGTACGAGAGGTAGCCGAACGATCGATCGAACGCTCGGTATTGACGCACCGCACTTCGTACACCAATCAAGACACCGAGTGTTGCGCCGATCACCGAACCAAGAATGAGGAGCCGCAGACTCACCCACACCCTGCGGCTGAACTCATCGTTCAGCGACTTTCCATCGAGGTCAACGCCCAGGTCCCACGTGAGCACACCCGGAATCCAATTGAGATACCGCTCCATGAGCGGAACCTTGTCGTTGACGTTGGCCGCATTGAGGTAGATATCGATCGTTTCCGGGGGGATGGGAGGGTTGGCCAACTCGAAGTTGGACCGCGGGCTCAGCGCTATGGAGGCAAGGAAATACCCCGCGGACGCCGCAATGAACACGAGCAACAGCGTGTTGAAGAATCTCTTCACGATGTAACCAGTCATGTGCTGACAGCCCCCCGACAGCAGGATTTGAATGGGAAATTCCCTAGGTAACCTATCTATGAACGGTAGGGAAACTCCTACTAACAGGCAATACGGGGTCAAGTCTCAGGACCATGTCGGTCTCTGCGCACTACCTCGCACATCAACCACAACCAAGGGGAAACATGAACATCATGAAACGCCGAGCGTTGGCGGCGCTGAGTGCAATCGCACTTGTCGCTCCACTCTCGTTCGCAAACCCCGTCAGCGCGCGCGATGGCGATACATCACGTGACGATGTCGGTGGAACCAGCAATGACGTAAACCCACAGCCAGCATCGAAGATCAAGCAGGGCGGAACCTTGAACTACGTTCAGGTCTCCCTCTGCCCACAATTCAATGGCAACGCTGCCGGCGGCAACTTGGCCGACTGCAGCACCGCCATGGGACCGCTGCTGCCCTTCTACACCTACTTTGACGGCAACGGCAACGTACAGGTGAACAAGGACTACGCCTCTTCGATCAAGGTGTCGAAGGTGAACGGCAAGCAAACCGTTACCTACGCGCTCAACCCGAAGGCCGTATGGTCTGACGGCAAGTCAGTAACGGCTGAGGACTTCATCTCGATGTGGAAGGCACTGAACGGCACCAACAAGGCATTCGCCGTCATCAGCACCACCGGTTACGACAAGATGGAGTCGGTCGTTCAGGGCAAGACCAAGTTCGACGTCATCGTCACCTTCAAGGAGACCTACGCCGACTGGCAGCCAATGTTCGGTGCGCTGAAGCCAGCGTCGCTGACCGCAACTCCAGAAGCGTTCAACAACTCCTGGAAGCTTGCTCCAAACCCAACCTCGGGACCCTTCATCTGGGACGGCGTGGACAACACCGCCAAGACCATCACGGTGAAGCGCAACCCGAAGTGGTGGGGCGAGAAGCCATACCTTGATCGAATCGTCTTCAAGCAGGTGCCACAGGCTGCGCAGATTGACGCGCTGCTCAACGGTGAAATTGACTACATGGACGTGTCCATCGACGCCAACGCCGTCAAGCGCGTGAAGGCCGACAAAGGCAAGAAGGTTCGTCTCGACACCAACGTGTCGCCAACGTTCGAACACCTCACCTTCGGTCCGTTCAATGCCGTTACCGGTGATGTCGCAGTCCGCCAGGCTCTTGCACTTGCACTCGACCGCGAACAGATTGCCGTTGCAATCCAGTCGCCAATCGTGGGCAAGAAGAACGTCGCGGTCTTGAACAACCGCATCTTCATGAAGGGCCTCTACTGCAACCAGGACAACTCTGGTTCGTTCGGCAAGCGCGACCTCAAGGCTGCGCGAGCCCTGCTGGACAAGGCTGGTTGGACGGTTGGTTCGGATGGAATCCGTTCGAAGAACGGCGTTCGTCTGTCAATTGTCACTAAATACCCAAGCGGTAACGATGCGCGTCGCGACATCATCCTGTTGTCGACCGCAATGGCGAAGGAAGTTGGTATCGAATTGGTACCGACCCTCATCCCGTCGGCCGACTACTTCGTGAAGCACATCACGCAGCCAGCCAACTTCGAGTTGGCAGTGTTTGCGTGGGTGGGCACGTCGTACCCGATTGCATCGTCACCGAACCTCTACAAGACCGACTCAGCACAGAACTTCCCCAAGATTTCCAGTGCATTGGTTGACAGTCTCGGCGTGAGGGCAAACCAGATTCTGGCGTTGCCTAAGCGTTGTGAGCTGATGAACCAGATGGACAAGGAACTCTGGAAGATCATGCCGAGCATTCCGCTGTACCAGCGTCCAAACGCCGTCGCGGTGGCCAAGAAGCTCGCCAACTTTGGCGCCTTCGGTTACACCTCGCTCGACTGGGCAAAGGTCGGTTTCGAGAAGTAATTCTCGATACCTCGGTTCCACGAGGGGGCGGCCCGAAAGGGCCGCCCCTTTCGTTTGTACCCGCTTCTGGCTCTAGCGGTTGAATGCCTCGTAGCCGTCACGCTCGAGTTGGTCGGCTAACTCTGGCCCACCACTCGCCACAATGCGACCCTTGGCCAAGATGTGCACGAAGTTGGGTTTCAAGTCGGCAAAGATTCGGCTGTAGTGCGTAATTACCAACACGCCGAGGTTGCGTTCGTTGGTGAGGTCTTCGACGCGTCGCGCACAGTCGCGCAGTGCGTCGATGTCTAACCCCGAGTCGAGTTCGTCGAGCACCACGATGCGCGGCTCGAGCACGGCGAGTTGCAATGTTTCGTTGCGCTTTTTCTCACCACCCGAAAAGTCGACATTTACTGCTCGATGAATGAGTGCCTCGTCAAGACCAATCCGAGTGGCTTCACCAGCGATACGCGCAGTGAGTTTGGCGGGGTCAAGCCCCCGTTCGGTGAGTGCTTCGCTGAGCAACTCGTCGATGCCCACCCCAGGAATTTCGGTTGGGTACTGCATCACCAAATGCAACCCAGCAAGAGCCCGCTGCCAGGTGGGCATTGCCACAATGTCGCTGCCATTCAGCATGATGCTGCCCTCAGTGACGGTGTAACCGGGCTTGCCCATGATGACTGCCGACAAGGTCGACTTCCCCGCCCCGTTCGGGCCCATCACCGCATGCACTTCACCAGAGCGAACGGTGAGGTTGATGCCGTTCAAAATCTGCGTGTCACCGGCGTTGGCGTGCAGATTGTGAATCTCGAGCGTGTATTGCACGTCGTTGGTCTGCGGTGGGGTCACGATGCAGCCTTCGTGGGCTCGCTGGAAATAAACACATCGTCGCCGCGCACTTCGGCCACAAACACCGGCACGGGTTGAGTGGCCGGCAACGTGCGAGGCCGACCCGTTTCGAGGCTGAACGCACTGCCGTGTCGGATGCATTCAAGTTCCATGTTGTCGCAGTTGACGTCACCGTCAGCCAACGACACTTCGGCATGACTGCAACGGTTGCCGATGGCATATACCTGGGTGCCGATGCGCACTACCGCCACCACGTGGCGGCCGACTTCAAACTTTGCCGCAGCACCGTCGACTAGGTCGCTGAGCGCACAAATGCGTTGCATCGCTTTAGGTGGCATCGTCATACCTTGGCCCCAACTTTGGTGGGCACGAAGTCGACACCGAGCAATTTGACGCCAACTTTGTCGCGCAAGGCGTCGGGCTGGGCTGCTGCGGGCAAACGGTCAATGACATCAGCAAAGAACCCGAACACCACGAGGCGCTCGGCGATTTCGGGTCGAATGCCACGGCTCTCTAAATAGAAACGCTGGTCGTCGTCGATCGGCCCAACTGTGCTGGCGTGACTGCACTTCACATCGTTGGTTTCAATTTCTAGGTTCGGCACGCTCTCGGCCCACGCCCCACTCGACAAGGTCAGGCTGCGGTTGGTCTGGAACGCCTCGGATTTGTCGGCGTTCTCCCGAATCTTGATGAGCCCGGTGTACACGCTCTTGGCAGTGTCACGCACCGCACCTTTAAAGAGCAGGTCGCTGTGCGTGCGTGGTGCGGCGTGATCTTGCAATGTACGAAAGTCGTGCATCTGATTGCCATCGGCAAAATACAACGCGACTTGTTTGGCAGATGCACCCTTGCCCACCAGGCGCACGCCGGCGCGCACTCGCGAATAGTCGCCACCTAGGGCCACTGTGGATGCTGAAACCGTGGCATCGCGGTCAGCACTCGCCCGCTGATACCCAATCAACCAAGTGCTGCGACCCAATTCGTTGATCGCCACGTAGGTCACCCGCGCCGATTGTGCAGCGCGAATTTTTACCATCGGCACCACCAGCGAGCGACACGAATCGCTCGATACGAATCGCTCAACCACCACGACTTCGCTATTTTCGGCGGCGTCAATCTCAAGCGAAGGAAAGCACACAATGCCATCTGCACTCACGGTGTGCGTGAGCAAGATGGGCTCACTGACCGTTTGCCCGCGTTGGGTGCTGACTCGAACCACGTTGGCATTCGACTCGTGCAGGCTTT
>JBBANT010000001.1:100794-103562 GCA_040401815.1 Ilumatobacteraceae bacterium | reverse complement strand
TGCCCGCGTTGGGTGCTGACTCGAACCACGTTGGCATTCGACTCGTGCAGGCTTTCAAACACGTCGGGGGCTTCGCTCGAAACATCGGCGAGGACAATGTGTGAGTCGTGGCCCAACGCGCCCACAGCGCCGGTGACGGTGGTGTCGGCCAGGCCAATTGCATACGAACCAAGGTCAAGTTCGCCGATGCGGCTGTAGCGCCACAGTTCTGCGCCGACAGTGGGCAAGGTGAGTGCAGCAAGCGACGACATTCGTTTACTTCTTTCGCTTTTTGTTGCGCTTGGATCTTTTTGGTTTGCCGCGCTCTAAGTCGCTCACCACATCCGAAGCAATGGCGTTGATGATTGATTCCGCCTCACTCAAAATTGCCGCAGCTGATCCGTCATCGAGGCTCGTTGGTTGCGCGGGCGCCGACCCGGTCACCATCGTGCCGTGGGTCCAACCCACGTCCATCGAGCGTCGGTCAAACTTGGGGCACTCCGTTGGGCATCGCCATGGTGCTTCGGGGGCGAGGTCCAACTTGCAGCGCCGCACGGTGTCGCCGCTGTTAAAGGTACGGCTCTCAAAGTGGCGGCAATCGTTGCGCATCGACATGGCTAATGAACGGTAGTTCGGCAGGGCTGCAGAGGGTTCAGCCCACCGAACCTTCCATTTGCAGTTCAATGAGGCGGCTCCACTCGACTGCGTATTCCATGGGCAGTGTGCGGGTGACGGGCTCGATAAAGCCGTTGACCACCATGCCCATTGCTTGCTCGGGTGTGAGGCCGCGACTGGTGAGATAAAACAATTGTTCGTCGGCAATTTTGGACACCGTGGCCTCGTGGCCGATTTGGGCATCGCGCTCGCCGACTTCCATATACGGGAAGGTGCGACTTTCGCTGTCTTCGTCGAGAATGAGTGCGTCGCATTGCACGTGGCTCTTGCAGCCGGTGGCGCCTTCTTCGACTCGCACCAAACCGCGATAGGCGGTGATACCACCATCTTTGCTGATCGACTTCGAAACGATTTTTGACGTGGTCTCGGGTGCTGCGTGCACCATCTTGGCGCCAGCGTCTTGGTGCTGGCCGGCACCTGCATAGGCAACCGACAACACTTCACCCGTGGCTTTGGGGCCAACGAGGTACACGCTCGGATATTTCATCGTGAGCTTCGAACCGATGTTGCCGTCGATCCATTCCATGTGGCCTTCGGCTTCGACACGAGCGCGCTTGGTGACCAAGTTGTACACGTTCGGCGACCAGTTTTGAATCGTTGTGTAGGTGACGTGGGCGCTGGGCTTGACGACAATTTCCACCACCGCAGAGTGCAGCGAATTGTTGGTGTACACCGGCGCCGAGCAACCCTCGATGTAGTGCACTTTTGAGCCTTCGTCAGCAATAATCAGCGTGCGCTCGAACTGTCCGGCGTTCTCAGAGTTGATGCGGAAATACGCCTGCAGCGGCATGTCGCATTCCACCCCTGGTGGCACATAGATGAACGAGCCACCTGACCACACCGCAGTGTTGAGCGCCGAGAACTTGTTGTCGCCTGGCGTGATGACGGTGCCGAAGTATTGCTTGACCAAGTCGGGATACTCGCGCAAGGCGGTGTCCATGTCGCAGAACAAGATGCCGAGCTTCTCTAAATCTTCGCGGTTGCGGTGAAACACCACTTCGCTTTCATACTGCGCGGTGACACCAGCCAAATATTTGCGCTCGGCTTCGGGGATGCCAAGTTTTTCGTAGGTGTTGCGCATCTGCTCGGGCAAGTCGTCCCACTCGCTCACCTGTTCGGTGGCGGGCTTCAGGTAATAAAAAATGTCTTGGAAATCGAGTTCAGGCATATTGACGGCGAACCATTCGGCCATCGGCTTTTTGTCGAAGGTGGTCAGCGAGCGCAGACGCATCTTGCGCATCCACTCGGGCTCACCTTTCCACCACGAGATCTGCTCCACCACACGGTCGTTGAGACCCTTTTCCGGAGCAAAGGCATATTCGACGTCGTCGCTCCAACCCAATGAGTATTTGGATAGGTCAAGGTCGAAGCTGGTCATGAGGTAATTTCTCCTACGCAGATAGTAACAATTCCCTCACCCATAACCTCTGCTCAAGGGGTGTGGCCTGCGGCGCACCTGAAGTGATGTAGTCGTTCCGATCGGGCGTAGCGTCGGGGCGTTGTATGGAGCGTTTCGGACTCGTCGGGCTGCCCAATGCGGGCAAGTCATCGCTGTACAACGCCCTCACCGGCTCGAACGCTCTCGCTGCGCCGTATCCGTTTGCCACCAAAGACCCGAACATCGGCATGGCCAAGGTGCTCGACTCGCGACTCGATGCCTTGGCGGCTATGTCGAAGAGCAAAAAAGTGGTCAACGCCACCATTGAAGTAGTCGACATCGGCGGGTTGGTCGAAGGTGCGAGCAAAGGCGAAGGCCTCGGCAACAAGTTCTTGGCAAACATTCGCGAAGTGGATGCAATCGTGTTCGTGCTGCGGGCATTTGCCGACGACGACATCCCCGGCCCGAGCGACCCGCTCGAGCACCTGCGGGTGGTCGAACTCGAACTGGCATTAGCCGACTTAGAAAGTGTCGAAACCAAACTCGCCAAGATGAAAAAAGCGGCTCGCATGGACAACTCGGTTCTCGAAGAGCTCGAAGCCCTCGAACGCGCCCAGGTGTTGCTGGCCGAAGGACGCCCGCTGTACCGCGCCGGCATGAAAGAGTCTGATCGCGAACTTCTGGCCCCGCATTTTTTGCTCACCACACGTCGCGTACTCGCCGTGGTGAACGTGGC
>JBBANT010000001.1:18156-100694 GCA_040401815.1 Ilumatobacteraceae bacterium | reverse complement strand
ATGACCGGCAAACTCGTGCTCGTAGCCACACCGATTGGCAACCTGTCAGACATCACGACGCGGGCCGTTGAGGCGCTGCGCGAGGCCGATGTGATCTGCTGTGAAGACACGCGACATTCGAGCAAGTTGCTGCAGCACATCGGCGTCAGCGACAAACCGCTGCTCGTCGTCAACGAACACACCGAACACGACTCGCGCGAAAAGATCGTGGCTTTGGTTGCTGAGGGCAAAGTTGTTGCACTCATTACTGATGCCGGCAGCCCCGGCATCAGCGACCCGGGCGAGCGCATCGTGCGTGCAGTCGTTGACGCCGACGGTGTGGTGAGCGCGACGCCTGGGCCTTCGGCGGCAATCATGGCGGTGACACTGAGTGGTCTGCCCGCTGGGCGCTTTGTTTTTGAGGGTTTTTTGCCGCGCTCCGGTGTGGAACGCAAAGAGCGCCTCGAGATGGTGGCGATCGAAACTCGCACCACCGTGTTGTATGAAGCACCGCATCGGCTCCATAAAACGCTTGCCGACCTCGAGCTCATGTGCGGCTCGCAACGCCGCATTGCGCTTGCTGCCGAACTCACCAAAATTCACGAAGACGTGTGGCGCGGCACTTTGCGCGAGGCCGTAAAACGCCACGCCGACAGCGAGCCCCGTGGCGAATTTGTGCTGGTGCTCGATGGTGCTGCACCTGCTGCCCCGCCGACCGATGACGAAATCATCGTTGCCCTGCGGGCCGAAATCGCTGCAGGGGTGACGCGTAAAGATGCAGCCTCGCGAGTGTCAGCTCGTTTTGGCGTGTCAAAGCGTCACGTGTATGAACTCACCCTCAGCCTGGGCTGAAGCAACAACGCGTTAGCGCGGCAACATAGCAACTTGGCGGGACTGCGCCACAAGCTCACCCGCTGCATTCCACAACGATCCGTCTTCTTCAAACAAGCCGTTGTGTATCTCACGCGTCACAAACTCGCCCGCCACTGGTTGCCCGTCAGGAATTCCCCGCAGATAAAACGACAGTTGCACCGTCGGCACCCACCCAGGCGCCCCAGACAAATTAAATACTGCCGGCGGAAACGCATCACAAAACAATGTGAGAGCCAAAGGGTCCACCTGGCGACCGTCGCGAAATGCGCACCAGCCGCGCACCAACGCTTGGCCGCTTGGGGCACCCACTGCAAAACCCGTGTCCACGGGATGCAAACGGATGTCCACATTTTTCATCAACCCTGGTTGTCCAGCCGTCGTTTCCCGGCGTTGGGTCGCTTGATCAAACGTCGGCAAGTTCGGTGGCTGGTGGGTCGACAGCTGCCGCGAATTTGCGGGCAGGCTGTCGGCGCACGTGCCGAGTGCGCTCAGAATGATTCGTTCGCCTTGGCGCATTGTGGCCGATGCCGTTGCAAAACTCTTTCCCGACTTCAGCAGGCTGGTCTCGATCACTACCTCGGCGTCATTAATGGGCGCCAAATAATGACAAGAAATCGCCACCGGCAATTTGCGCTCCGTTGCATGACAAAGAGCCGATGACACCAGAGCCAGAAGGTACCCACCGTTGGCAGCGCCGCCGATATCCCATCCGTCGTGCACTTTCGCGCCGAACCGCCCGCTGCCTAGTGGAGCAAGTTCTGTTGCTCGATCAAACTCAAAAGTCACGGGCTTGAGCGTAGGTTGGAGTGGTGCCAAAGTTCTCGGCGACGACCCCGATTTATTATGTGACGGCCAAGCCGCACCTTGGCCATGCCTACACCACCATCGTGACCGACGCCGTGTGTCGCTGGCACCGCTTGTGCGGTGACGACGTGCATCTGTTGACCGGCACCGACGAACATGGGCTCAAAGTACAGCAATACGCCGACGCCGCCGGCAAGACACCCCGCGAGTTTGTCGACGAAATCGCCCCGCTGTATGCCGACGCGTGGCAGCAACTCGACGTGAAGTACGACGACTTCATTCGCACCACCGAAGATCGCCACAAGCGTGGCGTGCTCAAGTTGCTGCAGGCTTGTTACGACGCGGGCGACATCGAAGTTGATGTTTACCGCGGTCACTACTGCGTGGCGTGCGAGGCCTATTACGTCGAAGACGAACTCGTCGACGGCAACTGCCCAATTCACAAAACTAAGGCTGCTTATGTCGAAGAAGAAAACTATTTCTTTCGTTTGTCGCGATTCGAGCAGCGCTTACTCGACTGGTATGACAAACACCCCGATGCAATCTCGCCCAACTTTCGCCGCAACGAAGTAATCGGGTTCATTAAAGGTGGGCTCAACGACTTTTCGGTGAGCCGCAAGACCCTTAAATGGGGCATTCCCCTACCATGGGACAACCAACACGTGACCTACGTGTGGTTTGATGCACTCTCCAACTACATCACTGCCCATGGCTACGGCACCGACGACCAGCAATTCGCCGAGCGCTGGCCGGTGGACTGGCACTTCATCGGCAAAGACATCATTCGATTTCATTGCGTGTATTGGCCCGCGATGCTCATGTCGGCGGGCATTGAACCACCCAAAGGCTGGGCCGTGGGCGGGTTTTTGATGGTCGGTGGCGAAAAGATGTCGAAGACCACGGGCAACGTAGTGAGCCCGCTTGAACTCATTGACGAGTTCGGCGTCGACGGCTTCCGCTATTACCTGCTCGCCGACACGGTCTATGGCAACGACGGCGATTTTTCGTATGAAGGTTTGGTGGCGCGTTACAACTCTGACTTGGCCAACAACCTCGGCAACTTGGCCGCACGTGTGGCAACCGTGGTCGAAAAGAAATGTGGCGGTCGTGGGCCAGCGCCACGACCCGATTCACTGTTGGCCCAAGTGGCCACCGATGTGGTGCGGGATGCAGACGCAGCATGGCGTGGAGCGCAACCAAGTCGTGCTCTTGAAGCAACGTGGAACTTAATTCGCGCCACCAATGCCCATCTCGAACAGCACGAACCATGGAAGATGGAACCTGGCACCGCCGTCGACGCCGTGATGGGTGATGCACTCGAAGCGCTGCGCATCGTGGTGATTTTGGCCAACCCTGCCCTGCCCACGACATCGCAAGAAATTTGGCGGCGCATCGGCTTGGCTGGGCGCATCGACGAATGTCGAGTCGGCGTCGACACCCAGTGGGGGCTGTACCCCGGTGGATCAGTTGTAGAAAAAGGTGAGCCACTCTTCCCGCGCAAAAAGGCCTGAGCAGAGAATATGAACGTGTCCACAGAAAACGTGTCTGCTGCAAATACTGTGCAGTGGGTTGACACGCACTGTCACGTGTATGACGAACGCACACCGGGTGGTGCCGATGCATCCATCGCCAATGCCACCGCCCACGACGTAAACAAAGTGATAGTGATTGGCACCGATGCCAACACCACGCAGCAAGCGCTTTCCGTTGCTGCTCGCCACCACAACGTGTGGGCCACGGTTGGTTTGCACCCCCACGATGCCAAATTGGGTGTCGACACCGTGCTGCCCTTCGTGGATGGGTTGACTGCCGCCCAGCTCGAAACACAGAAAATCGTGGCAATTGGTGAGTGTGGTCTTGATTTTTACTACGACCACTCTGAACGCGATGTGCAACGCACAGCGTTCGCCCAGCAAATCGCATTAGCCAAGCAATTGGATTTGACGCTCGTCATTCACACCCGCAACGCGTGGCCCGACACATTTGATGTGCTCGATGGCGAAGGCATGCCCGAGCGCGTGGTGTTTCACTGCTTCACCGGTGACGAAGCCGAGGCTCGACAAGCAGTGCAACGCGGTGCATGGTTGTCATTTTCGGGCATCGTTACTTTCAACAAAGCCGACGACATTCGTCGCGCGGCGAAATTCTGCCCCGCCGACAAACTGCTCACCGAAACCGACGCACCGTGGCTCACGCCAGTGCCACATCGTGGCAAAGAAAACGAGCCTGCACACGTGCGACTGGTTGGTGAATGTTTGGCGCACACGCGCGGCGAAAGTGTGGCCACTGTTGCGCAAAGCACTGTGGCTAACGCTCATCGGGCGTTTCCGGGTATCTCTCGCTAGCGTTTGCCAGCGTGTTTCTCACTGTTCGCGACCGTCGCCGCGTGACCCTCGTTGGGCTCTTCACACTTCTTGTTGTGCCAGCGGTGATTTTCTTTACGCGCGGTGAACCGCAGGCCGAAGTGGCCTCTGTGGCCGCCGCAGGTATCGAAATTGCACCGAGCCAGCCTGACGCAAACGATTCGCCCGCCCCAGTGTTTTTGTCGGGGCCGATTGGTGTGGCACCAACGGGCACTGCCCCAACTGCGTATCCGAGCGCCGACACCGCCAAACTCACCGGGCTCGCAACGTTCAGCAGTTTCAACGGCGCTCCTGTCACCATCTGCAATTGCCCGCAGGCGCCCTATGGCGTGCGGCTGTCGGTGAAAAACCTCAACAACGGACGCACTATTACGTGTTCCAACGTGATGATGCCGTCCACCCCAGCCAATGTGACCATCGTGGTGCACACCCAGTTGTTCGTCGGGCTTTCTGATCTGGTCAACGCACCGATTCCTGTTTCCATCACCTGGTGACTCTCACCCGCTCGCAAACGTCGGAGTTGCTGGCGCGCCACGGCCTGGCGCCACGACGAACTTTCGGGCAGAACTTTGTTGTTGAACCCGAAACTGTGCGACGCATCGCAACGCTGGCTCGTGTTGGCCCAGGCGACCACGTGGTGGAAATCGGCGCAGGCCTTGGCGCACTCACGATGGCCCTTGCCGAAACCGGTGCACAGGTGGTTGCCGTTGAGATTGATTCGGGGCTCGTCGAAGTGTTGCGTGAAAATGTGGCGTCACTCACCAATGTAAAAGTGGTGCACGACGACGCGATGCGACTGGATTGGAATGTGTTGCTGGCTGATGCCCCACGTTGGACTGTGGTCGCTAATCTTCCGTACAACGTGGCCACACCACTCGTTGCCGACTTGCTCGACCAAGTTGCGCAGGTGCAGCGACTGTTGGTGATGGTGCAAAAAGAAGTCGCCCAGCGACTAGTGGCGCAACCAGGCAGCGACGCTTTTGGTGCCGTGAGTGTGAAGGTGGGTTACTGGGCCACTGCGCGAATCGTCGGCGAGGTGTCGTCGGCGGTGTTTTTGCCGCGTCCGCGAGTGTCATCATCGCTCGTCGAAATCACACGGCGCGACCAACCAGCGGTGAGTGCACCGTTTGCCGACATGTTTGCTTTGATTCGCCAAGGCTTTGCCACCCGCCGCAAAATGTTGCGCCGCGCGCTTGACGGCGTGGCGGTCAACGAAGATTTCGTGGCTGCCAACGTCGACCCGCAGGCGCGTGCCGAGCAGCTCGCCATTGACGACTGGTCGCGCCTCACGCTGGCGATCAACGCCCGACGCGCGCACATCAACGACACGGCTACTCAATGACTGGGCTACCTAAAGACAGCACTTCAGAAACACAGTCGGTTTCCGTCGTAGAAGCGCCAGCCAAACTCACGTTGTCGCTGCACGTGGTGGGCGTACGCAACGACGGCTTTCATCTCATCGATGCTGAAATGACCACCTTGGCGTTGTGCGACACCTTGCAGATCGACGCGCAAGGCACGGGCATCAGCGTGAGTGGGCCATTTGCCGATGGCGTGCCCACCAGTGCTGACAACTTGGTGGCGCGTGCATTGCAGTTGGCGCAACGCGATGCGGGCGTTCATATAGACAAGCAGATTCCCAACGGCGGCGGTCTGGGCGGTGGCTCGGCCGACGCCGCTGCAGTGTTGCGTTGGGCAGGTTTTACCGACCTAGTTGCTGCGTCGCGCGTTGGCGCAGACATTGCGTTTTGTATGGTCGGCGGCCGAGCACGAGTGCGTGGCATTGGCGAAGTGGTCGAACCCGTTGCACCCAACCCGGGCAACAGCGAGCCGCTCGTGGTGACCCTGATTGTGCCACCGTTGTTTGTGTCAACCCCTGCGGTGTATCGCGCTTGGGACGAACTTGCAGTGCCGGCGCAACGTGCAGCAATCAACGATCTCGAGGCAGCCGCCATCGTGGTCGAGCCACGCTTGGCGCTGTGGCGTGATCGCATTCGCGAAGCGGCTGGTGCTGCACCAACTTTGGCGGGCAGCGGTGCCACATGGTTTTTACGTGGACGATATGAGATTGCCGAAGCGCTTGCCGATGCGACGGTGATTGTCACACGCGCTGATTAGCGCAGCTGACTTTGTCTGCCGACTATGTCTGCCGACTAGCGCGGTTGCGAAGCGAAGTTATTTGTTGGCGCGTTGGTGGCGAGTGCGACGAAGCATCTTCTTGTGCTTCTTTTTGCGCATTCGCTTGCGGCGACGCTTGACGAGTGATCCCATGCGAGGCAAGACGCTACCCTGAAATAAGGCGCATCTGCGCTTGGAGTCTTTCCGGGGTCGTTCAATGGCAGGACAGCGGGTTTTGGTCCCGCTTATAGGGGTTCGAATCCTCTCCCCGGAACCAGTTAAAACGTGTCAAATGGGGCGCCCAGTGCCTTGCGTTCTATGATTGCCCGTAGTGAACAAATCGATCGACAAAGTCACCACCAAGCGGATGGTGCTCTACAGCGGTCGTGCCCACCCGGCACTCGCGCGCGAGGTTGCTGGCCACCTCAACATCACCCTCGGTGAAGCCGACGTGGTGGAGTTCGCCAATGGCGAGATTCGACCGCGCTTCGGCGAAAGCATTCGCGGTGGCGACGTGTTCATCATGCAATCGCACTTCGGCCACAACGGCCACAGCATCAATGACGCAATTATGGAACAGCTCATCATGATTGATGCCGCCTATCGCGCGTCGGCAAAACGTGTTACCGCGGTATGCCCGTTTTACGGATACGCCCGCCAAGACCGCAAAGCCGCAGGTCGCGAACCGATCACTGCGCGCGTCGTGGCCGACATGTTCAAAGCAGCGGGCTCGAAGCGAATGGTGTCGGTGGATTTGCACAGCGGGCAAATTCAGGGCTTCTTTGATGGCCCCGTCGACCACCTCACCGCCATGCCTGTACTCGAAAAATATCTGCGCGAAAATGCGCGCGAAGGCGTGGTGATTGTCTCGCCTGATACTGGTCGCGTAAAAGTCGCCGAACGATTCGCCCAGCACCTGGCCGACATGAGCGCCGACGTCGCATTCGTCTATAAACGCCGCGAGAAAAATTCGGTCAATGTGTCGAGCGCCAAAGAAGTCATCGGCGATGTCGAGGGCCGTTTGTGCGTGCTCACCGACGACATGATCGACACTGCTGGCACCATCACTTCGGCTGCCGACTTGCTGTTGGCTCGTGGCGCCAAAGAAGTGTGGGCAATGGCTACCCACGGCGTGTTGTCTGACCCAGCGATCGACCGCCTGAAAAAGTCGTCAATTAGCCGTGTGGTGCTCACCAACACCATCCCGTTGGCCGAGGAAAAGCGCATTGACCGCATCGAGGTGCTGTCGGTTGCCAAGATCATTGCCGACGCGTTAGCAGCTGTGTTCGAAGAAACCAGCGTGAGCGAGCTCTTCGGCGGCGAAAACCTCGCCTGATCAGGCCCGAATTTGCGCCCTTAGACTGACCAAATGCCAACAGCACTAAAAACCAGCCTCGGGCGTGCGCTCGGTAGCGCTGCTGCCCGCCGCTTGCTCACCCAAGATCAGATTCCTGCTGTCGTCTACGGACACGGCATGACACCAACACCCGTCACCGTTGACCGCAAAGCATTGCGCGTTGCATTGTCGGGCCCCGCTGGCCTCAACACCGTGTTGGATTTGCAAGTTGGCAACGACACCTACCCAGCCATCGTCAAAGAAGTGCAGCGCGACCCAGTGAAGCGCATTGTGCGTCACGTCGACTTCTTGCAAATCAGCCTCACCGAACTCATCACGGTGCACGTGCCATTGCACATCAAGGGAACCGCCAAGGCCGTTCTCGCCGAGGGTGGTCTCGTTGATCCAGTCGTTAACTCTGTTGATGTGCGCGCCACTGCGGCAAACATTCCGAACGAAATCATCGTCGACATCACCAACCTCACCATGGACACCGTGGTGCGACTTGGCGACCTGCAAATGCCCGAGGGTGTGTCCATCGTCGGTGACCCCGAGTTCGTGGTTGTCACCGTGGTCACCACCAAGATCG
Source organism: Ilumatobacteraceae bacterium (assembly GCA_040401815.1). Taxonomy (GTDB): domain Bacteria; phylum Actinomycetota; class Acidimicrobiia; order Acidimicrobiales; family Ilumatobacteraceae; genus F1-60-MAGs027. The sequence continues at coordinate 92,632 of JBBANT010000001.1, read as the reverse complement.
AAGAAGTTGCCGTCGTGGCAGCACCCGTCGAAGGCGAAGCCGGTGCCGAGGGTGCCGCACCCGCTGCCGAAGGTGACGCCGAAGGCGATGCTGGCAAGCCGGCTGCAGGTGGCAAACCTGCCGCGGGCGGCAAGCCAACTAAGTAAATCGCGATGCGGTAATCCGCGATGGCGCTATTTGGTCGCTCGTCGCGATCTGAGCGACGCGGAACCCCATTCTCAGCACTCGTCGTTGGTGTCGGCAATCCAGGCCGCGAATACGAACGCAGTCGTCACAATGTGGGCTTCGAAGTCATCGACGAGTTGGCGCGTCGTGCCTCGACCACACTCAAAGCGTCACGCGACAAATCGCTGTTAGCCGAAGTGCACTCTGACTTCTTGCATTATTTGTTGAGCAAGCCAATGACATTCGTGAACAACTCAGGCCAAGCAGTTGGCCCGCTGGCGCGACGCTTCGGCATTGACGAAGTGGCACGCATCGTCATTGTGCACGACGAACTCGATTTGGCACCTGGTGTTGTGCGCGTCAAGGTTGGTGGAGGGTTGGCGGGTCACAACGGCCTGCGGTCGATCACGCAACATCTGAAGTCGCAGGATTTCGTGCGTGTTCGCATCGGCGTCGGCAAGCCACCCAGCAAAGAACACGGTGGCGATCACGTGCTCGGCAAGATTCCGACTGCAGAACGCCAACTGCTCGATATCGCCGTGCAGCGCGCTGCTGACGCCACCGAACTGATCTTGCAACATGGCGCCGACGCGGCCATGCAACAGATCAATGCCAACTGAACGGCATCCCGCATGATTGCTACAGACAACGTGTCGCTGGCCGTGCTCGCCGAACTTGCTGCCAGCCACGGCCGCACATTGGGCATCGGGGTTCCTGCGGGTGCTGTGGTGGGGTGGGCTGAGAACGCTCGCCCACTGCTGCTGAGCGCACTGGCCCGCACGCGCCCGCGCAACATTTTGGTGGTGGCGGTGCCCACCGATTCGCAGGCCCGGGTGTTGTACGACGATTTGCGCGCCTACAGCGACGCAGCGGTGGCGTATTTTCCAGCGTGGGAAACCTTGCCGTTCGAGCGGGTGAGCCCCGGCATCGAAACGATGGGCGAACGAATGCGCTTGGTGTCGCAGTTGCGCAGCGCAACGGCACCGCAAATAATCATCGCACCGATTCGCGCCTTATTGCAGCGGCTCAGCCCGGCTGCATTGACCTTCGAGCCAATCGTGATTCGTCGCGGGGCCACGCTCGATCTTGATGCCATCGCCACGACACTCGTGGAATGGGGATACGTGCGCGAGCAACTCACCGAACATCGTGGTGAATTCGCCCAACGCGGCGCCATCTTCGACGTGTTCGACGCCACCGCCGATGCACCAGTGCGCGTCGAGTTGTGGGGTGACGAAGTCGAACGGCTGAGCACTTTTTCGGTCACTGATCAGCGCAGCACTGGCGAACTCGACGAAGTGGTGTTGTATCCGGCGCGTGAATTGTTGATCGATGACAACATCGCGGCTCGCGCTGAGCAGTTGAGCACCACCGAACCGTGGGGTCGCGAACAGTGGGAGCGCATCGCGCAACGCAGCGGCTTTGAAGGAATGGAAAACTGGCTGGCCTGGCTTGTCGATGATTCAACGACATTGCTCGATGTGTTGCCGGCCCATGCCGGGCTCGTGGTCTGCGACCCTGCATACCTGCGCTCGCGGGCGCGCGAGTTGCACAAAGAAGAGCGCGCCGTGGCCGAAGCACTGGCCTCAACCTGGTCGTTTGCCATCGACGAAGACATGCCCCGACTGCACGTGGATGTCGACACGTTGTTAGAGCGCACCACCACAGAGTTGGTGTTGTCGATTACTTCACCTGGCTTGGGCGAACCGGCTGATGGCGCCATCAATGTGGCTGTGAGCCGCTGGGGTTCGCCAGCCAACACCACCGAACGACTGGCCGAACGACTACGGGAACTACTGCAGATCAATTTTCAAATCGTGCTCGCCTATGACAGCAACGAGTCAGCCACTCGTGTTCGACACGAACTCGCATCGTATGGAATCCCCGTCGTATACGCCGCCCCAGGTGCAATACCCGAGTCGTCGTTTTCGCGCAATGTGGTCACGGTCGTGGTGCAGCAGCTGCACGAGGGTTTCGTGTTGCCAACGGTTTCGATCATGGTGGCGACCGAAGCCGAAATTTCGGGTCGTCGCCTCACGCGTCGTCGGCGCACACGCCGCCGTGGGGCCGCCACGATGTTCGAAGATCTCAAAGCGGGCGATCATGTGGTGCACGACGTGCATGGCATCGGCGTGTTCGAAGGCATGGCGCGGCGCAAACTCGACGGGGTCGAACGCGACTTCCTGCACCTGCGTTATGCCGACGGCAGCTTGTTCGTGCTCAGCGATCAGATCGACTTCGTGCGGCAATATGTGGGCGGCGACGCGCCACCGCTCAACAAGATGGGTGGTGCAGATTTTGCGCGCATCAAACAGCGGGTGCGCAACGACCTGCGGGTGATTGCCCAAGAACTCGTGGTGCTGTACCAACGACGACTGCACACGCCTGGGCACGCGTTTAGCCCCGACACACCGTGGCAAACGGAAATGGAAGCCGCGTTTCCATTCGTTGAAACCCCCGATCAATTTGAAGCAATCATCGCTGTGAAACAAGACATGGAAAGTGCCAGCCCGATGGATCGTCTCGTGTGTGGCGATGTGGGTTTCGGCAAAACCGAAGTGGCGATTCGCGCCGCTTTCAAAGCCGTCCAAGATGGCAAACAAACTGCGGTACTCGTGCCAACCACGTTGTTGGCATCGCAACACATGGCCACGTTTAGTGAACGCTTCAAGCCCTACCCAATAAAAGTAGAAATGCTTTCGCGTTTCGTGAGCCCTACCAAAGCCAAGCGCGTGATTGCCGGCCTGGCCACGGGCGAAGTCGACGTGGTGATTGGCACGCATCGCTTGTTGCAAGAAAACATTCGATTCAAAAACCTGGGCCTGCTTGTGGTCGACGAAGAGCAACGGTTCGGTGTGCAACACAAAGAGTCGATGAAGATGATGCGCACCAACGTTGACGTGCTCACCATGTCAGCAACGCCAATACCGCGCACGTTGGAAATGAGCCTGGTCGGCATTCGCGACATGTCGCTGCTCAACACGCCACCGGCCGACCGGCAACCGATTCGCACTTACGTAACTGCGTACGACAACCGTGTGGCAGCCGAAGCCATTCGGCGAGAGTTGCTGCGCGAAGGTCAAGTGTTTTGGGTGCACAATCGTGTCGACACGATCGAAGAACGCGCGGAAGATTTGCGGCGACTGGTGCCCGAGGCACGCATCACGTTTGCCCACGGCCAAATGGACGAAGCAGTGCTCGAGCGCACCGTGGTGGATTTCTGGGATGGCAAGTTTGACGTGTTGGTCTGCACCACCATCATCGAAAGTGGCATCGACATGCCAGCGGTCAACACACTGGTGGTCGAAGACGCACAACGGCTCGGGCTCGGGCAGTTGCACCAGTTGCGCGGTCGGGTCGGGCGCGCCGGGCAACAGGCGTATGCATTTTTGTTTCATCCGCGCGACCAGGTGCTTACCGAAATCGCCTACGAGCGCCTGAAGACCATCGGCGAGTCGACCGATCTTGGAAGTGGCTACAAAATCGCGCGCCGCGACTTAGAGCTGCGCGGTGCCGGCAGTTTGCTGGGTGAACAACAAAGCGGCCGCATCACCGCGGTTGGATACGACTTGTATTGCCAGATGGTGAGCGAGTCGGTGGCTGAAATGAAGGGCGAGCCGATCACTACCCCATTGGAACTCAAGATCGACATGTTGGTTGACGCGTATCTGCCGCACGACTATGTCGACTCCGAAGAATTGCGTCTGGACGCCTACCGAAAGTTGGCGATGGTGTTTGACGACGATGCACTGGCCACCTTGCGCGAAGAATGGGCCGACCGCTTCGGGCCGCTACCCAGCCAGGCAACTGCCTTGTTGCGTATCGGCACTTTGCGAGTGGCGTGTCATCGGGCGGCACTGTCGCGCGTGGTGGTGCAAGACGCCTCGGTGCGGCTGTTTCCAGTGCGTCTCAATCGGGAGGGCGAAGTACGCGTCGACAGCGTGACGCCAAAAAACACCTACGACCGTGACGCACTCAGCCTGCGGATTGACGTGCCCAAGGGCGAAGGCGCAGTCGAGTTTTTGCTGCGGGCATTGCCGCAAATCTTTACGGCTGGCCATGCGCCAGCGACTGACAACTAGGGTAAAACGGTGCCTCGTCGTCTGATTGCCACTCTTTTGCTGGTCGGCGTGCTCGCTTCGTGCGGCACCACCCAAGACGCCGCCACCATCAACGGCGTCGGTATTCGCACTGCCGACTTAGACCAAACTGTTGCAGATTTCGTGACGGTTGGCGAAGCACAACTCACCAATGGTGTTGCCGATGGCGAAACGGTGCGCGGGCTACTCACCTCGTTGATTCGTGCCGAGGCAACGGCACAAGTCATTGCCACAGCTGGTGAATCGGTCACCGATGATGATCGCGCCGCGGTGCTGGCCCAAGTTGAAGAACAAAACCTCGAAGGTTTTCCGCAAACGTTGCTTGATCTCATCGTCGAACTCAATTCCGCTACAGCAGTGCTGGGTCGCATCAAGGCTCCGAGCGAAGATTTCGTCGCCGAGCAATACGCCACTAACCCCAAGTCGTTGGGCATGTTGTGTGTGAGTCACTTGGTGGTCAACGATGAAGCACTGGCCAAAACTGCGTATGCCGAACTCAGTTCGGCCCCATCTGACGACGAGTTTGCCGCTGTCGCCGGCAAGTATTCCACCGAACCCAATGCCAAAGAAACAGGTGGCGCACTCACTGGGCAAACTGGCGACTGCATCAGCATCAACGAATGGCAAGCCGGTTACGACCCTGACTTTGTCGCAGGTGCGCTTGGGGCTCGCACGGGTGTGCCAACCAAGCCATTGCAATCGTCGTTTGGCTGGCATGTGATTTTTATTCGCCCGTTCACCGCAGTTGCCGAAAGCGTTACCGCAAATCTCACATCTGCGCCCGGCGAATATTTGTTGTTGGGCGCACTTGCCGACGCCGACATTACCGTTGCCTCTCGCTACGGGCGTTGGGATCCGCTCGCTGGCAGCGTCGTCGCTCCGTAATTTTCGTGAGCCGTCCGGTTGTTACCGTCGTCGGTCTGGGGCCTGGCCCAGTTGGGTTGGTGACCCAAGAAACTCGTGACGCCATTGCGGGTGCAACCACTCGCTTCGTGCGCACCACTCGTCACCCGAGTGCTGCTCTCGTCGGCGATGCAACATCTTTCGACGACGAATACGAGCGCCACGACACATTTGCCGAGGTGTATGCAGCCATCGCCACTCGGGTGAGCGAAACCGCCTTGCGCGATGGCTCGGCGTTATATGCAGTGCCCGGCTCACCAGGCGTGCTCGAAGACGTCGTGCAACGACTCCTTGCCGACACGCGGCTTGATGTGCGGGTGATGTCAGCGGTGAGTTTTTTGGATCTCGCCTGGTTGCGCCTCGGCATCGACCCGGTGAATCACAGTGTGCGGTTGGTGGATGCCCATCGGTTTGCCGAAGTTGCCGCCGACGACCGCGGCCCATTCTTGGTGGCGCAATGTCATGCCGACTGGGTGTTGTCAGAAGTAAAACTGGCTCACGACTCGGCCCGTGGCGACGAGCCCGTGGTGGTGTTGCATCACTTAGGACTGCCCGACGAACAGGTGGTGACCACCACATGGGACGACATCGACCGTCTCGAGCGGGCCCATGGCGTGGTGGCCGACCATTTGACGTCGATCTACATCGCGCAACTCGCCGAGCCGATTGCCAGCGAGATGGCCCGACTGCACCGTTTGGCACGCACGCTGCGCGAGCAGTGCCCATGGGACCGCGAGCAAACTCACGCTTCACTCGTGCGTTACCTGATTGAAGAAACATACGAAGTGGTTGATGCGCTGAACGCACTCGACGCGAATGACCCCACCACCGACGACGCACTCATCGAAGAACTGGGCGACTTGTTGTATCAAATTGAATTTCACACCACGATTGCCGAGCAAGAAGGCCGCTTCAGCCTGGCCGATGTTGCGCGCGCGACCCACGACAAATTGGTGCGTCGCCACCCGCACGTGTTTGGTGATGCTTCAGCAACCACTGCGGGTGACGTGGTCAAGACCTGGGACGAAATCAAACAAGCTGAACGTGCCGAACGCGCGACACGTGCGAATAGTAAACCGCAACACACAACTGACGAGCCCGACTTTTTCGCGGGTGTGGCGCGTGCTGCCCCGTCGCTGTCGTTGGCCCAAAAGTTGCAGAAGCGTGCTGCCGAGGTTGGGTTTGACTGGCCCGATGTTGCTGGTGCCACCGCCAAACTCACCGAAGAAATATCCGAACTGCACGATGCGACGCAGGCAGGCGACCCCGACGCCGTGCGTATGGAACTTGGCGACGTGCTATTCAGCGTGGTGAACGTGGCGCGCAAACTTGGCCTTGATGCCGAGACAGCACTTCGCCAGGCCTCCGACAAATTCGTTGCACGTTTCACCCGTGTGCAACAACTGGCCGCTCAACGCGGGCTAGACCTAGCAAATTGTGACCTCGCCCAACTTGATGCGTTGTGGGACGACGCCAAACGCGACCTCGCCTGAGCCACCCACCGACAGCCAACTAGAGACAGCCAACTAGATTGGGCGCGCCATGAACATCGTCGACATAGTCGGGCGTGAAGTGCTTGATTCGCGCGGCAACCCCACGGTCGAAGTCGATGTGCATCTCGACGGTGGCGCAATCGGCACGGCAATCGTGCCATCGGGTGCTTCCACTGGAGAACACGAAGCCGTGGAATTGCGTGACGGCGGCTCGCGCTATCTGGGCAAAGGCGTGACCAAGGCCGTAGCAAACGTCAACGGTGAACTGCGCGCCGCACTCGTCGGGCGCGACTCGGCAGATCAACGTGGCGCTGACGAAGCAATGATTTCCCTCGACGCCACTGCCAACAAAGGTCGGCTTGGGGCCAATGCGATGCTCGGTGTGAGCCTGGCTTTGGCGCAGGCCCATGCTCGCGCCACCAACACCCCGTTGTATGCCTCGATCGGTGGTCCGGCCGCGTGTGTGTTGCCGGTGCCAATGCTCAATGTGTTGAACGGCGGTGCCCATGCCGACAACAACGTGGATCTGCAGGAGTTCATGGTGATGCCAATTGGTGCACCGTCATTTCGCGAAGCGTTGCGCTGGGGTGTCGAGACCTATCACGCGTTAAAGAGCGTCTTGCGCGAACGCGGGCTCAGCACCGCAGTGGGCGACGAAGGTGGGTTTGCGCCGAACCTTTCCAGCAACGAAGAGGCAATTGTGGTGCTATTGCAAGCAGTTGAGCGCGCTGGGTTCGTCGCGGGCAAAGACATCGCGATTGCACTCGACCCCGCGATGAGCGAGCTTTACAAAAATGGCGCGTATCACCTGGCCGGTGAAGGCAAGACCATGTCGGCTGGCGAACTGTGCACATGGTGGGGCGACCTGGTGGCGCGCTACCCCATCGTGTCGATCGAAGACGCAATGGCCGAAGACGACTGGGATGGCTGGTCACAACTCACTGCAGCACTCGGCGACAAAGTGCAACTCGTGGGTGACGACTTGTTTGTTACCAATGCCCAACGCCTGCAACGCGGCATTGACAGCAAAGTGGCCAACAGTGTGCTGGTCAAGGTAAACCAGATCGGCACGCTGACCGAAACACTCACCACCGTGAATCTGGCCGACCAACACGGCTACACCAGCGTGATGAGCCATCGCAGTGGCGAAACCGAAGACTCCACCATTGCCGACCTTGCCGTGGCCACCAATTGCGGGCAGATCAAGACTGGCGCCCCCGCCCGCAGCGACCGCGTGGCGAAATACAACCGGTTGTTGCGAATTGAAGCCGAACTCGGTTCACGTGCCAGGTTTTTGGGTCGTGACGCACTCAACCCGTAAGACGGGGAGTCCACCGAGATACGCAGGCCAGCCGTCACAATAGAGGTGTGAACTTTCCACTTGCGCTAGCCAGCCGCCTGCGGTCGTTCACGTTGCCCATTGTGTTGTTAATGGCTGCGGGCATCACCATCACGTTTTTGGTGGTGCCGGTGCGCACCTGGCTGTCACAACAAGATTTGCTCGACTCCCGATCTCGGCAGTACGGCGTGTATGAAGAAGTCAACGATGCTTTGCAAGACGAAGTCGACGCGTTGTCGGCGCCAACCGGTGTGCGCCAAGCAATTCGCTCACAACTTGGGTACCTGTTGCCCAACGAACGACGCATTCCCATACTCGCTCAACCCGAAGCCCCAGTGACCCTGCCCGATCGCTGGCCTTACACCTTGGTGGCTGGCATCGTGAGCGTGCGCGAGACGCAACAAGTGGGCGTGGCCGAAGGCAATCTGGATCTGTTTGACCCGGCGCGACCGTAGTAATCAGCCCGTAACGCTGTAACTTTGCTGCATGGCTGGAAGCATTCTTGGTAACCGCGTTTTACGCAAAGAAGATCCGAAGTTTCTTACCACTGGCGGTGTCTATGTCGATGACATGCACGCTGAACCACTTTTGGCAGGCGCCGCCCATGTCACTTTTGTGCGCTCGCAAATGGCCCACGCCACGATTCTGGGCATCGATATCAGTGCCGCGCTGCAGGCACCAGGTGTTATCGCAGTGCACACCGCAGCATCGCTAGGGCTCGCACCAGAAACTTCGTCATACAACGCAGGCGTGTCGCGCACGTTGCTGGCCAGTGATCGCGTGCGCTACGTGGGCGAACCCGTGGCAGTCGTGGTCACCGAACATGCCAACCAAGGCGAAGACGCCGCCGACTTAGTAGTCATCGACTATGAACCGCTTGAAGTGTTGATCGATATCGAATCAGCGATGACATCGTCAACGCTCATCTACCCCGATGCCGGCAGCAATATCGTCGTCGACTCCACAGTGTGGGGCATGCCCGATGTGACGGGTGACGATTTTTTCGCCGACTGCGAAGTGGTGGTCAAGGGTCGGTATGTCAACCAGCGTCTGGCGCCATGCCCGCTCGAGGTGCGCGGTTCGGCCGTGGCTTGGGTTGATGGTCGATTGTTTCAGTGGATCTCCACGCAACACGCTCAGGGTGTGCGCGACCAGATCAACAAAAGTGACGCCACCAGTCACGTGCGGGTGATTACCCCCGACGTCGGCGGCGGGTTTGGTGCAAAAATTTCGGCCTACCCCGAAGAAATCGTGTTGGGTCGCTTGGCACTCGCGGTCAATCGCCCGTTGCGCTGGCGCGAAACCCGCAGCGAATCGATGGTCTCGCTTGGTCACGGTCGCGCACAGTTGCAATACATCACTCTCGGTGGCAACCGCGACGGCAAGGTGCTCGCCTACCGTCTTGAAGCGATTCAAGATTCGGGCGCGTTCGTTGACGTTGGTGCCGTGTTGGCCCCCGCGTGCACTCGCCCGATGAGCAGCGGCGTATACGCGATTCCAAAAATCGAATGCCGCACCAAGTCGGTGGTCACCAACACCACGCCAATCGTTGCGTATCGCGGTGCTGGTCGCCCCGAAGCCACCGCCGCCATCGAACGAGCAATGGATATGTTTGCTGCCGAGATCGGCCTCGACGCCGCCGAAGTTCGTCGCAAAAATCTCATCGGCAAGTTCATGCAACCCCACACCACTGCCATTGGTCAGGAATACGACGTCGGCGACTACGAAGGTGCACTCGACTTGGTGTTGGCTGCGGCGAACTATGCCGACCTGCGCAAAGAGCAAGCCGCACGTCGCGCGCGTGGCGACCGCAACCAACTCGGCATCGGCGTGAGCGTGTACGTCGAGATCACCTCTGGTGGCACCAACCACGAAGACGCCCGCATCGAAGTGCTGCCCGACGGTCGCGCAATCGTGTACACCGGCACATCACCACACGGCCAGGGCCACGTGACTGCATGGTCGATGATCGCGTCTGAACACACAGGTATCGCGATGGACAAAATCGACGTGGTGTGGGGCGATACCGACCTCATCCCCGAAGGTCTCGGCACCTATGGTTCGCGCTCGTTGCAATTGGGTGGCGCGGCCGTGCACGAAACGGCCATCAAACTCGTCGAGCAGGCCAAAGCATTTGCTGCTTCACAGTTAGAGGCCGCCGAAAGCGACATCGTGCTCGACAAAGAGCGCGGCGTGTTTCACGTGGCAGGCACACCAGCCAAGAGCACTTCGTGGGGCGACCTTGCATCATCACGGGCCAATGACGGTGGGCTCGCCTATGCACACCGGTTTACCTCGGGTGGCGCCACGTTTCCGTTCGGTGCGCATGTTGCCGTTGTCGAAGTCGACACCGAAACCGGCAAAGTCACACACCTCAGGCAAATTGCCTGCGACGATGCCGGCACCGTGTTGAACCCGCTGTTGCTCGAAGGACAAATTCACGGTGGCATCGCCCAGGGTTCGGCGCAGGCCTTGCTCGAAGAATTTGTTTATGACGCCGACGGCAACCCAAAAACGGGCAACTTGGCCGAGTACGCATTCATCTCGGCGGTCGAAGCACCCCAGATCGAACTCGTCGCCATGGCCACCCCCACCCCACGCAACCCGTTGGGGGCCAAGGGTGTGGGCGAATCGGGCACGATTGGCTCGACACCAGCAGTGCAATCAGCAGTGGTCGATGCGGTCGCCCATTTGGGCGTGCGTCACATCGACATGCCGACGACGCCCGAGCGTGTGTGGCAGGCCATCAATCAGTAAGACTGTCGCAGTGAACAACACATCGAATACCGCACCAATCGTCGCTGAAAACCTGTCTCGTCATTTCGGCGAGGTCAAGGCCGTTGATGGCATCAACCTCACGGTGAACCAGGGTGAAATCTTTGGGTTCCTCGGCCCCAACGGTGCCGGCAAGAGCACAGTGGTGCGCATTCTCACCACATTGTTGCGACCCACTAGCGGCACTGCCCGAGTTGCCGGTTTTGATGTGGTCAAACAAGCCGACCAGGTGCGACGCAACATCGGGGTGGCACTGCAAGACGCAGCAATTGACCCGCTCATGTCGGGATACGAATTGCTCGAGTTGCAGGCCGTGCTCTACGGCATCGCCGCCAACAAAATGAAGCAGCGCGCCAACGAACTGCTTGAGCGTGTTGGCCTGACTGCTGCCGCAGATCGCCGCGTGTCGACCTATTCAGGTGGCATGCGTCGCCGGCTCGATCTTGCGTTGTCGCTTATTCATCAACCTGCCGTGCTGTTTTTGGATGAGCCAACGACGGGGCTCGACCCGATGAGCCGTCTGACGCTGTGGGAAGAAGTGCGTCGCCTCAACAGTGAAGGCACCACCGTGATGCTCACCACGCAGTACCTAGAAGAAGCCGACCAACTTGCTGATCGCATCGCGATCATCGACCACGGCCACATCGTGCGCGAAGGCAAGCCCAGCGATTTGAAGCGCAGTGTGGGCGACCCGACATTGCTCATCAACGTGTCGCGACAACAAATGGATCAAGCCAAGTTGGTGCTCTCGGCATTTGGCGACATGCGGCCGACGGCCGAAGGCACGCTGGGTGTCGGGCTCAAAGGTGGCGCCGAGCGTGTCGCCGAAGTGGTGCGCGCCCTTGACGAGGCCAAACTCGTGGTCGAACATCTCGAACTCAACCAGCCCAGCCTCGACGACGTGTTCGCTGATGCGACGGGTTACCGCCTCGAAGGGGCCGATAATGCGCCACAAGCCGGCTGACACCGCGCGACAGTTCGCTGCGTTGTCGCGCCGCTCAACATTGGCAATATTTCGACAACCAGCAATCATCGCGCCGTCGCTCATCTTCCCGCTGTTTTTTGCTGCGTTGGGGTCGTCGGCGTTCAGTCGCGCCATCAGCCTGCCCGGGTTTCCCCAAGTGGATTCGTATCTGCAGTTCACGCTGGCAGGCACCGTGACCCAAGGCGTGTTGTTTGGCTCGGTCACTGGCGCCGCAGCACTGGCCACCGACATTCAAGACGGCTTTTTTGACCGCTTACTTGCCGCGCCAACATCGCGCACTTCTATTTTGTTTGGCCGCTTGGCCGGTAGCTCGGTGTTCGGTGGCTTGCAAGCGCTCATTTTCTTGCTGGCCCTCCTGCCATTCGGTGTCACCGTGCAGGCTGGGGTGCTCGGTTATGCGTCGATCGTGCTGGCTGGGTTTCTCACCGCGTTTGGCGTCGGCGCGCTCATGTCAGTGGTTGCGCTGAAAACTGGTTCAGCAGAAGCAGTGCAAGGAACGTTTCCGATTCTTTTCATTCTGTTGTTTTTGTCGAGTGCGTTCTTTCCGCGCGAAACCATGAGCGGCGCGTACCGACGTATCGCCGACTTCAACCCAATTTCATACATGGTCGAAGGCCAGCGATCGCTTTCAATTGACGGCGTCTCGCTCACAGCAATAACCCAAACACTGCTGATCCCCTCGGGCATTGCGGTGCTCACTACGTTGCTGGCACTACGTCAACTCTCCGTACGCTTGGCAGCACGATGACCACCACCCGCAGCGTCGGCATACTCGCCACTCGCAGTGTGCGCACCATCCGCCGTTTGCCGTCGGCATTCTTTCCGGCGCTGGCGATGCCCATTTTCAACATGGTGGTGTTTGCCGGAACGTTCTTTGCCATAACGCAAATACCCAACTTCCCCACCGATCGCTCGATCAATTGGTACATGCCGCTCGGCATCATGATGGGCGCGGCCTTCGGTGGCGTCGGCTTGGGCTTCACCACAATTCGCGATATCGAAACTGGTTTTTACGATCGCTTGCGCATGTCGCCGACATCTCGCTTGTCGCTCATCCTCGGGCCACTGACTGGCACCCTCATTCGTGTGCTCCTCATGACCACGCTGGTCATAGTGATTGGCATGGCCCTCGGTGCGCGCTTCACTGGTGGGCTGCTCGGCGTGTTGTGTTTGTACATCAGCGCACTCGGCATCGCCACGATGGGTGCGGGCTGGGGCCTCGGCTTGGCGTTCAAGTTCAAAGACATGCGTGGTGCAGCAATCATGCAGTTGTCGATTTTTCTCGTGATGTTCTTGTCGTCTGCTCAGGTGCCGCTCGAAGTGATGAGCGGCTGGCTGCACACCGTGGCCCGCATCAACCCGGCCACCAACATCTTGCGGCTCGCCCGCGTGGGCCTGGTCAACGAGTCGAGTGCCGACTATTTGTCGTGGAATGCCATCTGGGGCGGGCTCGTGGCCGTGGTGGTCATGAGCGTGTTGTGCCTGGGTTTTGCCCTGCGCAACCTGCAAAAACTCAGCAATTAGTCGTGTACTACCATCAGGTTTCTTCATGAAAGTTTCGATCACCGTCAACGGTTCACAACAGTCACACGATGTCGAGCCGCGCACGCTGCTCGTGCACTACATCCGTGAACAGGCCAAGTTGACCGGCACCAATATTGGTTGCGACACATCGAGTTGCGGTGCCTGCACCGTGCACCTCGACGGCGAAGCAGTCAAAAGTTGCACGATTCTGGCAGCCCAAGCCGATGGTGGTGCTGTGACCACCATCGAAGGTCTTGCCACAAACGGTGAAATGCACCCGATGCAAAAAGCATTCATGGAAAACCACGGCCTGCAGTGCGGTTACTGCACACCTGGCATGGTGATGGCCGCCATCGGTTTGTTGAACGAAAACCCAAAACCCACCGACGAAGAAGTTCGCCTCGGACTAGAGGGCAATCTGTGTCGTTGCACCGGATACACCAACATCGTCAAGTCCGTACTCGCAGCAGCCAACAAACAAGACGCAACTAAGTGATTCCGACCGCATTCGAATATAAACGGGCAGGTTCAGCCGACGAGGCCATCAGCCTCATCAGCCAATATGGCGATGAAGCAAAGTTTCTGGCCGGCGGGCACAGTTTGATTCCACTCATGAAGTTGCGCCTGGCGCAGCCCACGATGTTGGTGGATATCGGTCGCGTTAAAGACTTGTCATACATCAAAGATGCCGGTGATCACATCGCCATTGGTGCACTCACCCGCCACATGGATGTAGAGAAGTCGCCAGTGTTGCGCCAACACGTGCCGCTGTTGGCCCATGCCGCTGGTTATGTGGGTGATGCACAAGTGCGACATCGCGGCACCATCGGTGGCTCGATCGCCCACGCCGACGCCGCCAGCGATTTGACTGCCACCACCTTGGCGCTTGGTGCCACCTACGTGGTGCAAGGCCCCAACGGCAAGCGCGAGATTGCCGCCAAAAACTTTTACAAGGGTTTCTTGGAAAGTGCACTTGCTGCCGACGAGATGCTGGTCGAAATCAAAGTTCCCAAGATGAACGGTGCCGGTTGGAGCTTTCAGAAGTTCAATCGTCGAGCCCAAGATTGGGCCATCGTTGGTGTTGCTGCATGGCGCAGCAACAGTGCCAGCGGTGTGGCGTTAGTGAACATGGGTTCAACACCCGTGCTCGCAGGCGCTGTGAGCAGTGCGTTGGCCAAAGGTGCGTCGGTGGCAGATGCTGCTGCACACGCTGCTGACGACGCCGAACCACAGGCCGACCTCAACGCCAGCGTGGAATATCGCACGCATCTGGCCAAGGTGCTGGTGCGTCGTGCGCTCGAACAAGCGTCGAAGTAATTACTGCGACCTACCGCAACCCTTCGTAGGCTGTGGCTGTGGCGACTTCGCGTGCATCGCTTGCATCGGTGAGCCATGTGCGCGACGCATTGCAGTCGGCTGGATACTTGGCCGACGAGGGCTTGGCCACAGCAGTGTTTTTGGCGTTGTCGCTCAAGCGGCCGTTGTTGTTAGAGGGCGAAGCCGGTGTCGGCAAGACCGAATTGGCCAAGGTGCTTGCCACGTTGCGCGGCAGCGAACTCATACGTCTGCAGTGCTACGAAGGCATCGACGCCAGCCAGGCGGTCTATGACTGGGACTATTCGCGTCAATTGCTGCACTTGCGAGCCGCCGAAGCCAGCGGCGAAGCAGCAAGCAAAGCCACCGAGAGCCTCGAGAACGAGTTGTACAACGAACGCTTTCTTATACGTCGTGCGTTGCTACGGGCAATCGAGCCGAGCACTGGTGCAGCACCCGTGTTGCTCATCGACGAAATTGATCGTGCCGACGACGAGTTCGAAGCCTTCTTGCTGGAGGTGTTGTCTGATTTTCAAATCACGGTTCCCGAAGTGGGCACGTTTCGCGCCACCGAGATACCCGTCGTCGTGCTCACATCCAACCGCACACGCGACGTGCACGATGCGTTGAAGCGCCGCTGTTTGTATCACTGGGTCGAGCACCCAGGGTTTGAACGTGAAGTCGAAATCGTTCGCCTGCGTGTGCCGCACGTGCACGAACGTTTGGCGCGCCAAGTTGCCGCCGCCGTCGAGCGTTTGCGTTCGCTGCAGTTATACAAACCACCGGGTGTTGCCGAAACTATCGACTGGGCAACGGCCCTCGGCACGCTTGGCGTAACCCAACTTGACGAAGCGGTGGTGCGCACCACGCTGGGCACGGTGCTCAAGTATCGCGAAGACCACGAGCGCGTCACCGAACACGGCATCGCAGATTTGGTGAAGCACGCTTTCGAACGTGGTGCGTTGCAAGCGTGACCGCCGAACGCATGGCCGTTGCCTTCGGGCGCGTGCTGCGTGGCGCTGGGCTGCCAGTACCGCTGGATTCGATCGTTACCTTCGTGCAGTGTCTTGATGCCGTCGGCATCACCGACCGCAATCGCGTGTATTGGGCCGGGCGCTCCACGCTCGTGCGCCGCCCCGAAGATCGTGAGGCTTTCAATGTGGCATTCGCCGTGTTTTGGGAGCAACTGTCAAGCGACACCAACCACGAAGAAATCACCCCAGAAACAGTCACCTTGGCCGTCGACGAACAAGACGAACAAGATGGCGACGACGGCGCGGCCGAGCAGTCTGACGACACCATCACTTTGCGTTTCTCGGCAGTCGAAACACTGAGCCAAAAAGATTTTGCCGATTACACCGACAGCGAATTGGCCGAAGCACAACGCCTGATGCGGCGTCTGCGGTTCGTTGGGTCGCCGCGTCGTTCGTTGCGCCAACGACCATCGCGGGCCCGGCACGGCAACGTCGACGTGCGTCGCACCGTGCGCACGTCATTTGCCCATTTGGGCGAACCAGTGCGTCGCCACTGGCGCGAGCCCAGCGAGCGTTTGCGACGGCTCGTGGTGTTGCTCGACGTATCGGGTTCGATGGAGCCTTACGCCCGTGCATTCTTGCGGTTCATGCATGCCGCAATGGTGGGCCGCCAGCGGGTGGAAGCGTTTACGCTCGGCACTCGCCTCACGCGCGTTACGCGCGAGCTTTCGCATCGTGACCCCGACAAAGCACTGAGTCGTGCATCGCAACAAGTTGCCGACTGGAGCGGTGGCACCCGCATCGGCGAATGTATGCGGGCGTTCAACGACCGCTGGGGTGTGCGCGGCCTGGCCCGTGGCGCAATCGTGGTGGTGCTGTCTGACGGATGGGATCGCGGCAACCCCGATGTGCTCGCCGAACAAATGCAGCGCCTGGGCCGTGTGGCCCACCGCATCGTGTGGGTGAACCCGCTGAAAGTCACCCCGGGTTACGCACCACTCGCCCGCGGCATGGCGGCAGCACTGCCCCACGTTGATGCTTTTGTCGAAGGCCATTCGCTCGAAGCACTAGAACAACTGGCCGAAGTTATTCACGATGAACGGCGCGCCTATGCGTGACTTGCTCAACGACATCGATCGCTGGCGTGAGGCCAACAAGCGCTGTGTAATTGGCCGCGTAGTGGGCATCGATGGCTCGGGCCCACGCGACCCTGGCGCAGCCATGGCGGTGAACGAAGATGGCGAAGTCGTCGGCTCGGTGAGTGGTGGTTGTGTCGAAGGTGCCGTGGTGGCCGAAGCGCTCGAAATGTTGCGCGAGCGATCGGCGGCAAAGGTGGTGACGTTCGGTTATTCCGATGATGAAGCCTTCGCCGTGGGGTTGACTTGCGGCGGCACGATTCATTTGTTTTTGCAAGAGCTCACATGGTGAACACCTCGCTCTACGCCGAATTGGCCCAACGACTGCGTGCCCACACCCCCACTGCCTTGGTGGTGGTCATCGATGGCCCGCACGCTGGTGCCACCATGGTGGTGTCGCCCAACCAGCCGGTGCTCGGCAACTTGGGTGATGATGAACTCACGCGGGTGGCTGCCCGCGACACACTCGGCGAACTCGAAGCCGGGCGCACCAGTACTCGCCACTATGGCCCGCGTGGCCAAACCACACCCGAAGATCTTGCCGATTCACCCACTGTGCGGGTGTTTATCGAATCGTTTGCTCCACCACCACACATGGTGATTTTTGGTGCGGTGGATTTCACCAGTGCGTTGGCGCGTGCAGCAAAGTTGTTGGGCTACCGCGTGTCGGTGTGTGATGCCCGCACGGTGTTTGCCACTGCCCGACGGTTTCCGATGGCCGACGACATCATGGTGGCGTGGCCCGATGAAGTGTTTGCCCGATACGGTGCCCAACTCGGCGCGCGCGATGCCGTGTGCATCCTCACCCACGACCCAAAGTTCGACGTGCCCGCAATTCAGGGGGCACTTGCCACCAATGTGGGATACATCGGCGTGATGGGCAGCCGCAAGACGCACGCCAAACGCCTCGAACGCCTCGCCGAAATTGGCTTGCAGGCAAACGACTTGGTTCGGGTGATGTCGCCGATCGGGTTAGACATCGGCGCACGCACGCCCGAAGAAACCGCAATATCGATTTGTGGCGAAATCATTGCCCGCCGCACCGGGCGTGCCGCGCAGTCGCTGTCAGCGACCACCGGCGCAATTCACTGAAGCGGGCTGACCCACTGCATCCACGACAAACGGGTGGAATCGATGCGATGAATTTCTACCGAACGTTGCCCCGAGCGCGCGTGCACGATCAGGTGTGGCACACCAAGTGACAACATGATGTGCCCCGGGTACCACACCAAATCACCCACTTGTGCGTCGTCGCGCACCACACGTTCGGCGCGCGCGTATTGATACTGCGAGCCGCGTTCAATGGGGACTCCGGCTTGGGCCCACGCAAACTTGGTGAGTGCTGAACAATCAAGGGCGATGAACGGCGCATCAGCGTTGGTGCGATACGGAACACCCACTTGGCTGAGCGCACTGAACAATGCAATCTTGCGGGTGAGTGGCGCTGACGCCCACACACTGCGCAACTGTTCGGCGTCAGCCTCGAGCAGGTACGCCACCAAACTCGCCACCTCGTGGATTTGTCGACCAGCGACTGCAGATTGTTCGACCTCTGGCACGCTGTGGCTGCGACGCAGCTCTAACGCAATTTCGCGCGAGTTGGTCGCAATCCACGCCGAAGCGCGATCTGAAATTGGCACGGCCAACACCGGCTGTGGGGCGGGCACACTGAGCAGGGCTAGAGCCACCACACACGTGCTGAGTGCGAGTCGCACCCCCGCCCTGCGCCATGCGCGAACACGCGATTCAACGCGTGATCGAACACGCGATTCACCAAGAGAGCGAGCGCCTGTTCGCTTTTTGTGGGTCGCCAACGGTAAAGCGCAGCGAGCAATGGTTTTGGGTGACATCGAGACCTCCGAATGGCGCAGGGGGTGCGCCACTGGTTGGGGGGATGGGGTGCCTTCACCCTACCCCGGCCGTAACGAGATTGTAATAATTCGTGGCTTTGTGAATTGCCCGCAACCCGTTGTGCGAGGCTGATTTCATGCCTGATGTGTCCAGTGCCTCATGGTGACTGTCCCAATGCCCTCTCGCGCGTCCTGCGGGGCGCTGGTGCTGGCTGCAGGCGGTGGTAGTCGCTTTGTCGGCACCACCCACAAACTGCTCACCACAGTGGCTGGCAAGGCCGTGGTGCGCCACGTGCTCGAAGCCGTGGCCACAAGCGGGGTGTCGCCCATCATCGTGGTGACCGGGGCGGTGGCGCTCGACGAGGTGCTGGCAGCACCACTGCCTGGTAACCCCGAGGTAATTGTTGTGCACAACGCTCGCTGGCAAGCCGGCATGGCATCGTCGCTGCAGTGTGGGCTCGCCTTGGCCCGACAACGCGGGCTGGCTGGTGTGGTGGTGGGCCTGGGTGATCAACCTGGTATTCCTGCAAGTGCATGGCGGCAAGTTGCCGACACCGATGCCCCAATCGCAGTTGCCACCTACGGCGGTGTGCGCCGCAACCCCGTGCGTCTGCATGCCGAACTGTGGGATCAACTTCCCCACGATGGCGACGAAGGTGCCCGCACGCTGATACGAGTTCGCCCCGAATTGGTTACAGAAGTAGCCTGCGAAGGCAACCCCGACGACATCGATACCGCCGACGATGTGGCACGGTGGCAACAACACTTGGCGACTCGAGGTGAGCACTAATGGATCTCCACCACGAATTCACCGTGCCAGTGCCAGCAGCCGACGCGTGGAAAATTCTCACCGACTTAGAGCGCCTCGCACCGTGCTTGCCGGGTGCCCAACTCACCGAGATTGAAGGCGACATTTATCGCGGTCAAGTCAAAATCAAAGTGGGACCAATCTTGGCCCAATTCAAAGGCCAGGCATCGTTCGTGTCGCGTGATGACGCCAATTTTCTCGCCTCGCTCAAAGCCGAAGGTCGCGACACGGGTGGCAAAGGCAACGCGTCGGCAACCATCACCGCGCGGCTCGAACCCGTGACGGCGTCAAGCGCCAAGTGCACGGTCGACACCCAACTCAACATTTCGGGCAAAGTCGCGCAATTTGGTCGCGGTGCGTTGGCTGATGTGAGCGACAAGTTGCTGTTGCAATTTGTCGACAACTTAAACACGCTGATTGCCTCGCAACCTGTCGAGTCAGCACCAGCTGCAGCACCGACTGCTGCGTCTGCAGCGCCGAGTGCGCCATCCGCTACGCCAAGCGTGCGCAAGATTGAACAAACGCAAGAAGTCGCACCACTCAACTTGCTCGATACCGCAGGCAGCACCATCGCCAAGCGTTTGATGCCTGTGCTCGTGGTGATTGCTGCGGTGGTGGCTGGCATTGTTATCTTCCGCTGAATCAGCAACTGCGCTCGATGTCGAGCAGGTCACCGCACTGTTGGGGCGTCGCCCGCAAGGCGACTTCACCGTGGTGCTGCGCCACCCCAACGGCCACCCGCGCGTAGTGCGCAATGCACCGTTGCTGCACGACGGCACCCCGATGCCCACGCGCTATTGGTTGGTTGACCCAGCCGATGTTGCTGCAGTGTCTCGGCTCGAAGCCGCTGGTGGCGTGAACACTGCCGAAGCCGAGGTAAACGCCGACGAATTGCTGGCAGCCCACGCCGCCTATGCCACCGAACGCGACGCCCACATCTTGGCCGAGCATTCAGGCCCTCGCCCCTACGGCGGTGTGGCTGGCACCCGGCGCGGCGTGAAGTGTTTGCATGCGCACTACGCCAGTTGGTTGGTGGGCAACGACGACCCAGTGGGCCGCTGGGTGGCCGCGAGGCTCGCATCATGACGAACACAGCATTTGCCGCCATTGATATTGGGTCGAACTCCACCAACTTGTTGATTGTCGATGCCGACGGGGTGGAACTGGTGCGCGAAGTAAATGTCACCGCGCTCGGCGAAGGTCTGGGAGCAAGTGGCGTGCTTACTGCTGCGGCAATGTCGCGCACGTTGGCTGTGATCACGCAATATTCGGCTCTGGTGCGCCAACACGCAGCACAACTGGCCATCACCGGCACCGCGGCGTGTCGTATGGCCGCCAACACTGCTGATTTTTTTGCCCAGGTGCACAGCATCACGGGTGTGCACCCACGGTTGTTGTCGACCAGCGACGAGGCACGATTGGCATGGCAAGGCGCAGTGGCGAGCCTGCCACCCATTGACGGCGTCACGATGGTGGTCGACATTGGCGGTGCTTCTACCGAACTCACCATCGGCGACACGCGCGATGGTGATGCCGTCGTGCGCAACAGTGTGTCGCTGCCGTATGGCGTGGTGACCCACACCGAAGCCGAATTGCACAGCGACCCGCCTCGCGCCGAAGAACTCGCCAATGCCATTTCGATCATGGCTGACGCGGTCGACAACGCGGTGATCGAACACCCTGCTCTTGGCGAAGCCAGCCGTGTGGTGGGTGTGGCCAGCAGCATCGTGACCATCGCCGCAGTCGAACTGGGCTTGCGTGCCTATGATGCCAGCCGTTTGCACGGCATGGTGCTCACTCGGGCCGCCGCCGAAGACGTGTTTCGCACCCTGGCCACTGAAACGTTTGCTCAACGAGTGCACAACCCGGGGCTTGCGCTGGAACGCGCGGGGGTAATCGTGGCAGGCTGTTGCTTGCTGGTTGCCATCATGCGACGACTTCATCTTGACCACATCATCGTGAGCACCCACAATTTGCTCGACGGTCTGGTGGCCGAAATGCGTGCCGGCACGACCTCAACAGGTAACGCATGAAGCCGTCGGCCACACCGCGTCAACGTGCTGAGCAACGCTCTGATCAACGTGTCGTGCACCCTGCTGGGCTCAGCAGTGCGTTGCGTTTGCATGGGCGCCGCGTGATGTTGCGCCCGCTCGCAGCCAACGACTTTGCAGCGTTCAGCGAGGTGCGCATTCGCAATGGTCGCTGGCTCACCGATTGGGAACCACTGCGCCCAGCCGCTGCTGTCGACCCTGCCTACAACGCCGAAGCATTCGAGCGGCGCTGTGTGGTGCGCGAACGCGAGCGCGCGGCTGGCAACGCCTACAGCTTCGGCATTTTCATCGACTCAATGCTTTGTGGCGAAGTCAACCTCAACGGTGTGACTCGTGGTTCGATGCAGTCGGCCACGGTTGGCTACTGGGTTGACCACGCCAAGGCCGGGCATGGCTATGTGCCCGAAGCAGTTGCCGTCGTTACCCGTTTTGCTTTCGAGCAACTGCGTTTGCATCGCCTAGAAATTTGCATTATCCCGCGCAATGCCAACAGCCTGCGCGTGGTGCACAAACTTGAGTGGCGCTACGAGGGCCGCGCCGAGCGATTTTTAGAAATCAACGGTGTGTGGGAAGACCACGATCGCTTCGGCTTCACCACCGAAGAGTGGGATATTCGCGCCGAACAACTCAGCCGCGACTGGCTCTAGGCCCCCAGGCCAAGCCATAAAAGTGCAGGACTGCCGCAACGCGAAGATTTGGTCGCTTGGCATCACTCTGAAGGTTCAGTTTTTCGTAAATGCAAGTCAGTTTGGCTTCTACAAACTTTTCTGACACTCTCATCTCTTTTGCTGTCGCCCAATTCGAGTATCCGCGGGCAATACAAGTGAACACTTGTAGTTCGTTGTCTGACAAGTCCTTTCCGTCGCCAGTGCGTAGTTCCGGGCTCAGCTTCCAGTCCGACCTACGCCTGAGGCTTACCTGGTGAAGCTGGCCCAAAAGATGCGGAAGTTTTTCCATATTGCTGGGCTTCATTTCAAACAAAAACGTCTGGCCGTCTGCTTTATGCCCACGAATGGTTTTTGCTACTGGTGATGTGGACTGATCATAAATAAGCATCACGGGAATTCCGGGGAAGAAACTGGCGTTCATCAACTCCTGTGTGCGGGTGCTCCAATACTGCTGTGGCAGTGCCAGCACCGTCACATTCCCCAGACTCTTGGGCAACTGTGACCGCTGCTCTGGAACCTGCTCAATAACATCTACAGAGATTCCCTCGCTACGCGTCAACCACAACTTCACCGTTGCGGCTACCCGCGGCTCCAAGCCGGCAATCATTACATGCGGGAAAGTTTCGGCAATCTTCGGCACGATTGCGAAACCTCATCCTAAGAGTGGGGGCGCGTGCCGAAGAACTCAGCCGAGCTTGGTTGTAGTGAGTTTCACCCTAACTGAAGAAGAAGACTCAGAACTCGCTCTACCCCCCCTGCGGGTATCCAAGCCATAAAAATGCAACGCTGCAGCAACTCGAAGATTCAACTGCTTAGCATCCGTCTGCAAACTCAGTTTTTCGTAAATGGAAGTCAGTTTGGCCTCCACCGACTTTTCTGACACTTGTAGCTCAGTGGCAATTGCCCAATTGGAATACCCGCGAGCAATACACGTGAGCACTTGTAGTTCTTTATCTGTCAAGTCCTCTGCCTCGCCATTGCGTGGTTCAGGGCTTGTCTTCCAGTTCGACCAACGCCTACGGCTTACCTGGTGAAGCTCCCCTAAAAGGTGGGGAAGCTTTTCCATATTGCTGGGCTTCAACTCAAACAAAAACGTCTGGTTGTCTGCTTTATTCCCACGAGCCGCTTTTGCATTTCCCGATGTGCCCCGGTCGCAGGTGAGGATTACGGGAATTCCGGGAAAAAAGCTGGCATTCATCAACTCCTGCGTGTGGGTACTCCAATACTTCTGCGGTAGCGCCAGCACCGTCACATTCCCCAGACTCTTGGGCAACTGCGACCGCCGTTCTGGAACCCGATCAATGACATCTACAGAGATTCCCTCGCTGCGCGTCAACCACAACTTGACTGCGGCGGCCACCCCTGCCTCTAAGCCGGCGAACATTACATGTGGGGATGTTGTGGGGCTCTTCGGCATGATTGCGAAGCAGCTATCGGCTTCCACCCAGAGAATACTCGTGACTGCATATTAGGGGTATCCCTTATGTGTCTCACTACTCAAGAGAGGGAAACCCGACGAGTATCTCGCGGATTGCAGCTAGCGCTTCGAGATTTTGGCTTGCAGCGCAGCCAAGCGTTCGCGAAACCACGGTTGACGCGTCGACCACACCTGTGGGCCGAGTTCGAATTCCACTGCTTCGGTGTGGGTGGGCACTGCCCCAATATCAATCACTGTTTTTTTGATTGACACGAGCAACTCTTTGGGTGCGGCTGCCGCCTTGGCCGCAAACTCGCGCGCCGTGGGCATGAGTGCATCGTCATCGACGCACTTCCACACCAAGCCGGCGCGCAATGCAGCCTCGCCGTCGAGCACTTCGCCAAAGGCGACGCTCGCCATGGCGGTTTGCAGGCCGGCAATGCGCAACTGCATCCACGTGTTGCCACCACCCGGGTGCAGGCCCAACTGCAAAAAGCGTGAATCAAACTTGGCACTCTTGGCCGCGATGCGCACATCACACCCCAAGGCCAGGTTCATGCCTGCACCAACTGCTGCGCCATTGACCGCAGCGATGGTCGGCAACGGGCTGCGGGCCACACGCAAGAACCCCTCGTAAATATCCAGCAGCGACTCGCGTGTGGCTTCGGCCAAATTGCCCAGGTTGGCGCCTGCGCAAAATGCCGGTGCCGCGCCCGTCACGATCACCACCCGCACGTTGGGGTCGCTTTCGGCGGCATCCATCGCAGTAACTATTTCGGCCACCATGTCGGCAGTCATCGAGTTGCGCTCTTGCGGGTTGTTGAGGGTGAGCGTGGCAATGCCATCGCTCACTTCGTAGATGACCATCGCCATACCCGAGATTCTCGCACACAGGTAGCGTGATTTCGTGCTCGACCACGTGTTTACCGATGCAATCGGGGCATTGCGCGATGCATTCACCAACGCGTTTCTCGAACGCCAAGCCTTTGAAGAACACCTGCATTCCGACGTGCTGCTCGGCGACTTGGTATGGGCCACCAGTTATGGCCTGCCCGGCGAAGGCCAACCACCGCGAGTGGTTGCGCACATCACCTTCACCTGGCCATCGTGGAGCCAGGCCACGTATCGCGCGTGGTATGTCGATGAGATTTTTCACGAATCACCACTTATTGAAATGGAAATCGTGTTTCGCCTGCAGCGGCTGGCCACCTTGCCCGATGCCACGCAGATCGCGGGTGTTGCGCCGTTGACTAGCCCACGTCTGGGCAACCAACAACTCAATCGCGAAAGCATCAGCAGCGAAACCATCACCACCGCCAACGTGAAACGCCCTATCGATCATGCGGCCGAAATCGTGTATCAAGGCGCCTACGAATTGTCGGAAGAAACTCTGGCCGACGGCACCAATGCCACACTCGACCAGCACTTTGGTTCGCTTGGTGGATGGGTGGCGTCGACGCTGGTGAAGTTGGGCGACCTGCAGTTCGCCTACCACCCCGCCGACGACGACAAATAACGCAGCCACCCGCGGCTTGGGCGCACGAATTAGCGCAAATCTTCGGGCAACAACGACGCCAACGCCACCTGCGGGCGCGGGCCCATATGCATGATGACTTCGGCAGCACAAATGGTGCCAATTTCAGCACTCTGCTCGAGTGATTTGCCGTGGGTAAGCCCATATAAAAACCCAGCGGCATACATGTCGCCTGCCCCGGTGGCATCAATGATCGGGTCAACAGGCAACGCCGGCACTTCGATGTAGTCGTCGGCGGTGATCACAACACTGCCCTGTTTGCTGCGGGTCACGACCGCCAGCGGGCACTTGTCGCGCAGCACCTGCACCGATGCCGCAAAGTCGTCGGTGCCAAACAACACCGCAAGTTCGTGCTCGTTGGCAAACAACAAATCCACGTCGTCACACACCAAGGCGTGAAAATCGCCGTGATGCCGCTGCACGCAAAACGAATCCGATAACGTGAGCGCCACTTTGCGCCCGGCCTCGTGGGCATATTGCGCGGCTACCCGGAAGGCCTCTTTGGCGTCGTCTTTGTCATATAAATAGCCCTCGAGCAACACCCACTCGGCGCTTTGCACCGCTGGCTTAGAGACATCAGCTGGGCACAACACCGCGCCGGCCCCAAGGTAGGTGTTCATGGTGCGCTGGCCGTCGGGGGTGACCACGATGACACAGCGGCCGGTGGGCAGCCCGTGGTCTTTGGGTGCCGGAAAAAACGACACCCCGGCCTCGCGGAGGTCGTTGGAGAACACTCCGCCCAAATCATCGTCGGCGATCTTGCCGATAAAGCCGGCCCGACCACCGAGGCTCGCCAAACCGTGGCTGGTGTTGGCCACCGAGCCGCCGCTCGACATCACATTGGGGGCAATTTGTGAGCGCAGGAATGCCGAGCGCTCGTTATCCACCAGCATCATTGATGCTTTCGTGAGATTGTGCTTAGAAAGAAATTCCTCATCCACCGACGCGATGATGTCGACCATGGCATTGCCGATGGTGACGGCGTGCAGCGTGGCAGGTTTCACGACTTCATCACCCTAGATGGTGGCAATCATCCAGAAAGCCACCGTGAGCGCACTAGGTTATAAATTCTCAGATACGTGAAAGGGCCCCGATTATGAAAGCAAAAACGCTCACAGCACAACTCAAAAAAGCCTCATCGCTCTCGGCGCAAACCGTGGCTGATCGACTCGTGGCATTGCGCGCGGAGCGCGGCTTTTCACAGGCTCGCTTGGCCGAACTGGCCGGTGTGGATCGCAAAACTATTAACAGAATTGAAAACGGCCACTTCTCGCCGTCACTCGACACCCTCACCCGCTTGAGTGTGGTGTTGAAGTGTCGCCTCGCAGATCTTGTGGAAGCCAAGCGCTCAAAGCGCTAAGTCATCGAGCCAGAGCGCTCACCAGTCGCTGACAGCTGTCGGCAACGTGCATGACATCAACTTCTTTGCTCACCCGAATGTTCACTGGCTGCTGAGCCACTGACGCAAACACATTAACGAGTTGCTCACCACTCAATTCGCTTGGGGTTACCGCCTCGAGTGCCATCACCAACTTGTGGGCTTCAATCACCCGCGCCGCTACTGCTGCCCGCGGCACCCCGCCTGAATCCACCGATGCACCACTCACCACAGTGAGCAGATAATGGTGCTGGCGCACGGTGGTGATGTGCGGCGTGCGAGCACGAATCACGCCACGGGCCGCAACCGTGCGAGCAAGCACAGGCCAGCGACGAGTGTTGGCCACCCCGACAACGACGGGTAAGCGATTCTCGATTCGGCCGTTGTTGGCGGCGTGAATGCCTTCGGTCAGCAAGTGCGACGCAACCATTGATGCAAAACGAGTGGTGTCGGCGCACCACAATGCGATGGTAAACGGGTCACTCATGCGACATGCCATGCATTGGGCTCACAACACCAAAAACCATCAGACGCCAAGATAGTTGACGGGTGTGCGCCAAGTGCCACATGTGCCCCAACGGCACCAAACCTAGTGTTTTTACAAAGGGGCTGAAATGCCCTAGCGGCGGTCAGCTTTCAGGGTGCCGTTCACGATTTGTTCACGCAATTCGCGCTTCAAGAACTTGCCTGCGGCGTTTCGCGGCAACGGCTCGCTCATCAACACCACGTGGGCCGGAATCTTGAACGCAGCAATCTTGCCGTCGAGAAAGTTCCACAATTCGGTTGGCGTAATGCGCTGGCCCACTTTGGCATATAACGCCACGGCGACTTCTTCGCCGAGACGCTCGTGCGGCACGCCGAACACGGCTGCTTCGTGCACGGCGGGGTGCTCATAAATGGCGTGCTCTACCTCGGCGCCATACACGTTTTCGCCTGCGCGCAGAATCATGTCCTTGGCGCGATCTTCGATGTAGAGGAAGCCCTCGTCATCCATGCGCCCAATGTCGCCCGAGCGCAACCAACCATCGACAATCGTTTCGGCGGTGGCCTCAGGCTTGTTCCAGTAGCCACGAATGAGCATCGGGCCAAACATCCAAATTTCCCCGGTCTTGCCCGCTGGAAGAGCTACCAAGTTGTCGTCGCGAATCTCTACCAACATCGGTGGCGCACAACGGCCGGTGCTGGTCGGGTGCGACACGTAGTCGTTACCACGGTTGCCGGGGCCAAACGCATTGGTTTCGGTCATGCCATAGCCGAGCTGTGGGCCGCCTTTTTTGAAACTGTCGGCCACCTTGTGCACCAACGTGGCTGGTGCGGGTGCGCCACCACCACCCACCGAGCGCAGCGACGACGTGTCGAACTTGGCAAAGTCGGGGTGGTTGACGAGGTCCCAACTTTGGGTGGGCACACCGATGAAGTTGGTGATTTGTTCGCGCTCGATAATTTCGAGCGCCTTGCCGGCATCCCATTTGTACATAATCACCAATTTGAGGCCCGCCACAAAACAACTCATCAACACCGCGACACAACCCGTTACGTGAAACAACGGCACAATCAAAATGAACGACGGCGGAAACGGATCGGGCTCAGGCTTTACTGTCGCGCGCACACCTTCGATTGCCTGTCGTGCTGAAAACGCCATCAACGCACTAATCACCGCGCGATGCGTTGACACCGCACCTTTCGGGCGCCCGGTGGTGCCCGAGGTGTACAAAATGGTGGCGTCGTCGTCGGCTGTCACTTGCACGTCGGGTGCTGGCGCCCCGAGTTCGAGCGCGGTTTCCCAACGGTCGTGGCCGGCTGACGACGGCAACTCAGAACGCACCAGCAACACATGAATGCCAAGATCGGCACACGTCTTGCGAGCATTTTCAAATCGTTGGTCGTCACAGATGAGCACCTTGGCACCCGAGTCGCGCAGCGCGTAGTCGGTTTCGTCTTCGGTCCACCACGAGTTCATCGACACTGACACACCACCGGCAATCACAATGCCGGCAAAGGCCATTGCCCACTCGGGGTAGTTGCGCATGGCAATGGCCACCCGATCGCCTTTGTTGATGCCATATACATTGACCAAACGGTGGGCCAGGGCGTCCACCTGCTCGAACGTTTTGGCAAACGACCAGCGTTCACCTTCATACACGAGGAAGTCTTTGTCGCCGTGCCCGCGAGCCAAGCCGAAAATTTGGGTGAGGTTGGCTGGCGCGTGCTTAAACACCGCCATCTTTACCCCGCGCACTTCGGCATCGACTAGTTCGAACATCTGGCCGGGAGAGTGCACCGCGGCAATCGCATCGTTCCAGGAAAGACCTGCTGGTGTTGTCATTGTGAGCCCCCTCACCACCATTGGTGGTGATTATGAGTATTGCTCACCCGCCCACCGTGGCGCTACTTGTGGAGCTGAGGGGAATTGAACCCCTGGCCTGTACATTGCGAACGTACCGCTCTACCAACTGAGCTACAGCCCCGCGGGCGCTTACGCTACCGCTGCGCCTCGGGCGCGAACCCATCAGGCAACGCGGCGGAACTGGCGGCGATAGCGCTCGTGATCGCGCTTGACTCGCCACTGCACCAACACATAGCAATACGCCGCGGTGGCCAACGCCGCCACGGTGAAAGTCCACACAAAAAACATCTCTCGCATCGCCAGAGCCAACAACAACGACATGCCAGTGGTGCCAGCCAAGCCCAAGAGCCAATTTTGGCGACGACGGCGAATCAGTTCGCGCTCGAAAAACTCACCCTCAAAACGGGCATGCTGGCGGGTGCCACGCGGACGCACCACCGACGAAGTGGCATGGCCCACCTGACGCAACGGGCGACCCACCGCCCGGGCCGCAGGGGCAAAGGGGCGGGCAGCGTCACGCAGCGGGCTGCGCATCGAACCCACCGGCAACGAACCCGAACGAGACAGCCCACGGCCACCCTGCTGGAGCGACGACAACTGGCGGCGAAACTGGGTAACCGAGGTGTTTGGCGAGTTACGCAGGCGTGAACGCACCAGCGGGGGCACCAAAACGGCCGCCCAGGCGGCAGCGACAAGCACCAAAATCAGGTTGCCCATACAGTGCACTCAGTCTATGACGGTTTGATGACAGCCGGCAGGCTGCCCAGCCCTGGGCCCAGGCCCTAGGCCCAGTCCTCTTGCCCTAGCCCCCTCGAAGCGGGCCGCTGCCTAGTTACGGGGTAATTACGGGGCGGTGCGACGGTAGGTGCCTTGGCGCCCACCCGACTTTTCCCACAGGGTGAGCTCGCCAATGACCATCTCGCGGTCGGCACTTTTGCACATGTCATAAATGGTCAGGGCAGCCACCGAACAAGCGTGCAGGGCTTCCATTTCCACCCCGGTGCGATCGATGGTGTCTACATGGCACTCGACTGCCACCCACGTGTCGCCGATTTCGAAGTTAATGGTGACGGCGCCAATCAACAGTGGATGACACAGCGGAATCATGTCGCTGGTGCGCTTGGCTGCCTGAATGCCCGCCACGCGCGCCACTGCCAACACGTCGCCCTTTTTTACTTCGCGATTCGCGACTGCTGCGGTGGTTGCCGGCTGCATGAACACTTTGCAGCGCGCCACAGCACGACGATGAGTGGGCTCTTTGGGTGTTACATCCACCATGCGCGCGCGACCGAGCGGGTCGAGGTGCGAAAACTGGGCGTCAGACATGGCGAGCCTTCAACATGGCGAGTTTCAACATGGCGAGCATCAACAAAGTCAGCCTCCGATTTGGCTCATGGATCGACGCGGACGAACAAACGACACCTGACCGATGGTGTGGCCCGCCCACTTTTCGCCCACCGCGCCACGCAACAACGCTTCGATTGCATCGTCATCTGCACCGTTGCGCAACAGGGCCCGCACGTCGTATTCGTCGGTGGCAAACAAACAGGTGCGAAACTGCCCGTCGGCGGTGAGCCTCACCCGATCGCAATCGCCGCAGAACGGCTTGGTAACCGTTGGTATCACACCCACCGTGCCCTTGCCGTCGAGATACCGCCAGCGATCTGCCGGTGCAGCACCACGACTGGCAATCTGCTCGAGCGCAAACACCTCGTTAATAGTCGACACGATCTCGTCTTGGCCGACCACTGCGTTGTTCAACCAGCCACCTTGGGCATCAAGCGGCATGAACTCGATAAACCGCACCTCGATGTTTTTTTCACGACCAAAAGTGGCGAGAGCGATGATTTCGTCGTCGTTCACCCCGCGTTGCACGACGGCATTCACCTTTACCGGCGCCATACCCACGGCAATTGCAGCATCGATACCTTCGAGCACCGAGGCGAGTTCGTCACGCTTGGTGATCTGCTTGAACTTTTCGCGGTTCAACGTGTCGAGGCTCACGTTGATGCGCCGCAAACCGGCACGCTTCAAGTCGGCGGCCACCAACGCGAGCGTGGCGCCATTGGTGGTGACCGCCAAGTCAATGGGCTGGCCCGCCAGCGGCGAATCAGCGGTGGCGGGCACGGTGAGCACGGCGAGTGCTGAAATCAGTTTCGTAAGGTGGGCCCGCACGGTGGGCTCACCACCGGTGAGGCGAATGCCATCCACCCCAAAACGCTCGACACAGATGCGTGCAACGCGGGCGATTTCTTCATAGGTCAACACTTCGGTGCGCGGCAACCACACCATGCCTTCTTCGGGCATGCAATAGGTGCAGCGAAAGTTGCAGCGGTCGGTTACCGAAATGCGCAAGTCGCGCACTGTGCGCCCGAACGAGTCGATGAGTTCGGGCTTGAGGCCGCTCGACATGGCCAAAGCCTACGCCCGCTGACTTCATGCCGCCTTAGGCGAGCAACAGCACATCCACGCTGCCACCAGCGTCGATGCCGGCGCCGTCGGGCACGAATGCCAGGCCGTTGGCCGTCGCGGTGGCTGCCAGTTGATGGCTGCCTTGCGGGCCCGAGTCGCGCACATGCAATCGCCCGTCGTCGGCAAAATGCGCGAACACACGCATGAAATGCACTTTGCCATCGGGCTTGCGTCGCAGCGGTGCATCGGCCACGGCGCGAACCGTTGGGCGCAGCAAATGTTGCGTGTGCCCCATCATCTTGCGCAAGGCGGGGCGCGCGAGCAACTCGAAACTAATCATCGACGACACGGGGTTGCCCGGCAAACCAAACACCGGCACGCGCCGTTGTGCGTCGCTGAGCAAGCCGAAAGCAAACGGCTTGGCAGGTTTCACTGCCATCTGCATCCACTGCATTTCGGCAATGCGCGACAGCACGGCTTTGACCACGTCAAAGTCGCCCATGCTCACACCACCACTGGTGACAATTGCATCGTGTGTGCTCGCCGCGTGGCGCAAGGTGCGCTCGAGCAACGCCTCGTCGTCGGCGACCACACCAAGATTGGTGACTTCACATTGCGAACCTGCAATCAAAATCTCGAGCATCGTGAGATTGCTTTCGCGAATTTGGCCGCGGCTGAGCGGCGAGCCATCGGTGACGAGTTCATCACCAGTCGATAGCAACGCCACTTTGGCCCGCGGATACACCAGCACCTGGCGGGCATTCATGCTCGACAACACACCTGCCCCGGCGGCGTTCAGCACGCTGCCTGCGCCAAACACCGTGTCGCCAGCGCGCACATCATCGGCAACAGGTCGCACCGCTGCACCCACGGCAACCGACTTGCCCACCTGCACACGCTCGCGGGTTGGCTGCTCACAATCTTCGACCATCACCACGGCATCGGCGCCGGTGGGCATCGGCGCACCAGTCATAATGCGCAGCGCTTCGCCTGCACCCACGTGCCACTCGGTGCCGTCACCGGCAGCACACGTGCCAATCACCCGCAGCTCGACCGGCGCGTGTGCAACATCGGCTGCGCGCACCGCAAAACCATCCACGGCTGTGTTGGCAAACGGCGGCACATGTTCACTAGCCACCACGTCTTGCGCCAGCACCAAACCGGCCGCAAGATTGCAGGCAATTTGCACCGGGCTAAGCGGGGCAACCCCGTCGAGCACACGTTGTTGCGCTTCGCTGAGCGGGATCACCTCTTGGACGGTATCTGGCACGCAGCGTGTCGTGCGAGGCTGTGATGTGGCCACCTTTGCCCCGTTTCCACAATCGCCGCTGCATGTTGCGTGGGATCTTGCCGACGGCTCGACCAGCGAACTTGAAGTGCGATTCGAAAACGAAGGATGGACCGCCCAAGGCACGCTCGGGCGCGACGAAGCACAATTCGTCATACGACTCTCCGCCAGTTTGGTCGTGCAGCAGTTCATGCTGTTTCGCGACATGGACGAACCCGACTTATGGCTCGGCCGTGACCGCTCTGGGCACTGGGGCGAAATGAACGGCGCTCATCGCACCGAACTCGACGGCTGCACCGACATCGAGTTACGGATGAACCCGTTTACCACGTCGGCCATCATCAAACGCTTGCCCTTGCACGACTCGCACGCCGCCAACCTCACGGTTGCCGTGGTGGACGTAGAGACTCTTGAGGTGTCGGCACAACAACGCACCTTTGCGCGGCTCGACGCCCGCCGATGGCGGTATCTGAGCCCATACTGTGCACGCGAAGTTGAAGCCGAACTCGACGAATATGGTTTGGTGCTCAACGAGCCGGGTGCGTTTACGCGACGAGTGCTTGATACACCAGATTCTTGAAATACGGCCGAATCGGCCACGTGCTCGACGGCAACAGTTGTGTGTAGAACGCAGCGGTGATGCCCTCTAAGTGATCGACCCAAAACGTGGTGCTCGCTGCCCCACTCCAACCAAAATCTCCAAGCGAGCCGTGTGCTCTTGCCTTGGCCGGGTTCACCAACACCGAGAACCCCAACCCGAAACCCACACCGTCATCGGTTGTTTCAGCGTCGAGCGGTCG
Organism: Ilumatobacteraceae bacterium; assembly: GCA_040401815.1. Taxonomy (GTDB): domain Bacteria; phylum Actinomycetota; class Acidimicrobiia; order Acidimicrobiales; family Ilumatobacteraceae; genus F1-60-MAGs027. The sequence goes on along the minus strand of JBBANT010000001.1, from coordinate 59,371 downwards.
GCCAAACTCTGTTAGATCCATGTTGTTGGGCAGATGATTTGACGTCATCAACCGCAACGTGCGCGATGACAACAGATGTGTGCCATCGAATTCGCCACCGTTGGCCAACATCGACATAAAGCGGTGATAGTCGCGGGCCGTCGACGCCAACCCACCACCGCCACCAAAAAATGAGGGGCGATGCAATACCGCTTTGCCCATGGCATCGAGTCGCTTGGCTTGTTTGGTCGCCGGGTCGGGTTGATACAGCGCCGCAACACGATTGGCTTTTTCTTCGGGCACAAAAAAGCCGGTGTCGTGCATGCCGAGTGGTGCAAAAATTCGCTGCGCGAAAAACTCATCAAGGCTTTGCCCAGAAATCACCTCGACAAGTCGACCCACCACGTCGGTGGCCACGCTGTAGTTCCATTCGGTGCCGGGCTGAAACAGCAGTGGCAGCGATGCCCACGTCTCGCATGCCTGCTCGAGAGTGGTGCCGCGTGGCGCACCCCACTCGTAGCCAGCGCGTCGATATATGTCATCCACCGGCGACTGATACAAAAACCCGTATGTCAGGCCCGCAGTATGTGTGAGCAAATGCCACACCAACATTGGCTCGGTGATGGGTTCGGTCACCGGCTTGACCACCGAACCACCACGCCACACGCGTGCTGCACCAAACGATGGGATGAACTTGCTCACCGGATCGGTCAGTAGCAGTCGGCCCTCTTCGACCAACATCATGAGTGCCACCGACGTGACGGGCTTGGTCATCGAATAGATGCGATAAATCGTGTCGGCATCGATTGGTAGCGAGGCTTCGACATCGCGCATGCCATAGCGATGTTGATGGGCCACTTTGCCGTGCCGCGACACCACAAGATGAAAACCAGGCAGACGACCGTCATCCACATATTGCTCGAAATGGCTGTCGAGGTGTCGCAAACGCTTGGTGTCGAAACCTGCTTCGGTGGCACCAACTTCGTTGATCAGTGTGCTCATCGTAGACGACCTTCCAGCCATGTTCGCAGTTGCGGGCCAACATTACTGCGCTTCAGCGCTGCGTCGATTGACGCCGTCAACATGCCCATTGGCGTGCCGGTGTCGTGGCGTGTGCACGAAATGAGCACCCCGGTAACGCCGCCTTTGCGCGCATAGGCGCCGATTGCGTCGCTCAATTGCAGTTCGCCACCAGCAGCAGGTTTGAGTGATGCGAGATAACCAAAGATGTGACGACTAAACACATAACGACCGATGATGACCAAATCACTCGGTGCATCCACCGCATTGGGTTTTTCCACCACGTCGCGCACGCCAACTCGACCGTTGGCATCGGGCACACCTTTGGGTGTGATGCACCCGTAGGCCGACACTTCGCTGCGCGGCACGCGCTTCACACCAATTGCGGTCTGACCAGTGGCTTCGTGTTCGCGTACGAGATCTTGCAGGTGCGAACTATCTCCCATTAACTCGTCGGGCAACAACACTGCAAACGGTGCGTCGCCGACCAACTCGCGCGTGATTTCCACAGCGTGGCCCAAGCCGCGGGGGGCGTCTTGATACACCACCGTGATGCGAGCACCGCCACTTGCTTTGTCGGCAAATGCTTCGATGGCTGGCTTGGCGCGATTCGACACCAAGATAATGTGGTCAATGCCAGCGCCGATTGCTTCGTCAACCGTGTGTTGCAGCGACGGCGTGTCGAACACTGGCAGGAGTTCTTTGGGCACCACCTTGGTGGCCGGCAAAAAACGGGTGCCCAAGCCCGCCGCGGGGATCACGGCAGTGCGCACGGGCATTGTCTCATCGTAGACTTTGTTGCCCTATGCCGACCTATGTGTACCGCTTCATCGACTCGGGTGAAACCATCGAGGTTCGCCAAGCGTTCGAAGACGACGCACTCACCGAGGCCCCACACCCGAGCGACGGCGTGCTTCGCCCCGTAAAAAAGGTGTTCACCCCCGTGGGCGTCACGTTCAAGGGCTCAGGCTTTTACAAAACCGACTCGGGTGGGGCAAAGAAGTCGCCCGCTGCCAGCCCGACCACGACAAGTGCCGATTCGGGTGCTGCTGCGGCACCCAAGGCTGATGGCGGTGGCTCGGGTGGAACTGGTGGCTCCAGCACCGCCGCGGCTTCTGGTGGCACCAGCGCTGCTGCACCGAGCGCGCCCAGCACACCGTCGACCTGACGGGCTTCATTGCCGGCGCCTGAACTACTGGCGCCTGTTCGACATGGCTCGCGCACACAGCCGGGTATGAAAAGACTCATCCATCGACTGTTGCCCACTGCGGCGCTTTATCAACTTGATCGTCGACTTGCCGTCGACACATCGCTGCGGCGCACCGTGCTGGGCTCGGGTGTGGCGATCAGCGTGGTCTGTTACGTACTGGCAATAACCGTGCGCTAACGCAAGACGTGTTTCGCTAACGCAGACTGGTGGCCACCACGCCGAGCACCGCAATGCCCAGCGCCACGCGATACACCACAAAAATATTGAAGTCGCTGCGTGCAGCAAGCCGCTGCAACGCAGAGATTGCCAACCATCCGGTGATTGCTGCGGTGGTCACGCCGATGAGCATCGCCGAGGCAAGTCCCTCGGGCACACCATCGGCTATCAAACCGGCCACCTTCCACACGCCAGCACCAGCAATGATCGGCACACCAATCACAAACGACATGCGCACTGCTGCGGCGCGACCATAGCCAAGTGCGCGCATGGCCGACATGGTGATGCCCGAGCGCGACGTGCCCGGGTTGAGCGACAACACCTGTGCCGCGCCAATCAGCAGCGCGTGGCGCGTGGTGAGTTGCTCGGCAACCCGATCGCCACTGCGCCGATCAGCCCACCACAACACCGCCCCAAACCCAATGAGCGACACGGCGATAACGACGGGGCCACCGAGTTGCTCGGCAATCACATCGTCAAAAAACACCCCGACCACTGCTGCTGGCACAGCGGTGAGCACGTATAACCACGCGAGCCGCCCATGCGGGAGTGTGGCACGCGTGGCGACAGAGGCAAATGGGTATCGCACACCGGAAACGACGAGCGACACGAGGTCGCTGCGAACCGCAACGACAACCGCCAACAGCGTGCCCAGATGTAATGCAGCATCAAACGCCGTGCTCACCGATTCGCTTTCGAGATCGTTCCAGTCGAACAACCACGGCACGAGTTGCAAGTGACCACTCGACGAAATCGGAAAAAACTCAGTAAGCCCCTGCACCACCCCAAGAATGAGTGCCTGCCACCACGACACGGCTACACCACGATCACTTGCACGCCGGGAATTTTTGCCAACTCTCGATCTTGTGTAATGAGTGGAACACCGAGATGGCAGGCCGTTGCTGCGATCCACAAGTCGTTGGCAGTGAGCGACTTTTTACCGACACCAAGGTTGCTTCGCAACTCGGCCCATTCGTCGCCCACAGCATTATCAATAGGGATCGGTTCGAACTTCAATGCATTGCGATACGTAGCAAGCCGACGTCGGCGCACGGATGCATTGGTTGCCAGCAACACCCCCAGCTGCAATTCCGCCAGGGTCACCACCGACACCGCGACCTGATCGGGAATGTGCTCGAGCGAAATAGCGCGACCCGACTCTTGGGCAATGAACACACTTGTGTCAAGCAGGCCTTGGCTCGTCTTTGGGCTCACTTTGCTGATGGCTTTCGGCGAGCCGATTCGCGCTTGTCGTGTGCGGCGATGGTGTCAATGGGTTGACGCAGTTCAGCACGCAGTGCCGGGTCGGCCTGCACGAAGTCGGAGAAGACTTCATCGCGCGGTATCCAGCGGCGGCGATGGTCGACAGGTCGAAGTTCGGCTACTGGTTCGCCATCAACAGTGATGACGATTGTTTCGCCACTTTTTACCCGCGTTACGAGCGACCGGGTGTTGTTACGCAGTTCCCGCGACGCCACCATTGCCATAGCGCCCAGCGTAGCACATGTGCTACGAGCCGCTGATGGTGACGTCGTTGATCACCAACGACAAACCAACGGCACGCATCGGCAACCAGTCGATGTCGTTGCCGATCGCCACGATGTCTTGCAGCATGCGCTGCAGCGTGGAGCCGATCGTAAATTCGCGAATCGGTGCACCCACTGCCCCGTTCACAATCGTCATGCCCGATGCACCGGTGGAGAAGTCGCCCGAGATGGGGTTGACGCCACTGTGCAGCCCAGACACTTCTTGAATGAGCACGCCGTCATCGATATCGGCAATCAGTTCTGCTTGCGACTTGGTGCCTGGTGCAACTTGCATGGCCAAACAGCCGACACCTGGCGAACCAGCGAACCCGCCGCGGGTGGCATTGCCCGTGCTGGTGGTCTTCATGCGACGGGCGCTGTACGACGACTGCACGAACATCTGCAACACACCGTCTTTGATCAACACGTTGCGCCGTGCGGCGAGACCTTCGCCATCAATATCCGTGGCGGTGTAAGCCAACTTGTTCGTCGGGTCATCCACGAGTGTAAAAAACGGCACGGCCACTTGTTCGCCGAGGCGCTCGGCAAAAATACTGCGACCTTTTGACACGTTTTCGCCATTGAAGGCGCTCGACAAAATGCTGATGAACTGCGAAGTCACATACGGGTCGAGCACGATCGTGGTGCGTTTGGTGGCTGGCTTGGTGGCACCGAGCAAACGCGTGGCGCGGTCTGCGGCTTCGCGCGCCGCTTTGTCGAGATCAAAATCTTTCGGCGAATCGCCAACTGAAAAACCGAACCCTGTCTGCGTTTCGTCGCCGTCATCGGCCAGCGTCACCACCGACACGTAACACGAATTCGACCGACCGCTAGCGCGAATGCCAGTGGTGGTGGCAAATGCCGATTCATCCCAACCGTCGTCATAATTGGCCGACTCGGTTCGCACCCGCGAATCGGCTGCCAGCGCTCGACGCTCGAGATCTTTGGTGAGATCTACCTTGCCCTCGGTTGCGTAGTTGGCCAGCTCTTCATCCCAAAACTTTTGGGGCACAACAGCAACACCATCGGGTGTGGCGAGCCCGGCAAATTCGTCTTGGGTGCCAAACTGCACGTTGTCGCGGGCCTCGGCCAGCACTTCGGCTATTGCAGTGGCGTCAAGCGTGCCGGCATATGCAGTGCCAGTGCGACCATCTTTGATGACCCGAATACCTACGCCATCGCTTTGCGCTGAAACGAAGTGTTCGAGTTCGCCCTCGTACACGCGCACCGATGTTTCACCACCACGGCCCACATAGGCCTCGATCTGCTCACCTGGCTTGGCTTGCCCGACGATGCGATCAGCGATCGCTTGTAGTTCAGGAACTTCTATGGTCACGCTGCCGTGCCACCGATGGTGAGGCTCTTTACTCGCAGCGTTGGTTGCCCGTCACCCACCGGCACACCCTGGCCATCTTTGCCGCAGGTGCCGGGGTTACCCATTGCAAAGTCGTTGCCAAGCAAGTCGATGTCGCGCAACACCTGTGGGCCGTTGCCAATCAGGTTGCCGTCGCGCAGCGGTTCGGTGATTTCACCATTTTCGATCAGATACGCCTCAGTCATGCCGAACACGAAGTCACCACTGGCGGTGTCGACTTGTCCGCCACCCAACTTGGCGACGTATACGCCGTTTTTGGTGTCGCGCACGATTGCCGCTGGGTCGTGTGGGCCGTTCAACACAAACGTGTTGGTCATCCGCACCATTGGCAGGTGCTGATAGCTCTGGCGACGGCCATTGCCCGATTGACGGCGGCCTTCGTTGCGGGCCCGCAGATAATCCCACATGTAATCGGTGAGCACACCGTCTTGAATGAGCACGTTGCGCTGCGACGGGTGGCCTTCGTCGTCGATGCCAATGGCGCCCCACTCGGCGGTCATCGTGCCGTCGTCAATCAAAGTCACTAGTGACGATGCAACGAGCTCACCTTTTTTGTCTTTGTACACGCTCGCGCCCTTGCTGATGATGTCGGCTTCTAAGCCGTGGCCGCATGCCTCGTGAAACAACACACCGCCCGAACCATGTTTGATGACGACTGGCAGTGAGCCCGACGGTGCCGGACGCGCACTCAACTTGGTGACTGCTTGTTGGGCAGCCGAACGAGCGAGTTCTTCGACATCGTTTTGGTCAAACACTTCGAAGCCAATCGTGTGCCCGAGCGACTGAAAACCGGTTTGCATACCGCCGTCACCGCTGGCAACCACGCTGACGCGCAACAACGTGCGCACCTGTTCGTCAGCAGCGAGCACGCCTTCGCTATTGGCGATCAGAATTCGCTTACGCGAGTCGCCGTAGCCGGCAGAAACCTGCACGATTGCCTTGTGCACTCCGCGAGCGGCTGCATCAACTCGCTGCAAGAGCGCAACTTTTTCGCGCTTGGTTACCTCGTCGGGCCACTTTTCGATGGTGTTCACTGGGTGGCGCATCACTGCCCCGAGGGCCACACTGTTCACACCGCCACCACCACGCGAGGCGGCAGCCGCAGCGGCTTCGGCCGCAGCCAACAAACCTTTTTCACTGAGGTCGCTCGTGTGCGCAAAGCCAGTGGTGTCACCTTTGACCACTCGAATGCCTGCGCCGCGGTCGCGACCGCTGGATACTTGCTCGATTTTTCCGTCGTCTAGCCCAGCCGAGGTGCTGCGCTTGTCTTCGACGAAGACCTCTGAAAAATCGGCGCCGGTCGAACGCCCCCGAGCCAACACTCGTGACAACACATCAGGTGCGACCAACAGATTTTCGTTGTTTGACATGGCGAGAGCCTACCGATTTACCCTGCGGCGTTGATAAGCGGATGTGACAAAAACCTACGTCAGTAGCCTCGCTGCGTGACTGTGAGCATGCCGACGCACCCGCAGCGCATGTCATGGCGGAAGGAAGCCCTTATTGTTGCGGCTTTTTATGGCGTCTATTCATTAGTGCGCAACTTATTTGGCTCAGCCCTGGTCTCAGGTAGCCAGATTCCCATCGAGGCGTTTATCAATGCCATGCGGGTGATTCGTGTGGAGCGTGCCCTTGGCCTTTATCACGAAGAAACGATTCAGGATTGGTTTTTGCCACACACCGGTGTCATCAAATTTTTCAACGTGTATTACGGCACGGCCCATTTCTTTGTCACACTCGGGGTGTTTGTTGCGCTCTTTATTCTGCGTCCAGCGGTATTCGGGCTGTGGCGAAATTGCCTTGCGGCAATGACTGCCTTGGCGATCATCGGGTTTGCATTATTCCCACTCATGCCCCCACGCCTGCTTGATGCGCCGTGTCCTTCAACTGGATTCGGCGCAGCGTGCATTGAACATGAATTGCGCAACTACAACGGTGCAGAAAATTTTGGGTATAGCGACACCATCAAAGAGTTTGGCGGCCCCTGGGCGTTCGATCGTGGCCCAGGCAAGACCTTGTCGAATCAATACGCCGCCATGCCGTCTCTGCACATTGGCTGGTCGGTGTGGTGTGTGTTCGCGCTGTTCCCGCTGGCCCGTCGCCGTTGGATGCGTGTCGTACTTGTCGCTTATCCACTCATCACCCTGGTGTGCATCGTTATTACGGGCAACCACTTTTGGATTGACGGCTTGGGCGGCATCGTGGTGTTTGCTGCGGGATATTGGATTGGCGCCAGAATTCACCAGTGGAACGCTCGGCGGCTGGTCACTCGTGAGGGCTAGCGTTCTACCTTGTTATGGCGCTTGCTGATATCCGCCAACCGAGTGATCTGCGTACCCTCAGCCACTCGCAGTTAGACGAGCTGGCAGGTGAGATCCGCGACTTCATCGTCGCAGCGGTCGCCGAAACCGGCGGGCATTTGGGTTCGAATCTTGGCGCGGTCGAGCTCACCCTGGCGTTGCATCGAGTGTTCGAGTCGCCACGCGACGCCATCTTGTGGGACACCGGGCACCAGGCCTACATTCACAAATTGGTTACAGGTCGACGGGGCGGGTTTGCACAATTGCGCCAAGCTGGTGGGCTTTCGGGATACCCCAGCCGTGAAGAAAGCGTGCACGACTTCATCGAAAATAGTCACGCATCGACGGTGCTGTCGTATGCCCACGGCATGGCGGTGGCGCGCGACAAAGGCCAGCCTGCTGACAGGCGCCATGTTGTTGCTGTAATCGGTGACGGCTCCCTCACCGGGGGCATGGCTTACGAAGCTCTCAACAACTTGGGCCATTCAAAGAGTCGCGTCATCATCGTGTTGAACGACAACGGCCGCTCGTATGCGCCAACGGTGTCAAACCTGGTGCATCATCCGCATCCGCTGGATGAAACAAGTGAAATGCCGCGACCGCGTGATCGACTCACACGGCGTTTGTCACGGGCGCTTACCAACGTGCGACTCAACCCGGTGTATGTGCAACGTCAGCGACGCTTAGAGCGATGGTTGCACGACTTGCCCGTGGTCGGCCCGCAAGCCGAGCGCGGGCTTGAAGCCGTTAAAGCGGGTATTCGCGAATATCTGCAGCCCACTGCATTTTTTGAAGCGCTCGGCGTGCGTTACGTGGGCCCAGTGGATGGCCACAACTTTGCCGAGTTAGAACACGCGCTGAGCGCCGCTGCGATGCGGGCTGAAGAAGGACCCATCGTGGTGCATGTGATTACTCAAAAAGGTCGGGGCTATTCGCCGGCCGAAGACGACGACGAAAAACACTTGCACGACGCACCGATCTTTGACCCTGTTAATGGCCCACCGAAAGCAGTGCCGACGGGCTACACCCAAGCATTTGCTGACGCACTGGTTAAAGAAGCCCAGAGCGACCAGCGCATCGTTGCCATTACCGCCGCGATGCCCGGGCCAACAGGGTTGATTGCATTTGAATCACATTTTCCCGATCGGTTCTTTGACGTCGGTATCGCCGAGCAACACGCCGTAACTTTTGCTGCCGGTCTGGCGATGAATGGCATGCGACCAGTAGTGGCGCTGTATTCCACATTCTTGAATCGCGCGTGGGATCAATTGGTGTTTGATGTGGCGTTGCATCGCTTGCCCGTGATCTTTTGTCTAGACCGCGCCGGTATCACCGGCGACGACGGCCCGAGCCACCACGGTGTGTATGACATGGCGCTGCTCTCCAAGGTGCCCGGCATGCGCGTGCTGGCCCCATCGAGCGCACAGGACTTGCAACAGATGTTGCACGATGCGATGTCGCTAGCTGACACTGGCCCAGTGGTGATTCGCTACCCAAAGGGCAATGCCCGCCAAGTGGCCGAGAGCGATGTGGGTGTGGGGTTGAATGCGCGACGTATGGCCACCGACCCGGCGAAAGCACTGTGCATCTTGGCCGTGGGCAAAATGGTGGGTGCAGCAGAAAAAGCAGTTGCTGCTTTGGCCCAAAGTGGAATCACCGCCACCCTGTGGGATGTTCGCTCGTGCGTGCCGGCCGACGATGCGATGATTCGCGATGCCGCAGAACACCGTCGGGTGATCACGCTCGAAGACGGCATCCGCGACGGTGGCATTGGTTTCTTACTCGCCGACGCCATCACCTCGGTGGCGCCAGCTGCCGCGCCAGTTATCAAGGTGTTGGGGTTGCCCACACGGTTTATTCCGCACGCCAAACCCGATGTGATTCTCGCCAAGTTGGGTCTCGATGCCACGGGGATCGAACGCACTGCACGCGAGATGCTCGCCCTGCCCTAGCGTCAGGCGGGTCATGACACCTCAACTGCTGGCCGATGATTTGGCCTTGGCCCGCCAAGCGGCCGACGTGGCTGACGCAGTCAGCCTGCCGGGGTTTCAACAACGCGCCTTCACCGTCGAGCGCAAGGCCGACAAAAGCGAAGTCACCGAACTTGATCGCAATACCGAACTAGCAATCAGCAACCTGTTGCGTACCGAACGCCCCGACTACTCGTTGTATGGCGAAGAACATGGTGTGGTTGGCCCCGCCGATGCCACAACACAATGGGTGGTCGACCCGATTGACGGCACGAGCAACTTCGTGCGTGGCGTGCCGGTGTGGGCCACACTCATCGCCTTGGTGCACGAGGGCGAGCCCGTGCTCGGTGTGGTGTCGGCCCCGGCGCTAGGCATGCGGTGGTGGGCAGCGCGCGGGCTGGGTGCGCACCACACAACGAGCAACGGCGCCAACATGCCAGCCCAGCCAATTCGTGTCAGCGATGTGAGCGAACTGCGTCGCGCCAGTGCCAGCATCACGGTGACCGAGTCGTGGCACGCCGCGAACAAAACCGAACAACTCAACTCACTGCAACGCAACGTGGGTCGCCTGCGCAACTACGGAGATTTTTGGCAACACATGATGGTGGCGCAGGGTGTAGTTGATTTTGCCGTCGATGCAATCGGGCTCGGGCCGTATGACATCGCTGCACTCGCGGCAATCGTCACCGAGGCCGGCGGCAAGTGGACCAACCGCCACGGCGAAGCCAATTGGCGATCAGATTCACTGATAACGAGCAACGGTCGCCTCCATGGCGCTGTGCTCAGCGCGCTTGAAAGCGACCGTTAACTCAGATTCATTGTGTTCCGCGTGAGCGGAACGTTGCAGCGTGCTGCGTTACATCATCCCCATGCCGCCGCCGGGCATTCCGCCGCCTGCCGGTGCGCCGCCGCCCTTTTCAGGCTTGTCGGCAACCAGGCACTCGGTGGTGATGACCAAGGCTGCGATGGATGCGGCATTTTGCAATGCTGCGCGCGTGACTTTGGCTGGGTCGATGATGCCGGCTTTTACCAAGTCGGTCATTTCGCCAGTTGCTGCGTTCAAGCCGACGTTGCCCTTGGCAGATTCAATTTGCTGAACGGCAACTGCACCTTCCATACCGGCGTTGTCAGCAATGTGACGCGCTGGTGCGGTGAGTGAGTCGTACACGCTGCGTGCGCCAGTGGCTTCGTCACCCGTGAGTGACTCGACAACTTTCAACACGGCTGGGCGCGCACGCACGAGGGCGGTGCCGCCACCGGCGACCACACCTTCTTCGATTGCTGCACGAGTTGCCGACACGGCGTCTTCGATGCGGTGCTTCTTTTCTTTGAGCTCCACTTCGGTTGCTGCGCCGACCTTGATAACCGCAACACCACCAGCAAGTTTGGCGAGGCGCTCTTGGAGCTTCTCGCGATCCCAATCGCTGTCGGTATTTTCGATTTCGGTCTTGATTTGGTTGATACGACCACTTACTTCGGCCTTGTCACCGTGACCATCAATGATGGTGGTGTTGTCTTTGTCAATGATGACGCGCTTGGCACGACCCAACAGGTCGAGGCCAGCGTTCTCTAACTTCAAGCCAACTTCTTCGCTGATGACTTGGCCACCAGTGAGGATTGCCATGTCTTGCAGCATCGCCTTACGACGATCGCCGAAGCCTGGTGCCTTGACAGCCGTGGAATTGAACGTGCCACGAATCTTGTTGACCACAAGTGTGGCAAGTGCTTCGCCCTCGACGTCTTCAGAAACGATCAGCAATGGCTTGCCGGTCTTCATCACGCCTTCGAGCAACGGCAGCATCGACTGCACCGTTGAAATCTTGGACGAATGGAACAAGATGTACGGCTCTTCGAGCACGGCTTCTTGACGATCTTGGTCGGTCACGAAGTATGGCGACAAATAACCCTTGTCGAACTGCATACCTTCGGTGAACTCGAGTTCGATGCCGAACGTGTTCGACTCTTCGACGGTTACGACGCCGTCTTTGCCGACTTTGTCAATGGCATCGGCGATGACCTTGCCGATTGCCGCATCAGCAGCCGAGATAGTGGCGACGTTGGCGATATCGCTCTTGTCGTCAACTTCTTTGGACTGCGACTTGATCGACTCCACTGCTGCAGCAACGGCTTGTTCGATGCCGCGCTTCAAACCCATCGGGTTGGCACCGGCAGCAACGTTGCGCATGCCATGGGTGACCATGGCCTGAGCCAACACCGTTGCGGTGGTGGTGCCGTCGCCGGCTACGTCGTTGGTCTTGGTGGCAACTTCTTTTACCAACTGAGCACCCATGTTTTCGAATGGGTCTTCGAGTTCGATTTCTTTGGCGATGGACACGCCGTCATTGGTGATGGTTGGTGCACCAAACTTTTTGTCGAGCACCACGTTGCGACCCTTTGGTCCCAGCGTGACTTTTACTGCGTCAGCAAGTTTGTTGACGCCGGCTTCAAGAGCGCGACGTGCTTCTTCATCGAATTTCAGCATCTTTGGCATGTGATGTTCCTGTTTCTGTTGTGGTTACGGAGTAATTATTTGGAAACGATCGCGAGCACATCGCGGCTCGTGAGGATGAGCAGGTCGTCGCCCTTGTGCGTGACTTCGGTGCCGCCGTACTTGCTGTACAAAACGACGTCGCCAACCTTCAGGTCAAGTGGGAAGTACTTGCCGGCGGTGTCGCTCCAGCGACCTGGGCCAACGGCGAGCACGGTGCCCTGCTGTGGCTTTTCTTTGGCGGTGTCGGGGATGACGAGGCCTGACGCGGTGGTCTGTTCGGCTTCGGATGGCTTGACCACCACTCTGTCATCAAGGGGCTTGAAGTTCATATGTTTTCCTTTTCGTGCAGGTCTCCCGGGCGGGAGACGGGCTGTCTTTTCGCCACAGAGACGCAGTTAGCACTCTCTGTGGGCGAGTGCTAATGCTAGGGGCGAGGCTGGGGCGGCAACAACCCGAAGGGGCGCAAGAGTTGCTGGACGAGCGGAATCGGCAACCCGATCACCGTGCTGAGGTCTCCGCTCACCTGGGCGACGAACACGCCCGCCTGGCCCTGCACGGCGTAGGCACCCGCTTTGTCGAGTGACTCCCCCGTCAGCAAATACTGCTCGAGTGCATCGGCGGCAATGGGGGTCATGGTGACCGTGGCCGAATCGAGCACCGCCTGATAGCTGGTTTGCTCACCGGGTTGATGGCCAGGTTCATGGCCAGTCACACACACTGCGGTGTGCACGTGGTGGGTGCGCCCAGCGAGCCGCAACAACATCTGGCGGGCGTCATCGATATCGCGTGGAGTGCCAAAAATCTCACCGTCAACATCCACCGTGGTGTCCGCACCCAGCACCACAGCGTCGGCACCGTGGCGCGCCGCCACACTCAAACACTTTGCTGTGGCCAACCGCAGCACATGCTCTTGCGGTGCTTCGCCCACCACCGGCGACTCGTCGAGATTGGCGGCGTCAACTATGAACGCCACGCCCAATTGCGTGAGTAGCTCGGCACGTCGCGGTGAACGCGACGCCAACACCAAATGGGTCATCCACCGCTCATCGTGGTGAGCAATGCATCGGCAGGCACTTCTAAATCGTCGAGGTGGTCAAGATAGCCGTGCGGCAACACCACATTGATCGGGCCGTTGGTGTGGCCGCGCGCAAGTCGCTCGCCTCCTTCTACCAATGCAAGTGTCGGGTCGAGCGAGGCCGCCAAAGTGCGCACGTCGTCAAGCGTTGAGACTTCAGAAAATGCACGTCGCGCTTCGGGCCCCACTGGGTATCCGGTGAGATACCAACCACAATGTTTGCGAAATTCGCGAATGCCTTTGGTGTCGTCATTGCGGCCATTGTCGCGATGATGCTGCATGAGCGACTCAGCGTGGGTCAACATCACAGCGAGCACTGCACCGAGCAACGGGGTGCTCTGGCGCGGGCGGCCAGTAAAGCCATCGATCAAATCACGAAACAGCCACGGCTTGCCCAAACAACCGCGACCAATGACCACACCATCGCAACCGGTTTCGGAAACCATTCGCAGAGCATCGTCGGCGCACCAAATATCGCCGTTGCCCAACACCGGGATGCCCTCGACTTGTTGTTTCAGCGTGGCTATGGCCTCCCACCGCGCGCTCGGTGCATAGTGCTGCTGGGCAGTGCGGGCGTGGAGTGCAATCATCACTGCGCCAGCATCGCGACAAATTTTGCCGGTGTCGATATATGTGATCAGGTCGTCGTTGATACCCATACGAAATTTGCACGTAATCGGAATGCCGTACCGACTACCCGCACGCACCGCTGCACGCACGATTTCGGCGAGCAGATTCTTTTTCAAGGGCACAGCGGCGCCGCCGCCCTTGCGCGTGACTTTGGCGGCTGGGCAACCGAAGTTCAGGTCGATGTGATCCACCAAATTTTCACTGCCCAGCACCTCGACCGCTTTTTCGACGATGACGGGGTCGCTGCCATACAACTGCAAACTGCGAAACGTTTCATCAGGGGCAAACGACACCATCGAGCGAGTGCGCGGATTGCCGTAGACCAGCGCAGCCGCCATGATCATTTCGTTGACATACACCAGCCCCGGCCCGAAGTTGCGACAAAGTGACCGGAACGGTGCATTGGTGACACCCGCCATCGGTGCCAGCACCACGGGTGGCCAGACTTCGATACCGCGACTTGGTGCGCCGTGCGTCGATGCCCCACGCAGAACCAACGGCTTGAGCGTCGACGTCATCGCTGACCCGCCCCGAGTTTTAAGTTGGGGTTCGCCCCAGCATCGAGTGTCGACACTTCGCCACGACGCAGGCAATACCAACCGGCACTGGCAATCATCGCTGCGTTGTCGGTGCACATCTCGCGTGACGGTAACACCACTTCCATGCCGTCGGTGTTGCCGGCCAAAGTCATTTCGCGACGCAACAGCGAGTTGGCCGCCACACCACCACCCAGCGCAATGGTGCGGGCGTTGATCTGGCGTGCTGCCCGACGAGCCTTGTGCACCAAAACATCGACCACAGCACGCTGAAACGAAGCGGCAACATCATAGGTAGAAACACTGGGGTTGGCCCGCACGTGGTTGATGACCGAAGTCTTGAGCCCGCTGAATGAAACATCGAGACCATCGTTGAGCATTGCCCGCGGAAAGTTGATGGCTTTGTCATTGCCGCGCGTGGCGGCTGCATCAATGGCTGGGCCACCGGGGTATGACAAGCCAAGAAAGCGCGCCACTTTGTCGAACGCTTCACCGGCTGCATCGTCGATGGTTTGGCCAATGACCCGATACGAGTCGTAGTCCAGCATCTCAACAAACAAGGTGTGCCCGCCAGACACCAAACCAAACAACATTGGAAACTTGGCGTTTGGTTCATCGAGCAAGGCTGCATAGAGGTGCGCTTCAAGATGGTTCACACCGATGAATGGCACATCCAGCGCCAATGCCGTTGCCTTCGCCGCCGACACACCCACCAACAATGCGCCAATCAAACCGGGCCCCACGGTGGCAGCAACGGCATCGACACGTGAAAGATCGATGTTGGCTTGCTGCATCGCCTGTGCAGTCACATGCGGTAACGCTTCGAGATGGGCGCGGCTCGCAATTTCGGGCACCACACCACCAAACCGGGCGTGCTCGGCAAGTTGGCTGGCCACCACCGACGACAACACATCGGTGCCACCCATCACTACGGCAACGGCGGTTTCGTCACAACTGGTTTCGATACCCAGCACCACCGTCGATTCATCAACTGACACTTTGCTCATAGGCGCCTTGTTATTAGGAACCGTCATGAGTCGCTGCCCCGTTCGGCATCGATCGTTTGCAGACGCGCTTCATACGCCTCGCTTTGAATATCGGTGCACCACATAACAATGGCGTCGTCGCGATTTTCATAATACTTTGCCCGCACTCCGACTGGCGCAAAACCAAACCTTCGATACAACGATTGTGCCGACACATTCGACTCACGCACTTCGAGCGTGAGCGACGCCATGCCAGCACGACGCGCTTCCCACGCCAAATCCAACATGAGTTCGGTTGCGATGCCGCGGCGCCGCATGGCCACATCTACGGCCACATTGGTGATGTGCGCAGCGGTATCCATATAGATCATGCCGCCATAGCCGACGATGCGACCAGCAAGTTTGGCCACCAAATAGTGGCGCGAGCCGCGTGCTTGCATAGCGAGTTCGTCTTGAAACACGCCCTGGCTCCATGGCTGCGGATACGCGGTGAGTTCAATCGGAAGAATTTCTGGTAGATGCGCACGCCGCATCGGCTCGATGGTGAGTGCATCTGGTGGCGTGGCGCTCTCTGTGGCACGGGTTGCCCACTCGGTTTTGTCACGGCGCAAAAATCGGCTGAGGATGCTCATGCATGGCTCCGCTGTGACCAGTTGATTTCGGCATCGGCCTCGCGCAAATACATCGCCGCCACCGTCGGAACCCCAGAGTTGGATTCATGCGCATCGCTACGCAGCAGTTGTGCATGAGCCAGCAGAGCCACCTGTTTGGCGTGCGGCCAATTCAACGAGTCGTCGCCAAACGCGAGGGTCCACGATTGCGCCCCGAGCGCAGCTGTGATGTCGTCGCGATGGCGATGAGCAAAATCGCCAACGAGCAAGCAGTTTTGGGCTCGCTCGCGAATGGCCACCAGCAAATCTTCGATGCTGCCTACCCGTGCTGCATCAACACGTGTCATGTCATCCCGTGTCGTATCAGCCCGTTCCGGTGCGCCACCACTATTTACGCGGTGTGTTGCCCACGCCACTTCGCTGCGTCGCGCATCGATGGTTGGCACCACGATGTCAACGTGTGAAGCAGTCGCTGCAGGCACTGCAGCCGCCATGGCTGCCAACCCGTCAACCCCCACAAGTGGCAACGACAGTGCATACGCCAGGGCTTGGGCCGATGCGATGCCCACGCGCATGCCCGTAAAGAGCCCAGGCCCCACGTTCACGGCGATTGCCGCAAGCTCGTTGAGCCCCAAGCCAGCGCGCTTCACAACAAAATCAATCATCGGTGTCACGTCTTCGGCGTGCCTTTTCTCGCTGCGAAGCTCGCTGGCGGCAAGCACCACCTCGCCATCCACCACGGCCACACTCACCACATCCGTTGCGGTGTCGATACCCAGCACGATCATGATTCACCACCTGCTTGAGGCGTGCCAACAGCACCCTGGCCGAGCGCAGCAAACAGCCGGGTTGCACGCGGCCCCCAGGTGGTGCCGCGTGACGCCACCGTGATGGTGCGTTCGGCTTCGCCAGCATGAGTAAACGTCAACGTGAGTGCTTCGGTGAATTCATCGCCGGACAAGTCGCCCCATTCCACCACCAGCACCGCTCCGCCCCGCCGTGCGTCGTCGAGCCCCAAGTCGGCGAGTTCACCGGTGCGCTCGAGGCGGTACAAATCGGCGTGGCACACCACCAGTTTGCTACCGCGATATTCGTGCACCAACGTAAACGTTGGCGAAGTCACTGTGTCGATAACACCAAGTGCTGCACACAACGCTTTGGTGAACGTGGTCTTACCGGCGCCGAGATCGCCCGCCAGCAGCAACACATCGCGAGGTCGCAATTCGGCTGCGATAATTTCTGCATAACGCGCAGTGTCTTGCGGCGAATGCGATGTCAGCAGCAATGCCGTCATGATTACGCACCCACGAAGTCGCGTGGCACACGTGGCGAAATGGCACACACCACTTCGTATGAAATCGTGTCGAGTGCTGCGGCCCAATCGTCGACAGTTATTGATTGCTGGCTTTGCGTGCCGAAAATAACCGCCTCGTCACCGACGGCCACCGTGTCATCGCCGCAGTCGACCATCATCTGATCCATCGTTACGACACCCACGATGCGCCGGGCTCGACCACCGACCAACACCCGCGCTGAGGTTTGCCAAGCACGACGCGCAATGCCGTCGGCATAACCCAGCGGCAAGGTAGCGATAGTGCTGTCGCGATCCAACACGGTGCGCAAGCCATAACTCACACCCTGCCCTGCTGCCAAACATTGCACGTGCAACACGCGGGTGCGCAACGCCATGACCGGTTGTAAACCTGCAACCAGCGACGCAACACCAGCGCCTGGCTGCAGGCCATACAACGCAATGCCTGCGCGCACGAGCGTGCAGTCGATGCCAAGTTCGCGCAACGTTGCCGCCGAATTGGCCACATGCACGTGTTGCAAGTCGGGCACTACCGCGCGAATGTCGCGCACTGCGTCGGTGAATGCAGCAACCTGCTGCATCGTTGCACTGTGTGTGGGGTCGTCGGCAGTGGCAAGGTGGGTCATCACACCGTCAAGTACCAGATGTTTGCTGTGGGCAATCATCTGGGCTCGCGCAACTGCTGCCGCTGGGGCAACCCCCACCCGATGCATGCCCGTATCAATTTTGAGATGCACGAGAGTGCGCTCGGCCTGTGTGGCTGCGGCACTAGCCAATGCGGAAATGTAGTGCTCGTTGTAGGCCACACACACCACACGGTGGGCAACCAGAATCGGTGCGTCGGAAACGGGCTGCTCACTCAGCACCATGATTGGCGCGTCGATGCCAGCAGTGCGCAACTCGACAGCTTCTTGGGTTAAGGCCACGCATAGCCCGTGGGCACCGGCTGCCAGCGCTGCTTGCGCACATTGCACTGCGCCGTGGCCGTACGCATTGGCTTTAACCACCGCCCACAACTGCAACGTGCCCGCTTGTTCGGCCAGAACGGCAACGTTGTGGCGCAGTGCAGCAAGGTCGATAGTCGCACGCGTTGCACGCGTTGCCAGCATCGCCGCATCCACCGTGTTGCTGGCGTGATTCGTGGTCATGTTGGGCGTGCCGCTACTCGGCGGTTACAACGGCCATAGCAAGGTGCTCGGTATGTGTGATCGAAACATGCCAAGCCGACACGCCACACTCGCGGGCCAAGTCGCGAGCCCGGCCCTGCACGTTGAGCATCGGTCGCCCGCTCCCACTGCTCACCACCGAAACATCTTTAAAGTCAAAGGCACCAAGCCCTACGCCGAGGGCCTTCATGGTTGCTTCGCGCACAGCAAAACGTGCTGCCAACACCGCAGCAGTATCGGCGCGTCGTGCCGCCAACTCAAGTTCGCTGGCGGTAAACAAACGATCAGCCATTCGCGGCGAACGCTCCAACGTTGACCGAAACCGGTCGATGTCAACGGCGTCAATTCCCACACCGATCATGCGCTCAGCCCAGTCTGACTATTCACCAGCGCGCCACATGTCGGCGGTCGAGGTGATTGGCAAAATCAATGCGTCTGCCACCGACACTTCGGCCAAGCGATCTTCGCGGAAACTTGCTTCAGTTTCAGTCACAGCATCAACAAGACGCTCAAAGCGGTTGTCGTAGCCCTGCAACACTTGCTTCATCACGCCTGCGGGCAACCGGTCGTGAAACAACACGTGCACCAATGTGATGCCAGTGGTCTCAGTGCCCTTAGTTTCTGGAATCAAAATCACCGTGCGACTATCGCGACGCCCACGCGCCACCAGCACCTCTTGCGAAACTGCCACACGGCGTTTAGTGCCCCGCAATGCATTGCTCGTATCCACCCGCGACTGCAGATCGCGGGCGATGCCACCGCGGTCGACGATCATCACCGTCGAGTCGGGCGAAGACGGGTCGCCTTCGATGCGATAACGCGTGAAGCCCACCACTTGGCTGATTGCCGGGTCAAGATCGGCGAGCACTTTCAACACGCCATACGGCAGTCGGTCGCGCGCAGCGCCGGCATTGAGCACTGCTTGCACGAGAGTGCGGTCGAGCAAGCCTTCTTCGCTGCGCGAAATGCCGACCGTGATCGTTTTTGCTTGGTGCTTGATGGCGTCAATTGGGCGCGTGAGTTCGTCGATGGCGCGAGTCAAGGCCGCGATGATGTCGTCAAGCAGTGCTTCAGGGGTGGCAATTTTGCCGAAGTCGCGTTGATACGACTGCAACGGGTTGGCCGACATCACCGTGCGCAACATGCCAACCACGCGCACCGCAGTCGACGCTTCGAGGTTGCCGTCGTAGGTGCCAGTGGAAAGTGCGTCGAAGAACCGATTAGCTGCGACACCAATTTCGCCGTGCACCTTGGTCAACAGCGCCGAGCCCTGACCGCCACGCTCTACTGCGTGCTCGACCACTTCGCGGGTTTGGCGCAGCGGACGAGCCAATGCATCAATCGCGAGAGCGGCTTCGTAGCCGAACAAATGCCCAACCATCACCGACAACACAAACGCCACGCGTGGGTCCACCACTGGCACTTCAATCACGGCTGCGGCTGCTGTAAACCGCTGCTCACCAATAGTGGCTACAACAATCGGCAGCGCCTTGTGGGCGCGATAGATCTCAACTTCTTTGGCGACATCGGTTGCGGTGCCGCCACTCAAACCAGCAGCACAGACGAAGATCAACGGTTCGCACGACAAGTCGATGTGCTTTTTGTCCTCGGTGATGTCGCAGGCAATTGATTTGTAACACAGCTCGCTCAATTTGATGCGCACTTCTTCGGCAGCGACAGCGTTGGGGCCGTTGCCGACGACGGTCCAGTAGCGACGCGATGTGGCAAACGTGCGTGCTGCATCGGCAATCTTGGGGCGCGACTGCAACACTTCGCCCAGCGCATCTGGCAACGAGCGCAATGCCGTCAGCAGATTGTGGCGATCTTCGGGTGAACCAGCGCCAATTGTTTGGGCAATCGCACAGGCAACAATCGCCCCGGCAGCCACTTGGGCATAAAAGGCCTTCGTGCTGGCCACGCTCATTTCCACATCGCGACCGTCTGACGTATAGATGACTCCATCGGCTTTGGCCGAAAGCTCGCTGCCACGACGGTTCACCACGGCCAGCACTCGAGCCCCACGTGAACGTGCCAAGTCGACGGTGCGATTGGTGTCGGTCGTAGTGCCGCTCTGGCTGATGGCAATAATCAATGTGTCGCTCATGTCGAGGGTCAGACCGAAACCCGACAACTCGGTTGCGGGTAACGCATCGACGCGCAGACGATCTTGGGTGAGTTGACTCAACAAGTTGGCCAGCGAGCGACCAGCAATTGCCGCAGTGCCCTGGCCGATAACCCTGACCCGGCGCAACGAGCCGGCAGCAAGCTCGTCGACGATGCGCTTGGGCAACTGCGAGTCGTCGAGCGTCACACTGAGTTGTGAATTGCGTTCGACAATCCTGCCGCGCAACGTTTTGGCAAAACTGCGTGGTGCTTCGTTGATTTCTTTGGCCAAAAAGTGATGGTGTGCGCCGCGATCAATGTCGCGAGTGGTGACTTCGGCAGTAAGCATGTTGTGCGCACCGAGGTCGATCGGCGTGCCGTCATAAGCCACCAACGTGATGCCGTCTGGCGAGCCAGCGTGTGCTGCATCCAGCACCATGACTTGCCCACGGCTAGACGGACGGCTGGCATCGGCCAAAGATTCACCATCCATTCGCACGTAGCGCTGGGTTTCTTCGACCACCCCGTACGGCTCGCTGGCCACAATAAAACGATTGTCAGCCAACCCAACGCACAAGCCCTGACCACTGCCTTTCAACGCCAACAACAACATCTCGGGCTGCTCGGCTGACGCAGCGGCAATTGCCACCGAGCCGTCGAAACTTGCCACGGTTTCGCGAAATGCTTCGGGCAACGTCGCACCTTTGGCCAAACTGCGCGACACGAGTGCCGGAATCACCTTGGCATCGGTGGTGATGGGTTGAGCTAGGCGCAATTCGTGGCGGGCGCGCAAATCTGCATGGTTGTCGACATCGCCGTTGAGCGCGGCAACGAGATACGCAGCGTCGGCGGCTGATTCGAGTTCTTCACTGTTCACCGGATGCGCATTGGGTTCAGAGATGATGCCAACGCTGGCCCAACGAGTGTGCCCCAACACCCCAACTCGGGCACCGGGCTGGCTCACCAACAAGCGCAACAAGTCGTCGTCGACAATTGCAGTTCGCATCACGCGGGTGTTGTCGCCCAGTTCACCGATTTCGGCGGCTGCTTTATACACAAACGACCACGCGTTGCGTGTCACACGCACCGAGCGAGACGTAAACAAACTGTCGTCGTGGCGGCTACCGAGCAAACCTGCGACTCCCGCATCGTCGGTGGTTAAGCCATGACTCCACACCATGACGTGCACACCGGCAGAATCCCGACCGCGCACTTCAAGGCGGTCGATGGCCGACAACACCTGCTGAATCGACAAATACGCGGCCAGCGCCGAGCGGCTTGCCCCTACGCCTGCCAAACCATCCACTGCCAACGCGGTACGAATGCGATCTTTACGCAGCGACCATGTGGCGTCGCGTACGGCAGTCAGCAAATTGGTAGTGCGTTCAAGCGCTGCTGCGCTCACTGAGGCATCGGCGTGTTCAATACGGTGCTCAAGCTGCTGGTCGCTGCGGGCGAGGTGCGCGTCGAGTTGGTCGAGCCGGTTGGTGAGTGCTGCAATGAACTCGCGGTTACCGGCCATGAGCCACATCCCAGCGTCGCCACGCAAGGTGGCATCCACCCCAGCAGCGGCAGTAGCCATCGTGTGCAACTGGTCATCAGATGGCAGTGATTCACTGGCCAGCGCCCAGTCGGCAAGCAGCGAATCCAGCTGGGCCAGCAAGTCTTGTGCCACAGGAACTGGGCGAGTTTCGGGGCGCGACAACACCGCGATAATGCCGCACATACCCCAATTCTACCTAGGTACGCGAGCGCACGACTTGCTCAAGTCGCGTGGTTACTTCGTCAGCGAGGGCTATGGACACGGCTTCCACCATGATGCGCACCACTGGTTCGGTGCCCGAGGTGCGCAACACGATGCGACCATCGTTGCCAAGTAACGCTCGCTCACGTTGCAGTTCGTCGGCCAACAGCAACTCGATGTTGGAAGGCTTCACACTCACTCGCACGTTGCGCAACACCTGCGGTAAACGTTGCATTGCAGCACTTGCCAAGTCAGACAGCGAGCGGCCACTACGACGCACTACGTCGAGCAGCAGAAGTGCCGACAACATACCGTCACCCGTGGTGGCGTGCAGAGCATGGATGAGATGCCCACTTTGTTCGCCACCCAGTACATAGCCACCGGCCTCCATCGCCACCAGCACGGCGCGGTCACCCACATCGGTGGTCACCACGGTGATGTTGTGCGCAGCCATCGCGCGGTGGAAGCCAAGGTTGGTCATGCTTGTGACCACCACCGTGTTGTGGGTCAACACACCACGATCCAGCAAATCCACCGCTGCGAGTGCAATTAGGCAATCGCCGTCAACCACATGGCCTTGTTCATCAACAGCAATCAAGCGGTCGCCATCGCCGTCGAAGGCAATGCCGATCACACCACGTCGCACACATTCGGCACTCAGTGTTTCAGGATGAGTGGCACCACATCCGTCGTTGATGTTGCGCCCGCTGGGCTCGGCATGACGAATATCGGCACGAATCTGCAGTGCTTGCATCACCGACGACGCCACCGTGCTGGTGGCACCATTGGCACAATCAATCAAAATTTCACGGCCACCAAAACTGTCGAGGCTCAAGCCGCGGGTGAGGGCTGCCACATAACTATGCGCAACGTGTGGCGATACCACATTGACGCCAACCGGCTCAAGAGTTGGCACCAATTCACTCGACTGCCACAGCAACTCGATGCGATGCTGCTCGTCGTCTGACAACTTTCGTCCACCCGGGGCAAACACTTTGACCCCGTTGTCGTGCCAAAGATTGTGCGAAGCCGTAATCGCTACCGCGACACAGGCATTGTCGCGTGCCGCCAAGGCAAGTGCAGGCGTGGGCACCACACCGGCGTTCACCACCACATTGCCTTGCGTGACAACACCACTGGCAAACGCAGCCAACCAGGCCGCACCGCTTTCGCGACCGTCGTGACCAATCACTATTTGGGTGCCCGGCCATTCACGGGCAACTGCCACCCCGAGCCGTGCTACATCGGCGTCGTGGAGATCTACACCTACGCGACCGCGCACGCCATCGGTTCCAAACTGCAACATGTCAATGACCATCTTGCCCGTCGCAGAGCCCCAATATGGAGCACCACACACTGCTGAACGGCATCGTGATGCCGAGCCGCGAAATTATCGCTTGGTGTACTGCGGCGCCTTGCGGGCTTTTTTCAGACCGTACTTCTTGCTTTCCTTCTTGCGCGAGTCACGAGCCAGCAACCCAGCACGCTTCAGCGCCGGACGGCACTCTGGGTCGAGCTCAACGAGCGAACGAGCCACTGCCAAACGCATCGCACCCGACTGACCAGAGATGCCACCGCCGATGATGTCGACATCAACGTCGTAGGTCTGCAGTTGTTCGGTGATGCGCAACGCCTCGGTGGCGTTGTTGCGGTGAATTGCGGTGGGGAAATATTCAGCGAACGTGCGACCGTTGACGGTCACTTTGCCCGAGCCAGGACGCAGACGAACACGCGACACTGCGCTCTTGCGGCGGCCGGTGGTTTGGGTGAGTGGCTTGGAGCCCATGGTGATGTGTTTCCTCTCGTGCGATGTTCGTTAGTTGTTGTGCGAGTTAGCGAGCCTTGGCGTCGCTCATGTCGACGGGCTTGGGCTGTTGGGCGACGTGTGGGTGCTCGGCACCGCCGTACACCTGCAACTTCTTGATCATCGCACGACCAAGGCGGCCCTTGGGCAACATGCCGTGCACCGTGCGCGTGATTGCGTCAGCCGGCTTGCGGTCAAGAAACTTGGCATACGACTCAACGCGAATACCACCTGGGTAACCGCTGTGGCGAGCCACGATCTTGTCGTCGGCCTTACCACTCGTCATGACCACCTTGGATGCATTGATGATGATGACATGGTCACCGGTGTCGAGGCTGGGGGTGAAAGTTGGCTTGTGCTTGCCGCGCAACAACACAGCGACCTGCGTGCACATGCGGCCGAGCACGAGACCTTCAGCATCAATCACATGCCAGGCGCGTTGCACGTCACTTGGCTTTGCTGAAAATGTTCGCATGTCTATGGCCTTTCGATCTGGCGAGCGCACCTCGGTAGCGGCACACACCCGAGCAATGAAGGATACGGGCATTTTGCGCCCGTCACACGTGCCGATTACGTGCCGACTACGTGCCGACTACTGTCCTGGCGGATTCCCACCTGTGGCTGTGCCGTTAGCTATGCCATTACCCGGGACGGTGCCGAGCTCTTTGGTCACGATGCTGTCGGGCGTATCGCGGTAATAGCGATACGTCGGCCATGGCACCCGGGCCACCACTACCCGTGCCGTGGCCCGCTCGAAAAACTCGGTGTCTTCGCCATAGGCGCGGTGCACGAACCCCCCTACCGTGGCCACGATTGAGCGGCGAAAAAAGAAGGTCGCACCAACAGCACATTCACGCACATCGACCAGTTGGCCTGGCCGGTAATAGTCGGGCACCATCCAGCTGCCGTTGACCACCTCAAGGCCGCCATGCACCATCATCGTTGCCGGATGCTCATCTAAGTGCTCGGCACGTAGCGCAACATGGTCGGCACAAAACTCGTCGTCTGAATCCAAAAACGTCACGTAGTCACCTTGCGCGGTGGCAATGCCGGTGTTGCGTGCACCCGCTAAACCCTGATTCGTCTGATACACGTAACGCACGCGTGCATCGACTGCAGCAATTCGGCCAACCACCTCACGCGTTGAGTCGGTCGAGCCATCATCCACCACGATGATTTCCAGCGACGCATGGGTTTGGCTCAATGCCGACTGCAGTGCTCGCGGCAACAGTTGCGCTCGGTTATACGTGGGCACCACGACCGAAACCAGGCTCAAGTTTTTTGGGGGGCGCGCATCATCGACCACAGGTTGCTACTCGCTCGTCGTCGGATAACCGACTTCCCACAAACACAAGCCATGGGGTGGCGCTAGTTGCGACGCATCCTCACGACTGCCCGAACGAATGAGTGCCATCATGTCACTCGGCGGGCGACGGCCTAACCCGATGTCAACAAAAGTTCCCACCAACGAACGCACCATCTGATGACAAAAAGCATTGGCGCGCACATCAAAAGTGACATGCTCGTCGAGACGCTTCCAGGCGGCTTGCATCACGAACCGAACCATGGTCACCTGGCGCTTGTCGCCGGCGTCGTCAGGGCTGGGCTTGCGACAAAAAGCCGAGAAGTCACGCTCGCCCATCACTGCGTCACTTGCCAACTGCATCGGTCGAATCTCCAACGGCTGATACACGTGCCAAGCGGTCGTTGCCGAGAACGGGTCTGGTGCCGGCGTGTTGAGAATCGTGTATCGATAGTGACGCCAGATTGCCGAGAACCGAGCATGAAATGAGGCATCCACCCACTGTGCATCGCGCACTGCAATTTGTGGCCCACACAACGAATTGATCTTTTTGGCAAGCCCATCAATCTTCATGCGACTCGGCAACATCAGACTCACCACTTGGCCGCGCGCATGTACACCTGTGTCAGTGCGACCGGCGGCCACCAACTGCACTTTGGTTTGCGTGATTGTTTCGAGTGCCTTGGTCAACGCACCGTCGACCGTCGATACATCAGGGTTAGGGGCAAACCCGTGAAAGGCACTGCCGTCGTAGGCGATGACCAACCGTGCGGTGCGCTGCGTGGCAGCGCTCATGGCGAACTGTGTTGTACCGGTACTTAGACCAGTTCGATGCGCGCCATTGGGGCGCGGTCACCATTGCGCTCGCCAAGCTTCAAGATGCGCACGCATCCGCCGTTGCGCTCCATGTAGCGAGGGGCAACGTTCTTCACAAGTTTGTTGGTCATTTCTTTGTCATTGAGATAGGCCTGAATTTGGCGGATCTTGTGCAGCGCTGCTGCGTCACCCGTCTGGGCTTTTTTGGCCTTAGAGATGAGACGCTCGGCGATCGGGCGCAAGGCCTTGGCCTTGGCCTCGGTGGTTTCGATGCCCTCGGCAGCAAACAGCGACGCTGCCAAGTTGGCAAGCATCAATCGTTGATGGGCGGCTGAGCCACCAAACTTTTTACTACGGCGTGGTTGTGGCATCGTTCTGGGTTCCCTTCGTGTCGGCTACGCGTTAGACGCGCAGTGCGAGCCCTCGCTCGTCGAGCTTGGCCTTCACTTCGTTGATGCTTTGGGCGCCAAAGTTTGGCAGACCCATCAACTCTTCTTCTGAACGAGTCACGAGGTCACCAATGGTGTTGACCTGGGCACGCTTCAAGCAGTTGTGTGGGCGCTGCGAAAGCAACAAGTCTTCAATTGGCATATCGAGTTCTGGTGAACCCGAACCACTGAATGTTGACTCGCCGAGCTCGATGGCAACCGGAGCATCGCTGAGTGATGCCACGAGGTCGAGCAAGTTGCGCAACGTGGCGCCGGCAGATGCCAGTGCTTCAGATGGCGTGATCGACCCGTCGGTTTCAACGTCAAGAATGAGGTTGTCGAAGTTCGTTGACTGCGCCACGCGAGTTGGCTCAACTTCGAAAGTCACACGGCGAACTGGTGAGAACAACGCATCAACCGGAATCACGCCGATGGTCTTGCGACCAGAGTCGCGATCGCTGCCGACGTAACCCTTGCCGCGCTCAATGGTGAGCACCACCGAAAGGTGGCCTTTGGATGACAAAGTGGCGATGTGCTGCTTGCCGTTGATGAATTCCACCCCTGCCGGCAACGAGATGTCGCCAGCGGTGAGCTCGATTGGGCCATTTACATCGACCTGCACCGACACGACGTCGTCAACATCGCTCTTCACAACGATGTCTTTCAGGTTGAGGATGATCTCGGTGACGTCTTCAGTGATGCCGTCGATGGTGGTGAACTCATGCAGGGCCTTGTCGAACTTCACAGAAGTTACTGCTGCACCCGGAATGGACGAAAGCAACATACGACGCAGCGAGTTGCCGATGGTGTGGCCGAGCCCTGGCTCGAGTGGTGAGACCGAAAACTTTTGACGGTTGTCGGTGGCCTCACTGATTGCTGAAACACTTGGGCGCTGAATAACGAGCATGGTGGTATCTCCTGGCTGTAGTTAGGGGTTACTTCGAGTAGAGCTCAACGATGAGTTGTTCCTTGACAGGAACATCGATTTGTTCACGCGTCGGCAGTTCGCGTACGGAAACTGCCTTGCCACCGTCCTGCGCATCAAGCCACGCCACTGGTGCGCGACCAAGCGTGTCAATGTTGTGCTGGATGATGATCATGTTGCGAGCCTTGTCTGACAGGCTCACCACTTCGCCTTTGGCGAGGGTGTACGACGGAATGTTCACGCGCTTGCCGTCGATCTTGACGAGCCCGTGGCTCACGAACTGACGAGCTTGCGGGCGGGTGGCTGCCCAGCCAGCGCGGTACACCACGTTGTCCAAGCGCAACTCGAGAAGACGAAGGATGTTTTCGCCAGTTGGGCCATTGCGGCGCACGGCTTCGTCAAAAATGTTGCGGAACTGACGCTCAAGCACACCGTAGATGTATTTGGCCTTCTGCTTTTCTTGCAACTGGCTGAGGTATTCGCCATCGCTTGAACGACGACGCGTACGGCCGTGGGCGCCCGGCGGAAACGGCCGACGCTCAAGGGCTTTGGTGCCTTTGGCATTTTCAAAGATGTTGATGCCAAGACGGCGCGAGATGCGAACTTTAGGACCTGTGTAACGAGCCATGGTTATGGACGCTTCCTCTTCGGCAAGCGGCAGCCGTTGTGCGGCACTGGGCTTACGTCTTTGATACCGGTTACTTCAATGCCGAGGTTCTGAATCGAACGCAGCGCTGTGTCGCGACCCGAGCCTGGGCCTTTCACCAACACTTCGGCGCGACGCAAACCCAATTCCATTGCGGCACGGCCAGCTTTTTCAGCAGCCATTTGGGCTGCGAACGGGGTGGACTTGCGCGAACCCGAGAAGCCAACACCGCCCGAGGATGCCCAAGCAATGACATTGCCCGAGGCGTCGGTGATGGACACGATGGTGTTGTTGAAGGTGCTCTTGATGTGCACCACGCCGGTGTTGACGTTGCGCTTTTCGCGCTTGCGCGACTTGCGTGGCGCGGCGGTGGCGGCAGCTGGAGCTGCAGGTGCCGGTGTGGATGCGGGTGTGGCGGATACGTCTGACATTTACTTCCTCACTGCGGCTTTCTTGTTGGCGACGGTCTTCTTCGGGCCCTTGCGGGTGCGGGCATTGGTGTGGGTGCGTTGGCCACGCACGGGAAGGCCCTTGCGATGGCGGGTGCCTTGGTATGAACCTGTTTCAATTTTGCGCTTGATGTCTTGCTGCACGTCGCGGCGACGGTCGCCTTCGACCTTCAAGTTGTTTTCGATGTAGACACGAATCTTGTTGATCTCGGAATCGGTGAGGTCACGCACGCGAGCGCTTGGGGCGATATCGAGATCGGCGCACATCTTGGCAGAGGTCTGGCGACCAATGCCGTGAATGTAAGTGAGCGCGATGGTGATGCGCTTTTCGCGTGGGATGTCAACGCCGGAGATACGTGCCATGATGCGAAGCTCTCTTAACCCTGGCGCTGCTTGTGGCGGGGGTTTTCACAAATCACCATGATGCGACCATGGCGACGAATGACGTTGCACTTTTCGCACATCTTTTTAACGCTTGTCCGAACCTTCACGATGATCTCTCTCTTATTTGAAACGGAATGTAATACGACCTCGGGTGAGGTCATACGGTGACAACTCGACTTGTACTCGGTCTCCTGGATTGATTCGGATGTAATTCACCCGCATCTTTCCCGAAATATGTGCCAAAACGAAACGCCCATTGGAAAGTTCCACCCGAAACATTGCGTTGGGCAACGACTCGGTAATCGTGCCTTCCAGCACGATTGCATCTTCTTTATTCTTTGCCAGAACTGACTCCTTCGGGCCCCGCAGGGCGACTCAAGACACTATCGGGATGCACGCCCGTCACCACCTGGGCCGCTCAAGCCGGTGGTGGCAACAATGGCCGCAAGCAAGCGGCCAAAGACCTCGTCTGGTGAACCCACCCCGTCCACCACTGCCAAGACACCCTGGCGGCGATAATGGGCAATCAACGGCGCGGTTTGCTCTTCGTAGAGGGCCAATCGCTGCTCCACTGCGGCCGGCGAGTCATCGGTGCGCTGTTCGGCCTCACGCCGAGCATTCAGGCGCTCGATCACCAGCTCGCGGGGCACTTCGAGGTCGACCACGATGTTGATTGGACGTACCCGTGCGATTTCATCGAGTGCCTGGGCTTGGGGCAACGTGCGTGGAAAGCCGTCGAGCAAGTATCCCCTGGTTCGCGCATCGGTTTCGCCGAGGCGGCCTTGCACCAGACTCTCCATGAGTTCGTCATCGACAAGTCGACCTTCGTCAAGCACTTGCTTGACTACCTTGCCCAACGGTGTGGCGTTACGGATGGCGTTGCGCAACATTTCGCCAGTGCTGATGTGAGCAATCCCGTAGTGCGTCGCAAGTCGCGCACCTTGCGTTCCCTTACCCGAACCTTGCCGGCCAAGTAGGACCAGCCGAAGCGTCACTTCAGGAAGCCCTGATAGTCGCGTTGCATCAGCTGGCTATCAATCTGACGCATGAGTTCAAGAGCCACACCCACTGCAATGAGCACTGTCGTGCCAGCGAAGGGGAAGCTCTGCACATCGCCGACCCACAAGATGATGTAGGGCGTGATGGCGATGAACGCCACGAAGAGTGCGCCTGGCAGTGTGATGCGATTTACTGTCTTGCCCAGAAATGCCTCGGTCTGTTGACCTGGACGGATTCCAGGGATGAAGCCACCCTGCTTGCGCAACTGGTCGGCTTGGCGAATTGGATCAAAAGCAATCGAGTTGTAGAAGTAGGCGAACGCGATGATCATTCCGAAAAAGATGGTGATGTACAACATGTTCTGGCTATTGATCAAATAGCGATCAACAAACCGGGCCACTGCCCCACGCCAGCCCTCTGCACTGCCCAACATGTTGGACAACAACACGGGCAACAGCAACACTGACGAGGCGAAAATGATTGGAATTACACCCGACTGGTTGACCTTCAGTGGGATGTAGGTGCTCTGGCCGCCGAACTGGCGACGTCCGACCACGCGCTTGGCAAATTGCACGGGGATGCGCCGTTGGCCGAGCTCGACTCGCACCACGGCTGCCAAGATCAACAAGGTGACACCCACCAGCACCACGAACACGAATGTCTTCCTGCTTTGCAACAAGGAGTAGTAGCCGTAGGGCAAATCACTCACGATGGAGGCAAAAATCATCATTGACATGCCGTTACCGATGCCGCGCTGGCTGATTAATTCGCCCAGCCACATGATCATGACGGTGCCCGCCACCAACGACGGAATCACCAACAACGCGCGTGGCATAAACGGATCGAGCAACACCACGTCGGGCACGGTTGCTGCGGCGCCAAAGAACGCCGAACCATTGCCCTGGCCGAAAATGAATGTCAAACCAGCGGCTTGCAACGTGGCGATTGCGACTGCGACGTAACGAGTCCACTGCGTGATCTTCCGTTGACCCGTGGCGCCTTCTTGCTGCCACTGCTCAAGCTTGGGGATGACCACCGTGAGCACCTGCATGATGATGCTCGCTGTGATGTACGGCATGACACCGAGTGCAAAGATCGAAAAGCTGCCGAAAGCGCCGCCAGAAAACAGGTTCAAGAACCCGAGTGCACCCTGCGACTCTGACGCTTCGCGCAACTGGCTGATTGCCTGGGCGTCGACTCCCGGCGCCCTAAGCGATACCCCGATGCGGTACACAGCAAAGATGAAGAGCGTGAACAGCACCTTGTTGCGCAAATCGGCAACGGTGAAAAGACTCTTGATCTTGGAGAACATCGTCCTGCTTTGCTTCTTGGTAAGCGAAAACTAGCGGTTGGTGTACTGGCTGCCGCGGGCTGGCGGACGAACACCACGGAATGGCTTGGGCAGGATGGTAATCGTGCCCCCAGCAGCCGTAATGGCCTCTTGGGCCGATGTCGAGATGGCGTGCACCGACAAGGTCAAGGC
Organism: Ilumatobacteraceae bacterium; assembly: GCA_040401815.1. Taxonomy (GTDB): domain Bacteria; phylum Actinomycetota; class Acidimicrobiia; order Acidimicrobiales; family Ilumatobacteraceae; genus F1-60-MAGs027. The sequence continues at coordinate 27,884 of JBBANT010000001.1, read as the reverse complement.
CTTGCCGATTTTTCCACGACCGAGCACCTTCACCATGTTGCCTTTGCTGATCAAACCCTTTTCGATGAGCAGTGCTGCTGAGATGTCACTCACACCCATCGCCTCGAGTGTGTCGAGATTGATGGCCTGATATTCGACGCGGAAGGGGTTGTTGAAACCCTTCAACTTCGGCACACGCTGCTTGAGTGGCATCTGTCCACCTTCAAAGCCGCGAGCCACGGTGTTACGGGCGTACTGACCTTTGGTACCACGACCGGCGGTCTTGCCGCCCTTACCACCGATACCACGACCGACGCGCTTGCGCGACTTACGGGCTCCGTGTTTTGGTCCGACTTGGTCTACACGCATGATCAGCTGCCTTTCTTGTCGCTAACGATGATTTCAATAAGGTGCGGAACGCGCGCAATCATGCCCCTGATCTCTGGGCGATCAGGCAACACATTGGTATCGCCAATTTTGCGCAAGCCCAAGGCGCGCAGCGTGCCTCGAGTTTTGGGCATGCAGGCGATGTACGAACGCTTTTGACGAACGGTGATTGTCTTTTCAGCCATGAGATCTCCTAGCGGCCTTGTGTTCGCGATTTTTTGGTTTCGTTATACGCGCGCAACAAGCCGCGTGGTACGAACTCTTCTTCGGGCAGACCACGTCGCTTCGCCACATCATCGGGGCGCAAGAGCGAACGCAAACCATTGATGGTGGCGCGAGCAACGTTGATGGAGTTCGAAGAGCCCATCGACTTGGCCAAAACGTCTTTAATGCCTGCTTCTTCGAGGATGATGCGAGCAGCGCCACCAGCGATTACACCGGTACCCGGAGCAGCAGGCTTCAACATCACGCGAGCAGCACCATTGATGCCTTCGATGGCATGGGTGATGGTGGGGCCAGCAAGGGCGACGTGAAATACGTTGCGCTTGGCATCTTCGGTGCCTTTTTGAATTGCGAGTGGCACTTCACGAGCCTTGCCGTAACCCAAACCGACACGACCGGCCTTGTCACCGATCACGACGATTGCAGCAAACTGGAAGCGACGACCGCCCTTCACCACTTTGGCAACACGGTTGACGTGCACCACGCGAGACTCACCGAATTCGCCTGGCTTTGCCTCGGGTCGTGGCTCACGGCGTTCGCGTGGTCGACGCTCACGACGGTCACGGTTGCCGGCTGCCTCGGGTTGCTGTACGTCAGTCATTAGAACTCCAATCCTGCGGCGCGAGCCGCTTCGGCAATTGCCGCAACGCGGCCGTGATAAAGAAAGCCACCGCGGTCAAACACCACTGCTGAAATACCAGCTTGCTTGGCGCGTTCGGCGACCAGTGCGCCAACAGCAGTTGCTGCGGCGACGTTGCCACCCGACTGTTGCTTGCGGAAATCGGCTTCGAGTGTTGACGCCGAAGCCAGGGTGCGGCCGGCATCGTCGTCGATGACCTGCGCGGTGAGATGTTTGTTGCTGCGATAAATCGCCAAACGTGGTCGAGTTGCGGTGCCATGCACCTTCTTGCGCACGCGACGGTGACGTCGAATGCGTAGTTCGTGGCGTTTTTGGGCGGTGGTGGTCATCTGTGCTCCTACTTCTTGCCTGTCTTGCCGGCTTTGCGCAACACGCGCTCGTTTACGTAGCGAACACCTTTGCCCTTATACGGCTCGGGCGAACGGAATGAACGAATTTCGGCAGCCACCTGGCCGACAAGTTCTTTGTCGATGCCCTTCACGATGATGCGGGTGGGTTGCGGAACTTCGAATGTGACACCCTGCGGCGCAGCGTACGGAACCGGATGCGAAAAGCCGAGTGCCAACTCGAGCTTGTCTTGGCCCTTGGCTACGGCGCGATAACCCACGCCGATAATTTCGAGTTCCTTGGCGTAGCCCTGCGTTACACCGTTGACCATGTTGTTGATCATGGCGCGAATCATGCCGTGGCTCGAGCGAATCGCACGATCCTCGGTTGCTCGCTCGACTACGAGTGTGGCCTCGACTTTTTTCACCGAGATGCCAATAGGCAACACGCGAACGAGCGAGCCTTTGCTGCCCTTCACCGTGATGGTCGCACCAGAGATGGTTACGTCCACCCCTTGCGGAATGACGATTTCTGCTTTTCCTATGCGTGACATGTGTGCTCCCCAATCACCAGACGTAACACATGACTTCGCCACCAACGTTGCGCTTGCGCGCTTCGCGGTCGGTCATGAGCCCGTGACTAGTTGACAGAACTGCAACACCAAGACCACCCAGAACGCGGGGCACGTCGGTGGCGCGACGATAGATGCGCAAGCCCGGTGTGGACACGCGCTTGATGCCCATGATGGTGCGCCGACGGTCATCGGAATACTTCATCTGAATCTTCAGAGTCTTGTGAGCCTCGGTTTCACCTGCACCGACTGCAAAGTCGGAGATGTAGCCCTCTTTTTTCAAGATCTCAGCAAGTGCGATCTTCTGCTTGGACGAAGGCATGAGTACTTCGTCGCGCATTGCCACATTCGCATTGCGAATGCGGGTGAGCATGTCGGAAATTGGGTCAGTGATCATGATGCCTACCAGCTCGACTTTCGCAACCCGGGAACTTCACCAGCATGCGCGAGTTCGCGCAGGCAGATACGACACAGACCAAATTTGCGGTACACGGCACGCGCGCGCCCACAGCGCTGACAGCGCGTGTACGCACGAACCTTGAACTTCGGTGTCGCGGCTGCTTTATTGCGGAGTGACTTTTTGGCCATTGGTGCTGAATCTTTCTGTGTCTACTGGGTGTCTACGAGATGTGGTTAGGAATTGCCTTGAGCGGCTGACTTCTTTTTGGTCTGCTTCTTAGAGCGCTTCGTCGACGCTGGCATCTCGCCCTTGCGGAACGGGAAACCAAACGCGTCGAGCAGTGCCTTGCCGGTCAAGTCATCGTTGGCCGACGTCACGATCGTGATATCCATGCCGCGGGGCACGTCAACACGGTCGTAGTTGATTTCGAGGAACACCAATTGCTCGGTAAGGCCGAACGTGTAGTTGCCGTGGCCGTCCCACGAACGACCGGGCAAGCCACGGAAGTCGCGAATACGAGGAATCGCCACCGAAAGCAAGCGATCAAAGAACTCCCACATGCGGTCACCACGCAAGGTGACCTTGGTGCCGATTGCTTGATCTTCGCGCAATTTGAAGGCGGCGATAGCGATGCGTGACTTGGTCACGATCGGCTTTTGACCGCTGATGGCGGTGAGGTCAGCGACGGCACTGTCGAGCAATGACGCCTGTTGAGTTGCGCGACCGACACCCATGTTGATAACGATTTTTTCCATCACTGGCACTTGCATCGGGTTGGTCACACCGAGTTGGGCCATGAGATCAGCGCGCACCACATCGCGGTAATGCGCCTTCAAGCGTGGAACGTAAGTGGTGGTCGACATCAGACTTCATCTCCTGTACGGCGCGAGATACGCACCTTGTTGCCCTTGGCATCGGTCTTGAAGCCGATGCGCGTGACTTTGCCCTTATGCACCAACATCACGTTGGAAGCAGCGATGGGCATTTCGATTTCTTTGATTTCACTCTGTTGCTTTTCGTTGCGACGAATGGTGTGGCGCTTGGCGATATTCACGCCGATCACAACGACTTTGTTGGCATCGGGCATGACCTGTTTGATCTCGCCCTCTTTGCCTTTGTCTTTGCCGTTAATGACGACCACGGTGTCGCCTTTGCGAAGTTTCATGGTTACAACACCTCCGGGGCTAGCGAAACAATGCGCATGAACTTTTTGTCACGCAACTCACGACCGACTGGGCCGAAAATTCGGGTACCGCGCGGGGTGAGATCTTCTTTAATCAGCACTGCGGCGTTTTCGTCGAATCGGATGTAGCTGCCATCGGGACGGCGCTTTTCTTTGGACACGCGCACGACCACGCAGCGAACGACTTCACCCTTTTTCACACCGGCACCTGGAATGGCATCTTTGACCGTGGCGATGAACACATCACCAATCGATGCGTAACGACGGCGGGTGCCACCAAGCACCTTGATGACGAGCACTTCGCGCGCGCCACTGTTGTCGGCCACCTTGAGGCGACTTTCTTGCTGAATCATTTTGCACGCTCCAGAATCTCAACCACGCGCCAGCGCTTCAGCTTGCTCAATGGTCGTGTCTCGACCACGCGCACCTTGTCGCCAATTTTGGCGTCGTTGGCTTCGTCGTGGGCGTACAACTTCTTTGTACGAGTAATGAACTTGTCGTACTTGGGGTGACGCACGCGCTCAACGAGTGCCACGACGATGGTCTTGTTCATCTTGCTCGACACCACGAGACCCTCACGAGTCTTGCGATTGCTGCGAATGTTCGTTTCGGTCATTTGCGACTCGCTTTCGTGGTGCTCGCTGCCTCAGCAGCCTCGATCTCGCGACGGCGAAGAACAAGGTTGATGCGCGCGATTTGTTTGCGAATCTTGCCGATGCGTGCGGTGTCGGTGAGCTGACCGGTGGCCAGCTTGAAACGTGAGTCGAGCGCATCTTGCTTGGCATTGTGCAACTCTTCGACGAGCGAAGCGATGTCCAACTCGTTGAGTTCGGTTTGTGGTTTGCCGTACTTTTCAGCCATGACTAAATGCCCTCCTCGCGGTGAATGATGCGGCACTTGATCGGCAGTTTTTGCACTGCTCGGCTGAGAGCCTGCGTGGCGACATCAGAAGTTGGGTACGACAGTTCGAACAAGACGCGGCCTGGCTTCACTACTGCTACCCACAATTCGGGGTTGCCCTTACCCGAACCCATGCGGGTTTCAGCTGGCTTTTTGGTCACTGACTTATCAGGAAACACGTTGATCCAAACTTTGCCGCCACGCTTGATGTGTCGGGTCATTGCGATACGAGCCGCCTCGATTTGGCGCGACGTGATCCAACCTGGTTCGAGAGCCTGAATGCCGTACTCGCCGAAAGCCAATTCGCTGGCTCCCTTGGAGTTGCCCTTCATGCGCCCGCGATGGTGCTTGCGGTGTTTTACTTTCTTTGGTTGCAACATGATCAATCCTTCTTAAAGTGCGGGGTCTCGGATGAATCATGGATACGGCGCTGAATCTCTTCTTCTTCGGCCAACAACCGCTCGAGCTCGGGATCGGCATCTTTGATCAATGGGCTAACTTCGTCTTCGCCCACACGAGGACCAGCCGAGGTGATGACGCTGGCTACGCGAGGCGCAGAAGCGAGGGTGTCACCGGCGACCATTTGGGCTTCGCGCGAGGCGCGATCGGCGGCTTCGGTGGAGTACGGCAAAATCTCGCCCTTGTAGATCCACACTTTGATGCCGACGCGACCAGCCGAGGTAAGGGCTTCGCGGAATCCGTAGTCGATGTTGGCACGCAGTGTGTGCAACGGCACGCGACCTTCGCGATACCACTCACGGCGAGTCATTTCTGCACCACCGAGACGGCCCGAACACTGGATTCGAATACCTTGCGCGCCCGACTTCTGGGCGTTCTGCACGGCACGCTTCATCGCGCGACGGAAAGCGACGCGGTTGACCAACTGGTCAGCCACGCCTTGGGCCACCAAGGCCGCGTCGAGTTCCGATTCTTTGATTTCGTTGATGTTCAACTGAATCTTGTGATTGCCGGTGAGGACAGCGAGGTGCTCGCGCAACTCGTTGGCTTTGGCTCCGGCTTTGCCGATAACCACACCAGGGCGCGCTGTATGAATGTCGACGCGCAACTTGTCGAGCGTGCGCTCGATGTCGACGCGGCTGACGGCAGCGTCGGCCAAGCGACTCATGAGGTAGCCACGAATTTTCCAGTCCTCGGTGAGGTACTGGCGATACTGCTTCTTGCTGGCGAACCACTTGCTCTTCCAGTCGGTGGTGATGCCGAGGCGAAAGCCGTATGGATTGATCTTCTGGCCCATTACTTCGACTCCTCGGTGCTTGGCGTGTCAACGCCTTCAGTGTTTGGTGCATCCGACGACTCATCGACAGCTGCGTTCTTGGCTTCGTTCGCTTGTTGTGCAGCTTCGCGCGCTTGGCTGGCTGCCACGCGTTGACGACGCTGATTTTTATCGCTGCGACCACCAGCGGCTTCGATCATCTCACGGGTCTTTTGCTCGGCCTCAGAGAACGCATCGACCACGATGGTGATGTGTGCGCCACGGCGCAAACGAATGTTGGAGCGTCCCTTGGCACGGGTGCGGAAACGCTTGATGGTGGGTGATTCATCAGCAAAGCAGGCCTTCACGTAGAGGGTCTCTTCGTCGAGTGAATTGTTGTGCAACGCATTGGCGACTGCTGACTTGAGCAGTTTCTGCACGATGCGCGCTGCTTCGACGCTGTGCAGGCTCAGCACTTCGCGCGCCGAAACGACGTCGAGGCCGCGCACTTGATTGAGCACTGGGCGGAACTTGGATGCCGACATGCGCACCCAACGCAATTGGGCTTTGACGCCACCTGGGGCGCCTGCTACGCGGTTTGCTTCGTTGAGCTTGGGGCCGGTCACGACGATGCTCCTGGGGCGGGTGCTGCTGCTGGGGTATCGGCGCCAGACATCTTTTCTTGGCTGGCGTGCGACCTAAAGGTGCGGGTGTTGGCGAACTCACCCAACTTGTGACCCACCATCGACTCGCTGATGTACACCGGCACGTGCTTGCGACCGTCGTGCACGGCAAACGTGTGGCCAACCATGTCAGGGATGATGGTCGAGCGACGTGACCACGTCTTAATCGGCTTGCGGTCACCGCTGGCGTTCATGGCGTCGAGCTTCTTCAGCAAGTGCTCGTCAACGAAGGGGCCTTTTTTCAGACTGCGTGCCATGAATTAACTACGTGCCTTTCCTGAACGACGACGACGCACGATGAATTGCTGCGACGACTTGGACTTCTTGCGGGTACGACGCTCTGGCTTGCCCCATGGCGAGACCGCAGGACGGCCACCAGAGGTCTTGCCTTCTCCACCACCGAGTGGGTGGTCGACAGGGTTCATGGCCACACCACGAGATTGTGGACGCACACCCTTCCAACGATTTCGACCGGCCTTACCGATCTTCACCAGTTCGTGCTCGGCGTTGCCAACTTCGCCGATGGTGGCGCGACAGTCGATGGGCACGCGACGCATTTCGGTGCTTGGCATACGCAATGTGGCGAAGTCACCTTCTTTGGCGACCAACTGCACAGACATGCCCGCCGAGCGAGCGATACGCCCACCTTGGCCGGGACGCATCTCTACGTTGTGAATGACGGTTCCGACTGGCACGTAGCGCAATGGCAACGCATTGCCGGGTTTGATGTCGGCGCGCTGACCACTTTCGATGTGCTGGCCAACTTCGAGACCCTTAGGCGCCAAGATGTACGCCTTCGTGCCGTCTAGATAATGCAACAGCGCGATACGGCACGTGCGATTTGGGTCGTACTCGATGGCTGCAACCTTGGCGCGCACTTCGTCTTTGCTGCGCTTGAAATCGATGATGCGGTACTGCTGTTTGTGACCACCACCGCGGTGACGCGAAGTGATACGACCACCAGAGTTACGACCACCGCGCTCGGGCTTGGAGGTGATGAGCGACTTTTCTGGGCGCGTCTTGGTGATTTCGGAGAAGTCAGACGAGGTCTGAAAGCGACGACCGCTGCTGGTGGGGCGACGTTTACGAATGGCCATGGTTTCCTACTAGTTCTCGAACAGCGGGATCTGTTGACCGGGAGCGAGCGTGACAATGGCCCGCTTTGCGCCATTACGCACACCAACACGATTCGTGCCACGTGTCATCCGACGCTTGCCGCGGCGGTTGAGCGTGTTTACCTTGAGCACCTTCACATTGAAGATGCGCTGCACTGCATCGCGAATTTCGGGCTTGCTTGCCGATGGGTGCACTTCGAAGGTGTACACACCGATGCTCGAGCCGGCATAGCTCTTTTCAGAAACCACTGGGCGAATGATCACGTCGCGTGGGTCTTTCACTTGGCACCCCCTTCGGTGGCAGGCAGGCTGTCTTGCGAAAAGACCACCCAGTCGCTGCACAACACGTCGTAGGCATTGAGTTCGGTGGTGAGCACAACGTGCACATCGGCCAGATTGCGCATGCTCTTGGCCACATCGCTGGCTGCGGTAGCAACCACAACGAGCACCTTGCCGGTGGCGCCAACGGCGGCCAAGGCAGCAGCAGCGGATTTGGCGTTTGGCTTGTCGAATGACCACGAGTCAACGACGATGACCTTGCCGTCGGCGGCGCGATCTGACAGCGCCGAACGCAGCGCGAGTTGCACCATTTTCTTTGGCGTGCGCTGGCTGTATTTGCGAGGCGTTGGGCCAAGGGCGACAGCACCGCCGGCGAAGTGCGGCGCGCGAATCGAACCTTGACGGGCATTACCGGTTCCTTTTTGGGCGAATGGCTTGCGACCACCACCACGAACTTGAGCGCGACCCTTGGTGCTTTGTGTGCCGGCTCGACGGTGGGCCAACTGGGCGAGAACAACTTGGTGCATCACCGAAATGTTTGGCACGATGCCGAACATTGCATCAGGAAGCTCGACGCTGGCGGCTGCTTTGCCAGCGGCACTCTTCATCGTCACTTTTGCCATGACTACTTGCCGCCTTTCACTGCATCACGCACGATGACCACACCACCGTTGGGGCCAGGCACCGCACCTTTGACGAGCAGCAAATTGCGCTCGGCATCTGCTTGTACGACTTCAAGATTCAAGATGGTGACTTGTTCGTGGCCCATGTGACCAGCCATGCGCATACCGCGGAACACGCGGCCAGGGAAAGAACGCTGACCAATCGAGCCCGGGGCGCGGTGGTGCTTGTGGTTACCGTGCGCTGCGCCTTGGCCACGGAAATTGTGGCGCTTCATGCCACCAGCAAAACCCTTACCGCGGCTCACCGCGGTGACATCGACGATTTCACCAGCAACGAGCTTGTCCACGCCAATTTCTTGGCCCACTACAAAGCCTTCAACCGAATCCAAGCGCAACTCGACCAAACGACGACCTGGGGCCACGTTGTTCTTGGCAAAATGGCCAGCGGCAGCCTTGTTGAGTTTTTTGGCATCTTTGGTGCCATAAGTGACCTGCAGCGCGCAGTAGCCATCAGACTCTTTGGTCTTGATCTGCACGATGCGCAGTGGCTCGACGCGCAGCACGGTCACGGGCACAACACGGCGATCTTGCGTCCACACCTGCGTCATGCCGACCTTTTCGCCGACGATCGCTTTCTGTGCCATGGTGAGCCTTTTCTTCTTCGTTTCGAATGTTGCGGAACTTGCTTGTCGTTTTCACGAAAAAGCCCCGCGCGGCCAAGCCGGCGGAGCCCATGATCGTTTTCGCTGTGAGGTACCTGACGAATCAGGCGCACACAGACTTCGATTGCACTGTTTTACGACAGCCGCATGAGAAGCAGAACCTGCTTCAAACGCGAGGGCTCACGCTATCGGGCACCGCTCAAGAAACACCCCACAAAACGGGTGTTCGCCCCACCCCGCCGTGAGCCGCGTTGGGAGGGTGCAGCTAATCCTGTGGGCGAGCCACGAGAACGGCCGACACGGTAAGGCGTTCCCCATCGCGGACCAAATCAATACTGATCGAATCCCCAGGGATGCGGTCGCGAATTGCTGCCACTAAGCCGGCTTGGCCGTTAACGGGCTCGCCATCCACGGCCAAGACAATGTCGCCAATCAACACGCCTGCCTGCTCGGCAGGCGAACCTGGCTGCACCGTGGCAATAATCGAGCCAGCTCCCCCGTCGTTGCGAGCCTCCAGACTGACCCCCAAGAACCCTTCGGTGCG
>JBBANT010000001.1:0-18056 GCA_040401815.1 Ilumatobacteraceae bacterium | reverse complement strand
CAGCTCCCCCGTCGTTGCGAGCCTCCAGACTGACCCCCAAGAACCCTTCGGTGCGAGGTGCGCCCAAGGCCTGCTCGCGCAATTGCTCCAACACCGTGAGCACTTCATCAACGGAAATGGCGAAACCAATATTGTTGGCGGCAGCGTTGTTGTCGCCGCGTGCCACTGCCGTGTTGATGCCAACGACCTCGCCGCGCATGTTGACTAATGGCCCACCCGAGTTGCCCGATGAAATCGCTGCATCGGTTTGAATCAAGCTGTTCAACGCGCCAGATTCGGTAAAGATCGTGCGGCGCGTAGCCGAGACAATGCCGGTGGTAACACTTGGCCCACCATCAAGAGCCAACGCATACCCAATGGCCACCACCTGGTCGCCAACTCGCACACTGCCTGGCTTGGCAAACGTTGCGGCTACCAAATTTTGTGCGTCAACTTTGAGTAGCGCCAGGTCGTTGCCGGCGTCCGCTGCCACAACCACCGCAGTTACTGGCTCAGTATCACCAGCGAATCGCACACGAACCTCGGTGGCGCCTTCCACGACGTGAGCATTGGTCAAAATTTCACCGTCACTTGTGACGACCACGCCAGTGCCGGTGGATTCGCCCTCGCCCATCTCGCCGTTAACAAGACTTGAAATCGTCACCACGCTGTTGGCCAGCCGCGTTGCTGCTGCAGCAACACCGGTGATCTGTACTGAGTCGTCAGGTGACACCACTGGCGCGGCAGTCACCTGGGTATACGGCTCGTTGTTGGTCGAAGAACCAGAATCAATCTGCGTGGCCAGCACCCCGCCAATCAGGCCGGCGGCAAATGACACGACCACCCCAATGGCCACAAAACGAATCAAGCGTGAGCGACGGCCACGGCGCGCATTGTTGGATTGTTCAACGACTTCCATCGGGGCTGGCGGTGGAAACACAAAACTCATAGAGCAGTTCTATCGGTTAGTGCGACACCTCGGGGCACACAGGCCAGTGAATCTTGCCCACTTCTTGCGCCAAATGGCGCTAGTTCATCTTGATTTCAATGTCAACGCCGGCGGCAATCTCGAGGCGCTGCAGCGTCTCTACCGTTTTGGCGTTGGCATCAACGATGTCAATGAGGCGCTTGTGAATACGCATCTCAAAGTGCTCGCGTGAGTCTTTGTCGACGTGTGGACCACGAATCACGGTGTAACGATGCTTGTCCGTAGGCAGTGGAATCGGTCCGCGCACCGTCGCTGCTGTACGCACGACGGTCTCGACGATTTTTTTCGACTCACTGTCAAGCACGACATGGTCAAACGCCTTCAGGCGGATACGAATCCCCTGTTTTTGTGCCATGGTCGTGCCTCGTTACCTTGTGGTGCTTACTTCAGGATCTTTACGACGCGTCCGGCACCAACGGTGCGGCCACCTTCGCGGATCGCAAAGCGAAGACCTTCGTCCATCGCGATGGGCTTGCCGAGTTCGACCGTCATGATGACGTTGTCACCAGGCATCACCATTTCGGTGCCAGCTGGCAACTGCACGGTGCCAGTCACGTCGGTGGTGCGGAAGAAGAACTGCGGACGGTAGTTGTTGAAGAACGGCTTGTGACGGCCGCCTTCTTCTTTCTTCAAGACGTACACCTGACCTTCGAAGTTGGTGTGCGGCGTGATTGAGCCCGGCTTGCAGAGCACTTGACCGCGCTCGACGTCTTCCTTCTTGGTGCCGCGCAACAGTGCGCCGATGTTGTCGCCAGCTTGACCTTCGTCGAGCAACTTGCGGAACATTTCCACACCCGTGCAAACGGTCTTTTGGGTGTCGCGCAAACCGACAATTTCGATTTCGTCGCCGGTGTTGACTTTGCCCTGCTCCACCTTGCCGGTCACAACGGTGCCACGACCAGTGATCGTGAAGACGTCTTCGATGGGCATGAGGAACGGCTTGTCCAGCTCGCGCTTGGGCTGCGGGATGTAGTCGTCAATGGCCTTCATGAGTTCCATGATTTTTTCTTGCCAGGCAGCATCGCCTTCGAGAGCCTTCAAGGCCGAGACGCGCACCACTGGTGTGTCTTTGCCGGGGAACTCGTATGACGTGAGCAAGTCGCGCACTTCTTCCTCGACCAAGCCGAGCATGTCTTCATCCTCGACCATGTCGCTCTTGTTCAGGGCAACCACGATGTAGGGCACGCCGACCTGACGGGCAAGCAGCACGTGCTCGCGGGTCTGGGGCATTGGGCCGTCGGTGGCAGCAACCACGAGGATTGCGCCGTCAACCTGGGCGGCACCGGTGATCATGTTCTTGATGTAGTCAGCGTGACCCGGCATGTCGACGTGGGCGTAGTGACGGTTCTCGGTCTCGTATTCGATGTGCGCGATGGAGATGGTGATACCACGTGCTTTTTCTTCTGGTGCTTTGTCGATTTGGTCGAATGGGGTGTACTCGGCAAGACCCTTGCTGGCCAGCGTCTTGGAGATCGCTGCGGTCAGTGTGGTTTTGCCGTGGTCAATGTGACCCATCGTGCCGATGTTGACGTGGGGCTTGGTGCGCTCGAATTTACCCTTCGACATTGCTGTTTCTCTCCTGTTTTGCTGTTTCTTTGATGAGACTTGTACTTGCTATTCCCCGCGCACCCGTTTGACGATCTCTTGCGAGATGGCCTCTGGTACCTGCTGGTACGAGTGGAATTGCATCGTGTACGTTGCTCGCCCCTGGGTGCGAGAACGCAAATCTGTACTGTATCCGAACATTTCTGAAAGCGGAACCTGCGCGCGGACGTTTTGGAAATTTCCATTGGCTTCCATGCCCTCAATACGGCCACGGCGGCTGGAAAGGTCGCCGATTACGTCACCCATGTGGTTTTCAGGGGTAACGACCTCAACAGCCATGATGGGCTCCATCAGCACTGGACGTGCCATTCCGGCAGCTTTTTTGAACGCCATTTGACCAGCGATTTTGAACGCCATTTCGTTGGAGTCCACGTCGTGATATTGGCCATCAACGAGGCTGACTCGCACGTCCACCGTTGGATAACCGGCCAACACGCCATTGTCGAGCGCTGCCTGAATGCCTTGGTTGGTTGGCTGGATGTATTCACGCGGAATACGACCACCCTTGATGTCGTCGACGAATTCGTAACCCTTGCCTGGGTTCGGCTCGACCGTAATTTTCACCACGGCGAACTGTCCCGAACCACCCGACTGTTTGATGTGGCGATACTCGACGCTGTCGACGGTGCGGGTCACTGTTTCGCGATACGCCACCTGTGGCTTACCGACGGTGGCATCCACACCAAATTCGCGCTGCATACGGTCAACAAGAATTTCAAGGTGCAACTCGCCCATGCCTGAAATTACGGTTTGGCCAGTCTCGTGGTCGGTGCGTACGCGGAACGTTGGGTCTTCATCCGACAACGACTTGAGGGCCTTGCCCAACTTGTCTTGGTCGTTCTTCGTTTTTGGCTCAATGGCCACGTGAATCACCGGGTCGGGGAAGATCATTCGCTCCAAAATGATCGGGTGCTCGCGGTCGCAAAGAGTGTCACCCGTAGTGACTTCTTTGAACCCGAGACCTGCGACGATGTCGCCAGCGCGAGCCACATCGACGTCCTCACGTTGGTTCGCATGCATCAACAACAGTCGGCCGACGCGTTCACGCTTTTCTTTCACTGAGTTGTACAACTCTTCGCCCTTGGCGATCTTGCCTGAGTACACGCGGAAGTAAGTGAGTTTGCCGAATGGGTCGGCAACGATCTTGAAAGCGAGCGCAGCAAACGGTGCATTTTCATCCGCTTCGCGGGTCATGTTCTCATCACCCTTGATGTTGGTGCCCTCGGCGGGTGGGATATCCATCGGTGAAGGCAGGTAGTCGACGATGCAGTCGAGCATTTGTTGCACGCCTTTGTTCTTGAACGCCGAGCCACACATGACTGGCACGAAACTGAACGCCAGAGTGCCGGTGCGGATTGCCAGACGCAAATCGTCCTCGCTCAAGTCGCCGTTGGCCAAATAGCGCTCCATCACTTCTTCGACTTCGCCGGCTGCCAGCTCGAGCAATTCAGCGCGATACTGCTTGGCTTTTTCTACATAATCAGCCGGAATCTCAGACTCGAAGTACTTCGAGTCTTTGTCGTCGCCATCCCATTCGATGGCCTTCATCTTGACGATGTCGATGATGCCGCGGTACTCCTGCTCGCCGCCCAAAGGCAGCTGGATGATGGCCGGAACGGCCTGCAAACGGTCTTTGATCATGTCAACGGTGCGATAGAAGTTGGCGCCGGTGCGGTCCATTTTGTTGATGAAGCACAAGCGTGGCACCTTGTATTTGTTGGCCTGACGCCACACGGTTTCGGTTTGCGGCTCGACACCGGCAACCGAGTCGAACACGGCTACTGCGCCGTCCAACACGCGCAACGAGCGCTCGACTTCGATGGTGAAGTCCACGTGACCTGGGGTGTCAATGATGTTGATGCGATGCTCGCGCCACATGGCGGTAGTGGCAGCTGCAGTAATGGTGATGCCGCGCTCTTGTTCTTGCACCATGTGGTCCATGATCGCTGCACCTTCGTGCACTTCACCGATCTTGTAGGTCTTGCCGGTGTAATACAACACGCGCTCAGTCGTGGTGGTTTTGCCTGCATCAATGTGCGCCATGATGCCGATGTTGCGATATTGCCCGAGTGGAAACTCTCTTTCAGACATGGGGAAATACTCCGTGCGTTGCCTAGTGGGGGTTTCGGTTTACCAGCGGTAGTGGGCGAAGGCCTTGTTGGCTTCAGCCATCTTCTGCATGTCTTCGCGCTTTTTCATCGACGCGCCAACACCATTGGACGCATCCATTAGTTCATTGGCCAAGCACTCGGCCATCGTCTTTTCACGACGACCACGCGAGTTGTCGACGACCCAGCGAATCGCCAAGGTCATGGAGCGACGCGGTTTGACTTCGACTGGCACTTGATAGGTGGCACCACCGACTCGACGGCTGCGCACTTCGAGTGGCGGCTTGACGTTGTCGAGTGCTCGCTTGACGGTGGTCAAGGGTTCGGTGCTTGTCTTTTGTTCGATCAGCTTGAGCGCGCCGTAAACGATTTGTTCGGCGGTGCTCTTTTTGCCGTGCAACATCACCTTGTTGACTAATTGCGTGATGAGCGTTGACTGGAATACTGGGTCGGCGACCAATTCGGCGCGGACTGTTGGGCCTTTGCGAGTCATGGTGCTACTTCGATCGCTTTGCGCCGTAACGGCTGCGGGCTTGCTTGCGGTCTTTTACACCTGATGCGTCGAGCGCACCACGAATGACTTTGTAGCGCACACCTGGCAGGTCGCGCACGCGGCCGCCACGCACGAGCACAATCGAGTGCTCTTGCAGGTTGTGGCCTTCGCCTGGAATGTAGGCAGTGATTTCGATACCGCTCGTGAGGCGCACGCGGGCAACTTTGCGCAACGCCGAGTTGGGCTTTTTGGGAGTGGTGGTAAACACGCGCGTGCACACGCCACGACGCTGTGGTGAACCCTTCAAGGCAGGCGTCTTGGTCTTTGACGACTTCGAGCTGCGACCTTGGCGGATCAGCTGTTGGATAGTTGGCACGCGAACCGAATGCTTTCTTTCGTAGGGATGACTAAAACGACTTCTGCCCCGCTGCAACACCCGTGAACGGCTGCGACTAGCGAGCGCTCCAGCCTATGGGGCTGCCCGTCATGTCGCCAACCCCCAGGTATGTAAAGGCCAGCCATGTAATGACAAGACACGTAACAACTGGGCGTGTTACGACTGGGCCTATTGCAACCCAGTGTTTCGGCTGGGGGGACTACAAGGCTTCGGTGTCGTCAGTTGGCTCGTCGAACTGCGGTTCGGCTGCCACATGGTCGCCAGATGGCAACGATTCAGCACTGCTGTGGTCGGCCACGCTCACCCCGAGCACCGATTCCACATCGCTGGCATCCAACTCGCTCGCCGAGCGGGCTGGCGCGGCGAACGCGGCTGGATCAACTTCGATGCCTTCGTCGCCCTCGGTCGTGTGCGACTGTGCACGCACGTACCCCGGGTAGTCGATGCCGAACAAGTTGTAGGCGTCCATGCCCGTACCTGCTGGGATGACTTTGCCGATGATGATGTTTTCTTTCAGACCGATCAGCGAGTCGCTCTTGGCGTCGATGGCAGCTTCGGTAAGCACGCGAGTCGTTTCTTGGAACGATGCCGCCGACAACCACGAATCCGTGGAGATCGCTGCTTTGGTAATGCCCATCAATTCGGGGCGACCCTCAGCAGTGCGCTTGCCTTCTTTGGATAGACGCTCGTTGGCCTCACGCAGCACGCGGGCATCGATTCGCTCGCCGGGCAAGAACGGTGTATCACCCGGATCTTGCACGATATAACGACGCGTCATTTGACGCAGAATCAATTCGATGTGCTTGTCGTGAATGGCTACGCCTTGGTCGCGATACACGCGCTGCACTTCTTCGACGATGTACGCCTGTGCGTCGCGGATACCACTGATCTCCAGCAGTTCCTTGGGGTCAATTGGCCCGTCGGTGAGCAGCTGTCCGGCAACGACGGAGTCGCCGTCTTTCACCTTCAACTTGCTGCCCAGCGGCAAAACGACCGGCACTTCGGTGCCACTGTCGTCAATCACGTTGACAACGAGGCCCTTGCTGTCGTCGGCGCCGATGCGCACCACACCTGTGGCGCGGGCCAACGATGCCGAACCGCGTGGGTGACGTGCTTCAAACAGTTCCACGACTCGTGGCAGACCACCGGCGATGTCTTTACCAGCGACACCACCCGTGTGGAAGGTACGCATGGTCAACTGGGTTCCAGGCTCACCAATTGACTGAGCTGCAATCACGCCGACTGCTTCGCCCAATTCAATTTCGTTACCCGTGGCCAACGAACGGCCGTAGCACTTGGCGCAAATACCGTTCTTGGATTCGCACGTGAGCACCGACCGCACGCGCACGCGCATGATCTTTTCGTCCTCGCGCAACATGGCCATCTCGGCGTCGCCGACGATGCTGTTGCGCGGCAAGACGGTGCCATTCGACAGGGCCACGTCGGTGTGCAGAGCGCGGCCAAACAGGCGTGTTTCCAGCCAGTTTCGCTTGTTCGGGGTATCGGCGGTGACGTCTTCTACCCAAGCGCCTTGGCTGGTGCCGCAGTCGTCTTCGCGCACGATGAGCTCTTGCGCAACGTCGTGCAGACGACGGGTCAGATAACCCGAGTCAGCAGTACGCAACGCGGTATCGACCAAGCCCTTGCGCGCACCAGGAGTGGCGATGAAGTATTCGAGCGTTGCCAAACCTTCACGGAAGTTGCTCTTGATTGGGCGCGGAATCATGTCACCACGAGGGTTAGCCACGAGACCACGCATACCGGCGATCTGGGTCAACTGCGTCATGTTGCCACGCGCACCCGAGCCGACCATCATGTCGATGGGGTTGAACTTGTCATCTTTAAATGCCTGTTGCATCGCGGCCATGACTTCGGCTTTGGCATCCGACCAGATACGCACTTCTTGTTGACGACGCTCTTGGTCAGTGATGATGCCGCGGCGGAATTGGTTCTCCACCTTTTCGGCTTTGTCTTCGTAACCCTCGAGAATTTGGGCCTTGTTGGTGGGGGCTTTGATGTCGTCGATCGAGAACGTCAGACCGCTCTTGCTGGCGTAGCGATAGCACAGCGACTTGATGCGGTCGAGTGCAAGGGCGACAACTGCCTTGGAAAAGTGATCACTCAGGCGTTCCACGATTTCGGACAACGCCGACTTACCGAGGGCTTTATCGATATGGCCGAAGCGAGCAACGTAGCCATCTGGCAACGCTTCTTCGAGAATCAAACGGCCTGGTGTGGTGTTCAGCGGCTTGGTGACGGTGGAGCCGTACCAAACGATCGACGAGTGCAACGTGACGTTGTTGTTGTCGAGCGCATTGATGAGCTCGGACATCGTGCGATAGGCACGACCCTCGCCTTCTCGTCCGTCGATCTGCTGGGTGAGGTAATACCCACCGATGATGAGGTCTTGGTTAGGCGCCACGATTGGACGACCCGACGCTGGCGACAACAAGTTGTTGGCCGACAACATGAGCACGCGTGCTTCGGCTTGGGCCTCAACCGACAACGGCAAGTGCACTGCCATTTGGTCGCCGTCGAAGTCAGCGTTGAACGCGGTGCACACGAGTGGGTGCAAGTGAATGGCTTTGCCTTCCACCAGCTGTGGCTCGAATGCCTGAATGCCCAGACGGTGCAGGGTTGGTGCACGGTTGAGCAACACGGGGTGTTCTTTAATGACTTCTTCGAGCACATCCCACACGAGAGGGTGGCGACGCTCGACCATGCGCTTGGCGCTCTTGATGTTCTGGGCCAAACCACGATCATCCAACTTGCGCATCACGAATGGCTTGAACAACTCCAGCGCCATCAACTTCGGCAAACCACACTGGTGCAAACGCAGTGTTGGGCCGGCGACGATAACCGAGCGGCCGGAATAGTCGACACGCTTGCCGAGCAAGTTCTGGCGGAAACGGCCTTGCTTGCCCTTCAACATGTCTGACAGCGACTTGAGCGGACGGTTGCCTGCACCCGTGACCGGGCGACCACGACGGCCGTTGTCGAACAAGGCGTCGGCTGCTTCTTGCAGCATGCGGCGTTCGTTGTTGAGAATGATTTCTGGCGTCGCCAACTCCAACAAGCGCTCGAGGCGGTTGTTGCGGTTGATGAGGCGGCGATAGAGGTCGTTCAAGTCGCTCGTTGCGAATCGGCCACCGTCGAGCTGCACCATTGGGCGCAGATCTGGCGGAATCACCGGAATGGCATCAAGAATCATGGCCTTCGGATCATTGACCAAACGGCCTTGATCATCGCGCTTGTTGAACGATGCAACAATCTTGAGTCGCTTGATGGCCTTGGTCTTGCGCTGCGATGACAGCGGCTTGCCCTTGTAGCCATTGGTGATTGCGTCGCGCAATTCGATTTCGTCCTTATGGAAGTCCAAGTTGTCGATCAAGGCCTTGATTGACTCAGCACCCGTGCCACCAGTGAAGTAGTCGGCATAGCGATCAACGAGTTCACGCCACAAGTTTTCATCGTCGATGATCATGCGCGGGTAGAGGTCGTCAAGAGTGGTCCACGCGCGATCGAGCAAGTCGATTTCTTCGGTGGTCGTCTTGGTGAGTGATTCGAGATCTTTTTCAATTTGCTTTTGGCGGTTCTTGACCTCGGCGTCTTTGGCACCGTCGGCGGCCAACTGGGCCAGTTCGGCGTCAGCGTCTTTTTGGCGCTGCTTCAAGTGCGCGTCACGGCGCTTCATGAGCTCTTGGCGATCCTCGAGGTATTCCTTTTCGAGTTCGGGCTTCATTTCATGCAGTTCGTCTTTGTTCACCGAGCTCACCAGCCAGGCCGACAAGTAAATGACTTTCTCCAACTGCTTGGCCTTCATCTCATCGCGTGGCTCGAGGCCGCTGAGCAAGTAGGCCAACCAAGAACGAGTGCCTTTTAGGTACCAAATGTGCACCACTGGTGCGGCGAGTTCGATGTGACCCATGCGGTCACGACGCACGCGCGAACGAGTTACTTCAACACCGCACTTGTCGCAGATGATGCCCTTGAACTTGACTCGCTTGTATTTTCCGCAGGCGCACTCGAAGTCACGGGTTGGCCCGAAGATTTTTTCACAGAACAACCCGTCGCGCTCGGGGCGCAAGGTGCGGTAGTTGATGGTCTCGGGCTTTTTTACCTCGCCAAACGACCACTGACGGATGTCTTCAGCAGTGGCCAAGCCAATGCGCATCTGTCGGAAGTCGTTGACTTCCGTTGCTGGTGTGACTGCGGGTGCTGCCGTATCGGTCATGGTTCTGTTCGTCCTTCTCGTTAGAACGTGTTCTGGCGAAGACGGTCGTCTGCGTCAGAACCGCGCTCGGGGCGGGTGAGGTTGATGCCAAGTTCTTTTTGCGTCTTGTAGATGTCGTCGTCAAGATCGGCCAGCTCCACTGGGCGGCCATCTTCACGCAACACTTCAACGTCGAGACACAAGGCTTTCATTTCTTTCATAAGCACCTTGAAGCTCTCCGGCACGCCTGGTTCGGGCAGGTTGGAGCCCTTCACGATGGACTCGTACACGTGTACGCGTCCGAACACGTCGTCGCTCTTCAGGGTGAGGATTTCTTGCAAGCAATATGCCGCACCGTAAGCCTCGAGTGCCCACACTTCCATTTCACCGAAGCGCTGGCCACCGAATTGCGCCTTGCCACCGAGTGGTTGCTGGGTGATCATCGAGTATGGCCCAGTTGAACGCGCGTGAATCTTGTCGTCGACCAAGTGGTGCAACTTCAAGATGTACATATAGCCAACGGTGATTGAGCTGTCGTAGTACTCACCCGTGCGGCCGTTGCGCAAGCGCACCTTGCCGTCTTTGCCAACGAGGCGTGTGCCGTCGATGCTTTCTGGGTTGATACTGCCGAGCACGTCTTGGATAGTTGGGTGGTCGTAGGTTGCCGATGTCTCGTCCCAATGGGCGCCATCGAACACTGGAGTTGCGACGTAGACCGAAGGCTTAGTCACCGGACGAGTCTTGGTTTCGGTGCCGCGCAATGGTGCGTCACCAACGGCCTTGCCGGTCTTGGGGTCGACCCAACCCCAACGAGCGCCATAGCCAAGGTGTGCTTCAAGCACTTGACCGATGTTCATACGGCTCGGCACGCCGAGCGGGTTCAAGATGATGTCGACAGGAGTTCCGTCATCCAAGTACGGCATGTCTTCGATCGGCAAGATCTTGGAGATAACGCCCTTGTTGCCGTGACGACCAGCCAGCTTGTCGCCGACGCTGATCTTGCGCTTTTGCGCCACATAGACACGCACCAATTCGTTGACGCCTGGTGGCAGTTCATCGCCGTCGGAACCGTCTTGCTTGACGCGTTGCAACACTTCGATGTTGATGACCTTGCCGGTCTCACCGTGCGGCACGTTCAAGCTCGTATTGCGCACTTCACGGGCCTTTTCACCGAAGATGGCGCGCAAGAGGCGCTCTTCTGGGGTGAGTTCGGTCTCGCCCTTCGGGCTGACCTTGCCGACCAACACATCGCCAGGGGCCACATCGGCGCCCACGCGAATGATGCCGCGATCGTCGAGGTCCGCCACGATGTCTTCACTCAAGTTGGGGATGTCACGGGTAATTTCTTCTGGCCCGAGCTTGGTATCGCGCGAGTCGACTTCGTGTTCCTTCACGTGAATTGAGGTGAGGACGTCTTCTTTGACGAGACGCTCGGAAATGATGATGGCGTCTTCGTAGTTGTAGCCCTCCCATGGCATGAGCGCCACGAGCAAGTTCTTGCCAAGTGCCAATTCGCCTTGATCGGTGCTGGGGCCGTCGGCGAGCAGGTCGCCCTTTTTGACTTTTTGGCCTTCGCGCACGCGGGGCAACTGGTTGATGGTGGTGTCTTGGTTAGAACGACGGAACTTGACGAGCACGTGTTCATGATCTTTTTTCGGCAGGTTCTCGTAGCGCACAACGATGTTGACACCGGTAACGGTCTCGACGACACCGTCGTCTTTGGCCAGTACCAGATCTGCACCGTCACGGGCGGCGCGTGCTTCGACACCGGTGCCGACGAACGGCGCCTCGGCACGAATCAGTGGCACTGCTTGACGCTGCATGTTGGCACCCATCAACGCACGGTTGGCGTCGTCGTGCTCAAGGAATGGAATGAGCGACGTGGCTACCGACACGATTTGACGTGGTGAAACGTCGATGAAGTCGACTTCTTGTGGGGTCACCAACGCGAGGTCGGTGGTGGAACCGAAGAATGACTCGGCTTCGAGCATTTTCTTCAGGTCTTCAAGCGTTGCTGCCTGAGGCGAACGACGAACGAGCACCTTTTCATCAACGAACGAGCCGTCTTTGTTGAGCGCTGTGTTGGCCTCGGCGATGACGTATTCCTCTTCTTCGTCAGCAGCCATGTAACGCACTTCGTTGGTGACGCGACCGTTCTTTACGCGGCGGTACGGCGTTTCAATGAAACCGAATGGGTTGATCTGGCCATAGGTCGCCAACGCACCTTGCAGACCGATGTTTGGGCCTTCTGGTGTTTCGATTGGGCACATGCGGCCATAGTGCGAAAAGTGCACGTCGCGCACTTCGAAGCCGGCGCGCTCACGTGACAAACCGCCTGGTCCGAGCGCCGACAAACGGCGTCGGTGGGTCAAGCCCGACAGGGCGTTGGTTTGGTCCATGAATTGCGACAACTGCGACGAGTTGAAGAACTCTTTGATGGCACCCACGAGCGGACGCACGTTGATGAGCGTCAGCGGCGAAATGCCGTCTTGATCTTGCGAACTCATGCGTTCGCGAACCACACGCTCCATACGCGAAAGACCAATGCGTACTTGGTTTTGGATGAGTTCACCAACTGGGCGAACACGACGGTTGGCGAAGTGGTCTTGGTCGTCGAGGCGATAACCAGGCTCTTGCTTTACGAGGTGCAACAAATAGGTGATGGTGGCGAGCACTTCGCTGCGGGCCAACACCGTTTGTGATTCGGTCGGGATGTCGATCTGGCCGAGTTCGTTGCCAACTTGCAAGCCGAAAGTCTCGGCAAGTTTGCGAACTTCGGCACCGATTTTGCGATTCAACTTGTAGCGACCAACACGTGATGTGTCGTAGCGACGTGATTCAAAGAATGCGCCTTCGAAGTTAATGCGGGCGGTGTCGACGGTGGCCGGCTCGCTTGGGCGCGTACGGCGCATGATCTCGATCATCGCTTCGTCACGGGTTGGGGCGACATGCTTTTCACGCAGCCACTGCTCTTCGAGGAAGTCGAAGTACTTCACGAAGCGCTCCAAGAAACCTGGTGCGTTTTGCTCGTCGTAGCCGAGTGCGCGCAGGATGAGGAAGATGCTGAGGCGGCGCTTGCGGGCAATGCGAGCACCAGCGGTTGGGTTCTTGCCGGGCTTGTGCTCAACATCGAATTCGAGCCATTCACCACGCTGTGGGTGGATGGTGCCTTTCACCAACTGGTGCTTGGCGAGGTTACGCAAACGGTAACGCTCTCCTGCTTCAAAGATCACGCCTGGCGAACGCACGAGCTGAGAAACAATGACCTTTTCGATGCCGTTCACGAGGAACGTGCCACGCTCGGTCATCTTCGGGAACTCACCGATGTAGACGACTTGTTCTTTGATTTCACCCGTATCGCGGTTGGAAAAACGAGCCTTTACGAAGCGCGACACCGCGTAGGTGTGATGCTTGATACGACATTCAGTCTCGGTGAATTTTGGCCCAGGTGTGAGTTCGCGATCGTCGGGATCAAATTCCAACTCGAGCTGCAAACTGCCGTCAGTGGTTTTAATTGGCGAGATGTCAGAGAACACATCTTGCAAGCCGTGGCGCATGAACCACTCGAAACTGTCTTTTTGCACCGCCAAGAGGTCGGGCATTTCCAAAATTTCTTCGAGTGACGCGAACGAATAACGTTCGCGTGCGGCGGCGCGAGACGGCACGAGATAGGACTCCTACTTGCTGGCGGGTGGAATTGCGGGGACTAACGAATTGCGACGTGGTGATGTGGGCTGTTCGCCAATGCACGGTCGCTTGGCCTCTGGAGAGAGGTTTGGCGGGGGCGTTGCACGGCGACTCGTCACGCTACCCGTGCGGGGCCGACTTTCCACCCGACAAACGTGTCGAGCGGGCGAGTTCGGCCCCGCCGCGGTAACGCGAATCCATTGGCAGGGCTGCCGGTAGGCAACCGCTGACCGGTGTGAACCGATCAGGCCAATTCGACTGTGGCGCCTACTTCTTCGAGCTTGGCTTTTGCCTTGTTGGCATCGTCCTTGCTGACTTTTTCCAAGATGGGCTTCGGTGCGGCATCGACCAATTCCTTGGCTTCTTTCAGACCAAGGTTGGTGAGCTCACGAACGACCTTGATGACTTGGATGGGCTGGCCACCTTTGTCCTTCAAGACCACCGAAAACTCGTCTTTGTCGTCAGCGGCGGCTGCTGCTGGAGCGCCTCCACCGGCGGCGGCAACGGCCACTGGGGCGGCTGCAGTGACGCCGAACTTCTCTTCGAACGCGTCGAGCAGGTCTTTCAGTTCGAGCACGGTCAACGCGCCGATCCCGTCGAGGATCTCTTCCTTCGTGAGTGCCATATGTGTTTCCTCTTTCTCTCTTGGTATTGGTTTGGTTACTGGATTCGATCTCGCAGGTGGCTTACGCCGCTTGCTTTTGCTCAACGAGCGCCTTCAAGCCATAGGCGGCTTTACGCGGCAATGCTGAGAGCAGGTAGGCGGTGTTCGACATCGGGGCCTTGAGCAGGCCGGCAAGCTTGGCGAGCATCACGTCGCGTGATGGCAAGTCGGCAAGTGCCTTTACGCCCTTGGCGTCAACTGCTTTGCCGTCGACAACAGCACCCATCAACTTGAGGGCGGTGTTTTCTTTGGCGAAATCGCGCAACGCTTTGGCGACTGCCGAAACCTCGCCATTGACGAAGGCAATTGCCACCGGGCCACCAACCATGCTGTCCACGGCGGCCATTTCGCCATCGCGGGCAGCGATTTTTACGAGGGTGTTCTTGTACACCTTGTATTCAGCGCCAAGTGGTCGCAAAGCGCGACGCAAGTTGGCAAGGGCACCCACGGACAAACCGCGGTACTCAGTGACAATGACGGAGTTCGAAGCGGCAAACTTTTCGCGAACTTCAGCAACGACTGCAGCTTTTTCAGTACGTGCAACTGACATGTGGATTCCTTCCTCGTGTGGCCAGGTTTCCCTGATTATTCACCCCGGCGGGGTGAACCACATTTCTATGGTTGGTAATGCGTGGGGCACGCTATCGGCACTCGGCGCCAGATTGCTACCCCGCTGGGCTGTGTTTATTCGACGGCTACTCGCCGTTTATTCGACGATGCTTGGGTCGATTCGCACGGCTGGGCTCATGGTTGACGACAAGGTGATGCGCTTCATATAGCGACCCTTGGCGGCTGCTGGCTTCGAGCGCACGAGTTCGTCCAGCACGGCTTTCACGTTGGCGACCAACGCAGACACTTCGAAACTGGCTTTGCCGACTGGTACGTGCACGTTGCCGTAGCGATCGGTGCGGTATTCCACCTTGCCACCTTTGAATTCGGTGACGGCGCGGGCCACGTCAGTGGTGACGGTTCCTGTCTTGGGGTTGGGCATCAAGCCACGTGGGCCGAGCGCACGACCGAGTTTGCCGACCATCGGCATGAGGTCGGGCGTGGCGATCACGATGTCGAAGTTCATGTTGCCTTTTTCGATGTCGGCGGCCAAATCATCGGCACCCACCACGTCTGCCCCTGCATCGCGAGCCAACTTGGCGTTATCGCCTTGGGCGAACACTGCGACGCGCACGGTTTTGCCGGTGCCGGACGGCATCGAAATGGTGCCGCGAATAGTTTGTTCGCTCTTTTTGGTGTCCAAACCAAGGCGCACCGCAAGATCGAGTGTTTCGTCAAACTTGGCTTTCGCCATCGACTTCACTTTGGTGACTGCAGCAGTCATGTCGTGCAGTTCGTCGCGATTCAGGCCCGTGGCCGATGCGACATACTTTTTACCGCGGTTATTTTCTGTGGCCATAAGGCCTCCCTCGTTGTTATGGCAGTCGGATGAGGTGATACCGACAAGCCGTTGTTGAAACCCCGACGCTATCGGCGCCGATCTTGTTGCGTGCCTTATGGCGTGACGGTCAGCCCCATGCTGCGGGCGGTGCCGCGCACTTGCTGCTTGGCGGCTTCTAAATCATTGGCGTTCAAGTCGGGCATCTTGCGCTTGGCGATGTCTTCGATGTCTTTCTCATTCACCGAACCGGCCACTTCTTTGCCTGGGTTCTTGGCGGCTTTGTCGATACCGGCCTTTTCACGCAACAACACCGGAGTTGGCGGTGTCTTCAACTTGAACTCAAACGAGCGGTCGTCGAAAATCGTGATTTCTACTGGGATAACCGTGCCTACTTGGCTTTCAGTTGCAGCGTTGTACTGCTTCACGAACTCCATGATCTGGATGCCGTGGGGTCCGAGTGCGGTACCCACTGGTGGTGCAGGTGTTGCCTTACCTGCTGGAATCTGAATCTTGACGATTGCGGAGACTTCTTTTTTTGCCATGTGGAAAGTGATCCTTTGCTGAGAGTTATCTGGAGATGTACTGGGTGGATGATGAGTTGATTAGAGCTTGGCTACTTGACCGAAGTCCATTTCGACCAATGTGTCGCGGCCGAAAATGTTGACGAGCACTTTCAACTTCATGTGATCGCCATTGATTTCGGCAATTTGGCCCTGGAAGTCGGCAAATGGGCCTTCCTTCACGCGCACTGCTTCGCCAACGTCGTACTCCATCTTTGGTGCTTTGCGCTTGGGCTGCACTTCGCCTTCTTCTTTTGGTGCAAAGAAGTGCTGCACTTCTTTCTTCGACAGTGGTGTTGGGCGCTGACCACGTTGGTTTTGCCCGACGAAGCCGGTGATGCCTGGGGTTTGGCGAACACAGAGCCATGACTCATCGTCGAGTTCGCAGCGCACGAGGATGTAACCAGGGAACATCTTTTTCTGCACGGTCTGCTTGCGACCGTTCTTGAACTCCACCACGTCTTCCATCGGGATGACGATTTCGTAGATTTTTTGCTCGAGGTGCATGGTCTGCACGCGCGCTTGCATTGCTTGTTCAGCCTTTTTTTCGTAGCCCGATTGGCTGTGCACGACGTACCACTTGCCGGGGCGCAACCAGGGGCGCTCGATGATTTCTTCGTCGGCCCCGTCGGTGGTGAGGTCGAATTCAGAATCGACGAGTGATTCGGTGGTGTTGTCTGTGTTCATAGTTGTTAGTCCTTGTACAGCCAGCCGGAGAGAACTCCGAACAATGAATCGAGCCCGAAAATGTAACTCGTCACGATAACCACCGCAACGAGCACGATGACTGAATAGCGACGAACCTCAGGCCACTTGGGCCACGAAACTTTGCGCATCTCATCGCGCACCTCGCGGATGTAGCGAAAGATGCCGACGCGTTCGCGAGTCTGGGATGGGGCCACCGGGGCGCGAACAGGGGCACCCTGCTCGTTGACTGCACCCATGCGACGCATGGCGCGTTTCTGCTGCCGGTTGAGATCCATTGACATACGGGTGTCAAAGGCTATCGGGATGCCGCAATTACCTTGCAGGGCAGGAGGGACTTGAACCCCCGACCGTCGGTTTTGGAGACCGATGCTCTACCAACTGAGCTACTGCCCTTCGGATTCGGTAACGGGCAGGCTACCAATCACTTCTGCAAAGGTTCCGTCCTGCACGATGCGACCACCATCCAGACGAATGAGGCGACTGCAGTACGCCAGCGTCGTCGTGCGATGGGCCACGACTATCAGCGTGTGGTCATGGGCGATGGCCCGCAAGGACTCGACGATTTCACGTTCGGTATCGCCATCCAGAGCCGACGTGGCTTCATCCAGCACGATGACCTCGGGGTTGCCATACAGCGCACGCGCAATCCCCAGCCGTTGACGCTGGCCGCCGGATAGCCGAACGCCACGCTCGCCCACCACGGTGTCAAGCCCGTCGGGCAGAGTCTGCACGAACTCCCACAAGTTGGCCAGACGCAATGCTTTTTCGACATCAGCGTTGCTGATTGATTTTTCGGCCAAGCCAAACGCCACATTGCGGCGCAGTGATGTGTCCATCAAATACACATGTTGGGGCACATAACCAATGCGATCTTGCCAATAGCGGCGATTACCGCTCGCGTCGCTGTTGACATCGCTGCTCGCGTCGCGGCCGTTCACTTCAATGGTGCCTTCGCGCGGCGCCAGGATGCCGATCAACAAATCCACCAATGTGCTCTTACCCGAACCGCTCGCGCCGACGATGCCTACTGAATCGCCCGCTGCGACGGTGAGTGCTGCGATGTTGGTAACCAGCGAATCGCTGTTGGGATAGCTGTACGTCAGATTGCGAATCTCGAGTCGTTCAAACTTGTCGGTCGGGCGCCCAGCCGACGACGAGGTGGATTGTTGCGAGAGCGACAACCCCTCGGCAGCACCCTCGATGCCGGCCCGACCGAATGACAGCTGTTGCACCGACTGAATCACACGGTTCACCGATGGCAACA